>NZ_CP036276.1:6200428-6513904 GCF_007747995.1 Symmachiella dynata | reverse complement strand
TGGAGAAGGCGCCTACTTGCGCGACGCGACCGGGCATCGTTTTATGGCCGACTACGATGATCGGTTGGAACTGGCGCCGCGGGATGTCGTCAGCCAGGCGATTACGCTGCAGATGAAAAAGACCAAACATCCCAACGTATTTCTCGACCTCACGCATTTGCCGCCGGAACTGATCAAAGAGCGGTTCCCCCATATCGGCGATGTCTGTGCGGAATTTGGGTTGAACATCGCTCACGATCTGATTCCCGTCCGCCCTGGCGCGCATTACATGGTCGGAGGTGTGACCGTCGACCGAGATGCCCGAACGACACTGCCGGGGCTATGGGCCGCTGGCGAAGTCACCTCCACAGGACTGCACGGTGCGAATCGCTTGGCGTCGAACAGCCTGTTGGAAGGGGTGGTCTACGGTCGGTTGGCGGGACACGGAGCGGCGGCCGAAGCCGCGGAGATTCCCGATCAATACCGCGCACTGCCGTTGGAAAGCGATTGGCCGACGGTTAGCGTCGATGACACGGATCAACTCGATCTAAAGGACCTCCGCAATTCGCTCACCAGCGAAATGTGGCGTAAGGTGGGCATCCAGCGCGATGACTCCGACTTAAACGAAGCGGGACAAAACGTCGAGTTTTGGAACCGCTACGTCGCCAGTCGCGAGTTTGCCTCTCCCGAGGGTTGGGAACTGCAAAACATGATGCTCGCTGCCAAATTGATGATCGCAGCCGCCCGGCAGCGCACCGAAAGTCGCGGCGTCCACTTTCGCCACGATTATCCCGACACTGATCCAGCGCAGGCGCGGCACATTACGATGGTGTCCAAACGGACCGATGGCTGACGGTGCGTGTGCGATCTAAAGTCCCAGTGCACTATAGCCACAATGCGGTGGCAAAATCTGGGTCCCACTGTTGCCGTTGCTCATCAAGGAATCGAGACAACGCGTTGCGCAAATCGTGACCTGATCGCGTCCACTCAGCGGTATGAGCTTCGGTGAGGTTGTCGTCCAATAGCGATTGCCGAAACGTCAGGGCGTCTAACTTTTCCAGATAGCGGGCATAGATCGTCGCGATCGCCGCCATGTCGGCTTCTTGGGCTGACGGGCAGGACCAAGCCAATCGCTCCAGCGGCGTGAGACGCAACATTGCCTGAAATTGTTGTAGTGGGTTTTGCTGAACGCTGCTGCATTCTCCCAACAGACACAACATCGCCGCATACATCACCGTGCGGCTATGGGCGTGTTTGAAGTTGCGCATCCGTTGAAAACCAGCGCCGTGCGACTGATCCCACTGAGCGGCGACGCACATCGAACGGTAATACCGTAGGAGATCATTCAACAAATACCGCCACCAGGCAATTGTGGCATCCCCCGGCGTGGCTGCCGTATACCAGCGGATCACATCAGACAGCAATTGCTCATAGGCAACCGTGCCGTAAACTGGCTGTGCGTCGCAGAACAATTGAAATCGTTTTCCGAACGTGGGAATGTCCTCGTCAATTTTTCCACGGGCGTCGACGTTGCAGAGGGCGGCGGGCGTGGTGGGGATGGAAAAAATTCCGCCGCGCCGCGAGTGGGGGAGCTGCAATGCTTCCAATGCCTCCCAGATAGAATCACAGGCCTGTTGGGCTTGTGGCGAATCGGTGGTGATTTCGTTGCTCAACACTACGATCAAATCCGCGTCGGAACCGGCGACTGCTTCCATGCGGCCTAAGGAGCCGGAGGCTGCCACGGTGAGAATCCGCGGATCCAGTGCGGCCGCACGCAGTTGGTCGCTGATCTGCTGCAAGAGTCGTTGCGAATTTTTCCAGGCGTTATCCAGTAGGGGGTGTTTGCTCAAGTCGAGGGTGGTTTCGGCACTCCAGGGACGGTGTGCGGCAAATGTGTGGGGCAGTGGCAATACGGATTCCTTGTCGCGGTTGGGGGCGAGTGGGTGGATGAATCGGTGGAGAATCCACTTTTTATCATGCAGATTGTGGCCGTCTGGTGGCCGTTACAAGTTCCCTAGATTCTAGGGTTGCCCGAATCCCACGTCTCTGCCAGAATCCAGACTGGTTGCCGGTCTCAAAACAAATGACCGGATGGAGAGATCGACCCGCACCTCGCAGAATTGACGCGTGTTGCGGTGAATCCCGCGTAGATAAAGGATTGGCAGGCATGAGTAGGCTTTCACGATTTTCCCTGGGGTGGCTGTTTGCGTTTACGGTTTGCTCGATGTGCTTAGTCGGCTGTTGGGGTGGCGATGACGATTCCGCTTCAACCACCGGTGACACGACAGCAACTGAGACCGAAGCTGAACCGGAAATCCTGCTTCATCCGTTCGATGCCCCGCCGCTGGAAGAACTCGACGCCAAGGTCAAATGGGTCGAGCGCCCGGTGCTGGACACGCTGGAGTTATTGCGACTGCGGCAGGCCAATGAAGAAGTCTTGGCCACGACCGAAGAAGCACTGGCGTTGAAGAACAAATCCAAAGAAGACAACGCCAAAATCTTGAGCGCCTTGGGACGTCTGCCGGAATCGGACTCCGATGTCGATTGGGACGCGTCTATTTATCGCCGTGCTACCGGGGATGTCAAAACGACGAATCCCTTGCTGGTCAGTTCTACGATTGAATTCAATGTCACGGGACTGACAGGCTTTGGTCTGTTTGGTTTCGATTGGGATTTCAACCCGTTGGCCTCCTCTGACACCGTCAAGTCGTGGCATTCCAGCGAGGATGGGAAGTACGACAAAGTCGTGATGCGCGACGACCTCGTTTGGTCCGACGGCGTGCCGATCACTGCCCATGACGTCGTGTTTTCGTTCCAAACCATCATGAACCCCAAAGTACCGGTCCCCGCTCAACGGTCAGGAACGGATCAAATTCGTTGGATCGAGGCGTATGACGATCAGACGCTGGTCTATTTTCACAAAGAGCCGCTGGCAACCAACACATGGAATTTGAACTTCAGCGTAATCCCCAAGCACATCTATGATGAGTCGTTGCACGAAGATTACACGCTGCAAGATAGCAAGCATCATGTGAAACATGAAAACGCGCCGGTGACCGGCGGACCGTACGTGATTTCCGACCGCAAGCCCAAACAGGAAATCGTCCTGACCCGCCGCGAAGAATACTATATGTACAAAGGCAAGCAGGTTCGCCCCAAGCCGTACTTCAAGGAAATTCGTTTCCGGATTTTGGAAGAATCGAACACAGCTATTTTGGCGCTCAAGAACGGCGAAATCGAAGAGATGGAACTGTTGCCCGAGTTGTGGATGACGCAAACCGACGGTGATGATTTTTATAAGCACAATACAAAAGTCACCGGCGTGGAATGGGTCAGCTTTCACTTCAACTGGAATACGAAGACGCCTTTCTTTAGTGATAAACGTGTGCGGAAGGCGATGTCCTATGCGTTCGACCACGAAGAATTGCTCAACACACTGCTCTATGGCCTGAACACTCCCTGCCTGGGACCGTTTCACCCCGATTCCAAGATGTATCCCAAGGAAAAACTTACGCCGTACAAACAAGACTTCGACAAGGCCGAAGACTTGTTGGAGGAGGCCGGTTGGGTCGACAACGATGGGGATGGGATCCGCGACAAGATGATTGGCGGAAAGCTGCAGAAGTTTGAGTTCACGATCTTGTGTGCGACTGCACAAGAACGGATCGATATGTGCACACTGCTCAAGGAGAACTTGGATCAGTTGGGGATCATTTGTCACGTCCGGCCGTTGGAGTTTCCCGTGTTGATGGAAAAAATGTTCAAGCACGATTACCAAGCTGCGTTTGCCGGCTGGGGAACCGGCGCCGATCCGGATACGAGCAGCAACATTTGGACGACAAACGCCATCAAAAACGGCCGGAACTACGGCAGTTATGCCAACAAGGAAATCGACAAGCTTTTCGAAGAGGGCAAACGGGAGTTCGACCCTGAAAAACGTGCGGCGATCTACGCCAAGATTCACAAGATCTTGTGGGAGGACCAGCCCTACACTTGGCTGTACTACCGCAATTCGTTCTACGGGTTCAACAAGAAATTGCGAGGCTATAGCTTTAGCCCACGGGGTCCGTATAACTACGGGCCGGGTTTCGGCAGCATCTATAAACCAGCCATGCATTGAGCCCGCGCAACTTGCCTGTGCTCTGAATCCCTGTTTCTCTTCGGTCAAAGATTATCGTCCCCTGAAAGTTGTATGGTAAGCTACATCATCCGACGGCTGCTGCTGGGTGCCCTCACGTTGGTGCTGATCACGTTCATCATTTTTGCGTTGATCCGCAACATGCCGGGCGATCCATTGACGATGGACCTCTCCATGGTCGATCCCAGCAAAGTCATCAGCCCGCTCGAGTATGAGCGGATGAAAAAGTCCTACGGTCTCGACAAACCCTGGCCGCAAGCCTATGTGCAATGGGTGGGCAATTTGGTGCAGGGAGATCTGGGGCGGTCGCTGTCGTGGAAAAAACCGGTGACGACGGTGATCGGGGAGCACGTGGCGCCGACGCTGATCCTCTCCATCAGTTCGCTGCTGCTGGCCTATATGTTGTCCATCCCGATGGGGCTGGTCGGAGCGGTCCGCATCGGCAAAATGGACGAACGGGTGATGAGCATCTCGCTCTACATGCTGTACTCGTTTCCGGCGTTCGTGGCGGCTTTGTTTTTGCAGATTTATCTCTCCGTCAAATTGGGCTGGCTGCCGTTGTATGGCATGACGACTACGGAGACGTATGACACGCTGGACACGTTCGGCAAAGCCAAAGACATTATGATGCATGCGCTGATGCCGATCATTTGTTACACCTACGGTTCGCTCGCCTACTATTCGCGATTTATCAACGCCAACATGCAAGAGGTCATTCGACAAGATTACGTCCGCACCGCCAAAGCCAAAGGAGTCGGCCCCTCATCGATTGTGTTGCATCATGCCTTTCGCAACACATTGATTCCGCTGGTCACGATGATTGGCATGACATTGCCGGGACTGTTGGGTGGAGCGGTGATCCTCGAACGAATTTTTCAATGGCCCGGCATGGGCCAGTTGTATTTCCTGTCGCTGACATCACGGGACTATCCTCTGATTATGGGATTGACTTTGATGTTCGCGATTCTCACATTGGCCGGACAATTATTGGCTGACATCTTGTACGCGGTTGTCGATCCGCGGATTCGGTTGAACTAAACGGCTTCAATTTCATTTTTTTGAGCACAATTGCGTTTCCATGAGTGAACCGACGTCAATGCCACCGGAAATCAAGGTTTCCAAATCGGTTGGATTTTGGAGAGAGGCCTGGTCCCGTTTCCGTCGCCGGGGAACGTCGATGGCGGCGTTTTATTTCGTCTGCTTTATGGCCTTCGTTGCGCTGTTTGCCCCGGCGATCGCCGGCACCAAACCGATTGTCTGCAAATACAAGGGACACATCTATTTCCCGGCGATGGGGTATTTCAAAAACACTTGGGAGAACCCGGTCTTTCAAAAGGATCGCTTTCGTAAACGGTATCCCGTCAACTTGAAAGAAAAAGATCCCCTCAGTTGGGCCATTTGGCCGTTGGTTTATCAAGATCCGTTTCGTCGGATCCGTGAAGGGGAAATGCCCGGGCAGCCGGAAAATCCGTCGCGCGATAAAGGGACGCCGAATCGATACAACATTTTCGGCACCGACACCCGCGGCGTGGATATCTTCGCTCAGATGGTGCACGGGACGACGATTGCACTGTTGGTGGGATTTGTTTCGATGGGGATTGCTTCCACCATCGGAATCACCGTCGGCGCATTGGCCGGCTATCTGGGAGGCTGGACCGACATGATTGTCAGTCGGCTCATCGAGGTTGTCATGTGCGTGCCGACGTTGGTGTTGATTCTGGCGCTGATTGCCATCATTGATCGCCCGACGATTTGGCATGTCATGGCCGTGATTGGCTGCACCGGTTGGACGGGCATTGCGCGATTGACGCGCGCGGAATTTTTGAAACTCAAACAGACCGAATTTGTCTCCGCGGCGCGGGCCATGGGTTACAAGCCGTTGCGGATTGTCTTCCGGCACATTCTGCCCAATGCCATGGCACCGGTGTTGGTGCCCATTTCGTTCGGGATCGCCTCAGCGATTCTTATCGAAGCGGGGCTGAGCTTTTTAGGGTTCGGCACTCCGCCCCCTAATCCGAGTTGGGGCACGATGTTGCAGACCGGGCGAAACAATCTCGATATGTGGTGGATGACCTTCTATCCCGGTATGGCTATTTTTCTGGCTGTGTTGGCCTATAACCTCATCGGCGAAGGTTTGCAGCACGCCACCGACCCGCGACTGCGGTCGAATTGACCGGCAACGTTGGCGATCCGTTTTGTCACGGTGTGTTAGGCATTCTCGGTCAGCGTCGAGCCGGGTAACTCGCCCGCCAAGAGGCGGCCGATCGGTTTGCCCGCATCGAACCGCATGAGCACGATTCGCAGCACAGCGGTCATCGGCACGGCCAAGATCGCGCCAATCGCCCCCCAGAGCAAGCCCCAGAATGCCAGCATGAGCACGACGGTTACCGGGTGCAGTTCTAAGCCACGGCCCATCAATTTGGGTTCGACCACGTTGCCCACCAGCATTTGCACTAGACCGGGCCAGAGGATGACGCCTAGAAGGGAGGCCCATTCGAGTGGGTGTGGGTCTTCGGTGGCTCGAAATTGCACGAAGGCCACGGGGATCGGCAGCAGCGTAGCAATCACTGAGCCGATCGAGGGGATGAAATTCAGCATGAAGGCCAATAAACCAAAGATGCCGGCGAACTTCAGTTCGTAGTATTCCAGAATGCCCCAGACGACAATCCCAGTGAAAGCCGATAGGGCAACTTTGGTGGAAATGTACGCGCGGATCTTCTGGTCAATTTCGGCATAGATACCTTTGCGAATGACGTGTGGATTGCGGCCTGCTAAGAGAAAGATCACAAAGATCAACACAAAGAATCCTGACGAGAGCACATCGACAGCGGTTCCAGCAGTGCGCTGGGCCATGTTTGGAATACTTTTCGCCACATCGGCAGCCAACCCGTTGATGATTTGCGTGACACGCCGTTCTTCGATCCCAAACATCTCGGCAATATTGTTCCCAAATTCCTGGCCGAGACCTTCGACGGTGCTGCTGTAGTTCGAGGCAGCGGTGCCGACGCGCTGGACAGCGCCAAAGACAAACAGGCTAAAGATCGAGACAAACGCCAACACAAGCAACAGGGCAACCGTGACAGCGATTGAACGCGGAAATTTGAGGCGAATCACTTGGTAGTCCACAATTGGCGAAACGATCGAAACGATAAAGATCGCGATCACAAAGGGGACCATCACCGACCGCGTAAAAATCAACACACCGGCAATGGCGACTGCCGCCAGGACCATCAGGCAGGAGGTGACGATTCGTTTTTGTTCGTCAGTGAGCGGGCTCGTGGCCGGCATAGCGTGCATTCTCCCATTGTGGGCGTAGTCGTTGGTGGACAGAGGACTATTTGAAGTTGCGAATATAACAGAATCTGCTGGGCGGAGGATTCTGCAGCAGCTGAAAAAATGGTTGCAGTGTATCGTAAAAACAACGAAAAGGGGCGGATCAATTGAGGGGAGACAGGTAAACAAATCGAAAACCTGGTTCCGAAATGGTGATCCGCCGTCAAAATCGTTTGCAACGCATCGGCGAAACCATGATAATGGGCGAGGTCAATCTTTTCACGTCGCGGTACACATCATCTTGACCGTTGTTCATTTCTGAGTCTATCATTTTCGAATCGCCTTCCGGCGCGGGGAAGGTGCCGCGTTTTTGATCGGTTCAATGAGTGTCGTCGAGTGAGGGACTCATGCGAAATTATCATCATTGCCGCCGAGCACCGGGAGACCGCGCTTCACGCTCCGGGCGATCGGATGCGGAGGCTGCGGCGCATGATGCCGCCGCTCGCCAGACTGCTGAACGGACATTGGACGACACGAATCACGCGCAAGACGAGGCGAAAACGCCACGTAAGATCAACAAACCTAAATCCAAACGGCCAGCCCCAGCAATGGCGGACAAACCAACGCCCAAGAAAAAGAAGTCCACCCAAATCGGCGACTTCAAGCTTCTCAAACGGTTGGGGAAAGGCGGAATGGGCGAAGTCTTTTTAGCCCATCAGGTCAGCCTGGACCGAAAAGTTGCTTTCAAAACACTTTCCAAGCAATTGGCTTCCAAGAAATCTTTCATCGAAAGGTTTTACCGAGAAGCCCGCAGCATGGCCAAGTTGGATCACCCTCACGTTGTGCGCGGTTATGCCGTTGGCGAGGCGGATGGCATCCACTACGTGGCGATGGAATTCATTGACGGGCGGAGCCTGCACGATTGGATGAAAAAACTCGCGCGCATCGAGATCGGCGATGCGGTACACGTCGCAATCCGGTGCGCCGAAGCATTGGAACACGCGCATGAACTGAACATCATTCACCGCGATATCAAACCGGACAACGTGCTGGTCACAAAGTCGGGGATCGTGAAAGTGGCCGATCTGGGGTTAGCCAAGGCGCTCGACGATGATATGTCGATGACGCAAAGCGGCACAGGTTTGGGCACCCCCTATTACATGCCGCCCGAACAGGCGCGTAACGCCAAATATGTCGACGGCCGCAGCGACATCTATGCCCTGGGGTGCATGCTTTATTATTGTGTCACCGGCGCGCACCCCTTTGAGGGAGATTCGACGCTGGAGATCATCACGGCCAAGGAACGCGGCATTTTCAAATCGGCGCGGCGGGTCAATCCGGCTGTTCCGGAGCGGTTGGATTTGATCATCGACAAAGCGTTGGCGAAAGATCCCAGTCACCGTTATCAAACCTGTACTGATCTGATCAACGACCTCGACAGCCTGCAAATGGACGTGGAGACACTCAGCTTTGCCGAAGAGGCGGTTGTCTCGCCATCGACGTCCCGATCCGCTCGGCATACTCCGCGTGCACGGCGATCATCGGCCCCATCGTCGCAGCCCAGTCCGACTCCCTCACCAGGTGCGGCAACGCCGAAACCACGCGAACGGCGTCGGCCTGTTAAGCCGAGTAGTTCGTCGTCTATGCGTCCCGTGACTTCCGGCAGTCAAAAGTCCACCTCGGGAGAATGGTGGTACGTGCAGTACCGCGATTCGCAAGGCAAAAAAATTGTTTCCAAACTCCGCACAGCACAGGTGCAACAACAACTCAAGGCGGGAAATATCAGCACCCGCGCCAAAGGCAAAACCTCGGCGGACGCCGCCTATGCTCCCTTGGCATCGTTTCCGGAATTCTTGGAAATCGTCGAGCAAAAACTCATCAAAAAACGAGCCGCGCAAAAACAAGAACAATTCAACCATTTGTATGATCGTATTGACCGCGAGGAACGCTGGTACCGTCGTTGGCGTGGACTGCGGCGTTTCCGTGATTCCTTGCTCGGTGGAGCTGGGTTGATTGTGTATTTGGCGATCATTGCCGCTGTGATCGCCGCATTGTGGTTTGCCTTTCCCTACGCATTAGCCTACCTGCGTGAAACATTCCCCAATTTATTTTTATAGGCAGCTGGAGTCGGTCTCCATCAATTCGAAACGAGATTCGACTGATCTGCTGAAAAAGTCGTGGGGACAGCTGTTGGAGCGTTCCGGTTACATCGGCAATTCCGGCTGTGGCGAAACCGCTTCGACTTCGTTGCATTGGCCGCCGAAATCAAGTGATACGGGCTCCCGGTCCGACGTTACTAGCCGGCGAATTTGAGATAATTTCGTCTCCCAGCCCCGAAAAAAGACTTGATGCCGTTGGGCATCGGGTCACAATAAGAGTAGGCGATTGCTAAAGTCACCCCGGCAAGGGCTTGGCGACCCGGGTTTGTAGCTCGACCCGCTTGTTTGCATTCATACGATAAAGAGGTGTGTCGATGACGTGTTTCACCGCGCTCGCAACCCCGCTGCGAGTGATTGTGCTCGCCGGATTGTGCGGGGTCTGCCTCTCGCATTTGGCTGCCGATGAAGTCACGCTCAAGAACGGAACCCGATTTGAAGGTCGCTCGACGCCGCTCTTCGGACTCGGCACGGGGCCCAGAGGAGGCAAAAACCGGGGGCCGACGACGGTTTATAACGTCACAATGGTCGACACCGGTTTGGCTCGCTACTTTGTCCCGCGGACGCAAGTTGCTGAATTTGTAGCGGACCAGATGGGCGGGCAGAATCAGGTCTTCAAACTTCCGCAACATGGCCGTAGCGGCGCGGTGGCCATTCAACAGATCGGGCGGTTCCTCAAGGTGACCCCCTTCGACGAATGGGGCCGACGGCAGATCACGATCAACGCCGGCGGCAAAGAACGTGTGGTGATTCAGGCGATTACCGAAATCAGTCCCGATTACTTAAAACTTGAAGGGATGAATCATCGATGGGACTCGGGAATGGCCACGAGTTCCCTGCCTCGAAAAACGTTGGCGGCCCTCCTCGAAAAAGCGACGAAGCCGGATGATCCCGACCACCGCATGGCCATCGTCCGTTTCTATTTGCAAGCCCAAATGTACCGCGACGCCAAGCAGGAATTGGTCGCAATTGAAAAGGATTTTCCCGAATTCGCCGACAACGTGAAGGATGTGCGTTTGCAATTAACGCAAATGCAGGCCAAGCAATTGCTCGACGAACTCAGCTTGCGACGCGCCGCCGGGCAACACCAACTCGTTTACCAGAGCACGCTCAAATTTCCCTCCGAGGATGTGAGCCGTTCAATTCTACGTGACGTCACCGAAATGACGGCTGACTACGAAAATAAAAAGCAGCAGCGCGAACTGTTTGTCACCAAAATTCATGAACTCCCCAATGACTTAAGCAATAAAGACCACGCGGAGGCTGTGAACAAACTTGCCGATTCGCTGATTGCAGAATTCAATATTTCCACGATGGACCGGTTAGAGTCCTTTTTTCTGTATGCCAAAGATGGTGGCCTGCCTGCTGATGAACAATTGGCGCTAGCAATTTCCGGGATGGTCGTAGGCAGCAGTTACGCCGAGACCGACTTGGACCGCGCGCTGCGGTTGTGGAAAGCGCGGGAGTTGGTCATGGAGTACTTGGCCGTACTTCCCGCTGAGGCTTATCGGCGACAGGAAATCCTGGTTGAGTTGGATGAGCTGGAAGGAATCGATGCGGCCAGCATCGCGCGAATCCTACCGTTGCTCCCCTCCGCTGTAAAAACTCCCCAGGCCGTCGTGGGAGCGCCGTTTGAAGTCGCCCTTCCCGCCCAAGAGGAGGAACCGGCTGTGAACTACACCGTGATACTGCCGCCTGAATACCACCCTGGCCAAAACTATCCCATGATCGTCGCTCTTCGCGAACAGGGAAAAACCACGCAACAAGAAGCCGAGTGGTGGGCCGGTACAGCCGAACGAGCGGGACAGGCTCAACGTCACGGTTACATCGTTATCGCCCCCGAGTATGCGGCGACTGGCGCGTTTGCCCACACCTACTCCTCTGACAGTCATCACAGTGTGGTCGAAGCGATCTACGATGCCTGCCGCCGATTTCAAGTCGACTCCGACCGAATTTTTCTATCCGGCCACGGCATGGGAGGAGACGCCGCGTTTGATATTGGATTGTCTCATCCCGACATGTTTGCCGGGGTGATTCCTATTTGCGGCGTGATTCGCAATAACTGCCAATTCTATTGGAGCAACGCCGAGCATCTGCCGTTGTACGTGATCGGTGGTGAATTGGACCGCGACGTCCCCAACGAGAATTCCGGCGTGCTTATGCGGATGATGATGCAAGGCTATGACCTGATCTACGTCGAATACATCGGACGTGGTCGCGAAGGTTTTTATGAAGAGATCCACAAGCTGTTCACGTGGATGGCCTTGCAAACTCGTCCGCGCACGCTGCGGGATTACGAAATGAAAACGATGCGGGAAACCGACGGCCGCTTCTATTGGTTCGAAGCACAGGGGCTCCCTAGTACCATCAGCGTGACCGATTGGACGAACCGCCGCCGCCGCGGTAAGCGCGCCATGCCGTTGAAGGTCCACATTTCACCCGGCAACACAATCAGCATCTCATCCGGGGCGGAACGCAATACGGTCTGGCTGTCGCCCGATATTGTCGATTTTGACAGCCGCCTCCGCGTGAACATGAAAAACCGCATGCGGTACAACGACTTCCCCGAGGCGGACCTAGAAACAATGCTCGAAGACTACCGCCGCCGCGGCGACCGGCAACAGATCTTCTGGACACGGCTGGATTTTTAGCTGCGACTGCGCTCCATCCAATTTGCGATTAGAAATCACCGTTAGCTCCCCCCCGCTTGACTCTATTGAGGAGTTAGGAGAATGGCCGACGCAACGAATTCAAACGTCAATTATTGGCAAACGGCTCAGAAACTGTTGGGAGGAAGTTTCTTTTGCGGCCTGGTTGGAGCGATGTGTAGCCCGTGGACAGGTAATGGCAGCCTTTCAGTCTCAATGATGATGGGCGGAGTCATAGGCGCCCTTATAGGCGCGTATATCGCCATGTCCTTTGAAGACGTCTATATAAAATTGACGGCGATCCTGTTCGCGAATCACTCATCGCAGGCAAATGCAAAGCCACCGACAGTCGGCTTCGCCCGTGGTGTGAATTTGGCTAGGTTTGCATGCGTGTTTCTAATGCCGCCATTTCTCGTCGTTTGCTCCTTTGCCCTAGTTGGTTTGTCATTTGTTTTTGACGTGTTTGGCAATGGTCATCATGGCACGCTTGAACTCGCGCGCGTCCTATTTTGGTTAGTCGGCTTGTATTTCAGTCATACATTTTTGGTTGCGGCTGGAACATGGATTGTTCAAGGCATCAGTTGGGTGCGGATTCGTGGACAAAACCAAATCGTCGCGATACCAACCCATCGTCAACCGCCTCAAGCCTGACAGCGATCTCCAGGTTTGTGTACATTTGTTCATTTTGGCTTGCGGTCCGCGTCGTTTCTCGGCACAATGGGGAACATTGCGTCTCAGACAACTTCCCTGACCGTTCCCGCAAGCACGCTCTATGCTCGCTAAACTCTTTACCTATTCGCTGTTGGGAATCAACGCCGAGCCGATTGAGGTGGAGGTCGATATCTCCCCCGGTGCGATGCCCAAGACGATTCTCGTTGGATTGGCCGAGGCAGCGGTGCGGGAGAGTACGCATCGCATCGAACGCGCGCTGGTCAATAGTGGATACAACCGGCCGATTGATCGCATCGTGATTAACCTTTCGCCGGCCGATCTTCCCAAGGATGCTGCCTCGTTCGATTTGCCAATCGCCCTGGGCATGTTGACCGCCAGTGGTCAGTTACAGTCCGAGCGGTTCGACGAATACGCCGCTGTCGGAGAGTTGGCGCTCGACGGGGTGATTCGCCCGGTCAAAGGGGTCCTGTCGATGGCCATCGCCGCTCGTGCGCAGGGCAAGCGGGGCTTGCTTGTGCCGGTGGAGAACGCCCAAGAAGCGGCCGTTGTTGGCGAGATCGAAGCGATTCCCGTTGGCTCGTTGGCTGAAGCAGTGGGATTCTATTCCGACCGACTGGACGTCCAGCCCACGCAATTCAGTTGGGAACGCGCGCTGAGCGAATTGGCCAAATATGAAATTGACTACCAGGATGTCAAAGGCCAAGAACTCGCCAAGCGCGCCGTCACAGTCGCCGCGGCCGGTTCCCACCACCTGCTGATGCTTGGATCACCCGGGACGGGAAAAACGTTATTAGCCTCGCGTTTGCCAACCATTTTGCCACAACTTAGCCCCGAAGAGAGTTTGGAGACCACACAAATCTATAGTGCGGTCGGCCGCTTGAATGCCGGGGAATCGTTGATGATGACGCGCCCCTTTCGCGCGCCGCACCATACGATCAGCGAAGCAGGTTTAGTTGGCGGCGGCAGCACGCCCTCGCCGGGCGAGATTTCGTTGGCACACAACGGCATTTTGTTTTTGGACGAACTGCCCGAATTCAATCGCCGGACATTGGAAGTCCTGCGGCAACCGTTGGAAGACGGCAATGTCACGATTTCTCGCGCAATGGGCAGCATTACCTTTCCGGCAAGTTTGATGATGGTGGCGGCGCTCAATCCCTGTCCCTGTGGTTATCGCGGCGACCCGAGGCGGCAGTGCAAATGCAATCCCCTGCAAATCGAACGCTATTTAGGCAAGATCAGCGGCCCACTTTTAGATCGCGTGGACATTCACCTCGAAGTCCCGTCGGTGCCGTTTCGTGAACTTTCGGACATGGCCCCCGGCACGGGCAGTGGCGATATGCGGCAGCAGGTCGAAGCGGCCCGTGAAATTCAAGGAGCCCGTTTTCGAGAGTACCGCATCAAGACCAACGGCAAGATGGCTCCGCGACAAATCCGCAAATTCTGCCGTCTCGATTCCGATGCGGAGACGCTGTTAAAAACCGCCATGGAGGAAATGGGCCTCTCGGCCCGAGCCCACGACAAAATCCTCCGCGTCAGCCGCACGGTCGCCGACCTGGACCGCAGCGATAAAATCACCGCACTGCATTTGAGTGAGGCGATTAACTATCGCACGCTGGACCGGAATTATTGGGCTTGAGTTTATTGCATTCCAAATTGTAAACGGCCCAGTTTATTCCGTCTCATTTCTGCATTCATAACGCGTGGCGTTTACATATTCGACAAACATGTTTGTGGCAAAGGGCTGCACGTTGCCGCTTCCGCAGCTACCGGAACTACAGAGCGGGGTGCATGCTGCCATAATTTTTCGTGTCGATGAGCCAAGCGCGTTTGTCGTTTGCGTTGAGCACCAGTCGGGGTTGGATGAAGGAGCACAACAAGCATCGGGGAATGCCCATTTTTCGGTCAAGAGTGACCGGCGGCAATATTGAGACACATCGTCTGCAGTGCCGAATTGGAGGAATTTCACGCAGTTGGCCGTACTGCATGTTTCTTCAGAAAGGGCAATACTCCAGGTCGTCATTAGCCCACAGAGGACGGCGACAATGACTAGTGCGACTTGTTGTCGACTACGGGAGTTCTTACTCATCGAGTTACTTCTTTCTCAAGTGCAAGCTGACGGGAGATACGGGGGCTAGCGTGGGATTGCAAAACAAGTTTGATTCCGGCAGCGGTGTGAGGAATTCAAATGAATGAAACCCTACGTTGGCGCATTGAGCTTCGCGCTGACGAGCCGGACCGGCATCCGTGACGAAAGAGGCGTCAATTCAGCGGTGACTTCGCAATTGATTCCAGCGAAGAACGAGGCCTACGCAGACAAAGACGACCACGGAGAGGTTGATCTGAACCAAGACCCTTTTCCACCGACTTTTGGAAACACGTCCGGTACCGGAGAGCAGCGATTCGTAAGGCAGCCCGCGTTCTCCCAGTGCAACGGCTCGCTGCTTACCATCGGCCATCACAATATGTTCGTGCGCTTTGTCTTCGTGAACCCACGTCCCGGGCGGAAACTCGAATTCGAAATCAGCATCAGGCAGCGTTGGATTAATTTCTGCACGAGTCAAGGTTCCATTCATGGAGAGTAACGATTTCCCTTTCTTGTCGAGCATGGCAAAACGCCACTCTTGAGGGAGCCAGACCCTTGTTTCGTCGACCGGTAAATACTCGACGTCTAATTGGTTGGCGACGAGACCGTCTCGAATGAATTGCTGTCGAACGATCACAAAATCACGAGACGGATCGAGCCAAAGTTCAAATTTTGTGGTCGGTGTTGGCTGATACCGCAGCACAACGCAGTCCCGGTCTTGATAGGCAGCACGTTCCTGGGTGATGTCAAATTTCTCCAGCGGTGCCACTAAGACACTTGACATCGAGGGCCGGTAACACCATAGAAATGGCTTCAAATATGTGGAATTGACTTCGTCGCTGCCAACTTGTTGGCTTGCATGTCCTCGGGGATACTCAGTGACATATCCGGGGGGCAGGTATACTTTGGCCGTCTCGCCGTTTGAGACACTGACGAAACTGTTTTCGCCGCGAGGTGCGTCGACCTGCCAGATCTCCTTTCGGAAGGTGTGTCGAATCTGATTCTCTTTCAGACTGAGTGACGATTTCACGCTGTATTGGGGGACGTCCGGTTCGACGCGTGACTCGCCCGGCATTAGCAGGTCGTCTGTAATGAGGCGAATTTCTGTCCATTCGAATCGAGCGGATTTCACACGCTGTTCTCGCTCCTCCCAAACTTTGAGGATTTTTTCATGTGTCAGAGCACCAGACGCTGGGGCATCGACTTGTTCAGCAACGACCGGTTGGATTGAAACTGCGGTCAGTAGAATCGCAGCGGTCATGCCTGCTACTGTGGAATAAAGTCCCCTCACTCCAGCGACAGGAATCATGTGTTGCATCTCCCGTTATTAAAAAAAGTGGGATGTCGAGAATAGTTCAAAGCGAGATTTCACAGACTGTGTAGGTCAAGCGATATGAAACGGTGACCGGCGCCTGGTCTTCTGTATGGACTTCGAAATGAACAATCGTCGAATAATTTCCCGGTTGCTTGCCGGAGGTCGATTTGACCTTGTAAGCCAATTCGCCGTCGTTTTCATTTTCCGAATCCTGCGGAGGGGCAATCTCGATATGGTCGTCGGAGCAGACGACTTGATCGACGTACAGTGCTTGTCCCGATCGTGACCGAATGAATACGGTGTTTTCAGAATTTTGACCTGGACGAAGCAACCCCAGCGCTACCTCACTTGGGTACACTTCCACATCACCAACGACACGCCCTGTTACCTGAACCGAGACGGGGGGGAGTTCGACTCCATCACGTGTTTCAGCCCTCAGTTGCAGCGGAAACTCAAAAGGCCCAGGCGAGCGATTGCGGAGATAAAATAAGAGACTCGTTTTGTTTGAAGGACTTTTAGCAACGGTGGCATGACCCCACTCTTGATCAAAATGGATGCCAGTGAGTGAAACGCCGCTAGCACAGGCAACCGGCAGGATTGCGGTGGGTTGCTCAGAGGAATCACACGTCACCGAACCGATGTCCCAAACGCGCGGGACATTGTCGAACGGATGCCGAAGGTTTCCTGTGACGTACCATATGTCCGCAGGCGTCGTTTCGATGTCAGAATAAATAGGTTTGATCGCGGCCGAAAATGAGGAGTACGGACCTGTCGCCTCATCTGCTGATAACCGAACGCCGTTGTCGCGTAGATCCAGAACGACATCAATGTTCTTTGTCCCTCCCGGGGGGACGACAAAGGATTTCGGATTCGCTTCGACGCACGAGCACGCCGTACTGAGTTCTTTGACTTGGATACTGCGGGGACTGGGATTGCGGACTTTGACTTGCCAATGGAAGTTGGATTGCCCCCAAACTTCACCAAAGTCTAGCGTTCTTGTTTCGGGAACTAGTTTTGCAGGAGCCATCGGTTCCTCAGCGACACTGTGCCCAAAGAGAATGAGAAAAGGAATTAGCGCAATGCCAGATAGAAGGAATTTCATAACGTGTACTCCCAGGTGAGGAATCTAAGGGTTTGTCCATAGCGAGTAATCGCACGGAACAACGTTGCCACACACTGAATTCCCTGGAGCTGCGAGTGGAGAGCACGAATGGCAATTTCGTTTATTGCAACTGTTTGACCTAGAAAGCAGGCTTGCATTCCGTAATCATCTTCGTCGCACTGAATGCAATTATGGATGTTTCATATTACGAGCGGTAATGTTTCTTCGCTCACTAATATTAATGCGCGTGTGTGACAGTCCTCTTGATCTGATTCTGTAAAAGCGTTTTTGGAAAAATTATATGGGTGTCGTTGAACTGTGGATTGAGGGTGTGGAGGGGCATTCGAATGGGAACAAATACCTATTTTGTTCTCGGGTATTGAATGATTCACACTAGGCCAGCAACAGACTTTAAGTGCGAAAATTGGCTCAGGACCACTCAATTCGTTTTCACCAGGGATCGCGTCAGGGAACTGAATATGTCATCATGGAGTTTACTTCACTTGTGCTGGGGAAAACCCCAGCGGTAAGATCGTTGCTCAAATAAGTGGCAGACGCTCGGCAAGACAATACGACTTCGCAAAGTCTTTGGGCATGGTGCAAGGGCATGCGATCCTGAATCAGGCAGACAATTCTCGATTTGCAAGCAAGCTTGGTATATCATAGATGCCATCGGGCTGGGTGCAGGACTGGAGCAGGATGCATCGGATGTGATGTAACGCTTCCGCGCAAGGATAGGCAGAATTGGAATGGACATCTCTCTCGGAATTGAAAGCAGTCTCAATGGCGAAGAAATCGTGTAGCCGAGAATCTTGGAACCGACCGATTGGTCGATCTCTTCGTCATTGTTGATTAATCCCTCGCCTCGAAAGGGGATGCAATATGAGAACTGTAGCTTGCCCTGACGGCACACGACTGCTGGATTATGTCCTGGGACGGCTTGATGAGGAACAAATTGATGTTGTGGCGGATCATATCGATCAATGTGAGCGATGCGAGGCAATGGCCAAGGAATTGGATGGTACTTCGGATTCGCTGGTGGCTTTGCTGCGCGCATCAAATGCAAGCGGCACTAGTCATGAAGACTCTGAAATTCAATTAGCGATTCAGGCCGTCGTCAGTCGTACGCTACGAAAAACGATGTCGAATTGGACGGCCGCCCGGTTGCCTGAGCAGTTTGGTCGTTACCGGATTATTGATCAACTTGGTTCCGGTGGGATGGGCTCAGTCTTTTTGGCTTGGGACAACGAATTGGATCGTAAAGTGGCACTAAAGATCCCGCACTTTTTTGTGCAGGATCACGTGAAAGTCCGCGAACGATTTATGCGAGAAGCCAAATTGGCCGCTCAAATCGCGCACTCCCACATCTGCCGAGTTTATGATGTCGGGGAGTTGGATGGGCTGTGTTTCCTCGCAATGGAATATATTGAAGGGCTAACCTTAGAGGCATCGATTGAGAAAGAAGCAATGCCCATGGTGGAGGCTGTTCGTATTGTACGAATCGTCGCTGAGACCATGCAGCAATTGCACGACTCACGGATCGTGCACCGGGATTTGAAGCCAGGCAATGTGATTGTCCGTGCTGATGGCGAACCAGTCATTATGGATTTTGGATTGGCCCGCGCCTTTGACAATCCGCTGGCAGAGAGCCGCATCACCATCGATGGAATGCTCGTAGGGTCGCCCGCCTATATGTCACCTGAACAGGTCGCGGGGGATAAGGATGGTGTCCTGCCTGCAAGCGATATTTATTCGTTGGGAGCGATCTTGTTTGAACTCCTGACGAGAACGATCCCATTTGAGGGAAATGTCGCACAGGTGCTGGCCAGCGTCTTAAACGATTTGCCTCCGGTTCCCTCATCCCGATGTGCGGATATTCCGCCCGCACTTGATCGCATCTGTCTCAAAGCAATCCAAAAAAAGGGCGAGAATCGCTTCGCATCCATGTCTGAGTTTGCCCAGGCGCTTGCAGCTTTTGAGAAGGGAGAAGATTCACTTCTAAAAAGCCTTTGCCGAGAGCCGGTCACCCACGCCGCTGATGAAGCAACTGATGTGATCAGCGCTGCAGCCGAGAAGCAAGCACCATTGCAATTGGCGGGTGGAACATCGAACCGCCGAAAAACCTCAAAATCGGATAGCCGATTTCCAGGATCAGCAATGGTTGTACTGGGAGTCGTGGGGCTATTGATCTTGCCTGCGGTGTCCCTATTTGCCATTTGGTGGTTCCCTGAAGATTCGAACGCGGCTTCGCGGCAAACGTCAAACCCAGCATTGCCAGCAGGGGAAATCCAATTTCAAATCGATCATCCCGAGGACACGGCTTTGACTCTCTATGTTGATGGGCTGCCTGTGGATATCAAAGGTCTAGCCAAAGGGTCGCTTACACTTCCTGTTGGCAGTCATCAATACGAGGTACAGCGTAATGGCTTTTCCATTGATGCGAATGAATTTCATGTGAATCCTGGTGCTGCAAACAAACCACTCAAGATTCTGACCAGATGGACTAAAAAATCGGGTTCATAGAACTCGGCTTACCTCAGCCTGCATGATGCGCTGAGAGTTCCTGTGTCGTCATGGAAGTCGCGCCAGACGTCATGGTTCACGGACAGCGCAGCATCGAAATTGTGCTCACGTTGGCCGTAAGATTGATCGGCCCCCCCTGCTATGTTTCACCGATGCCCAGGGACCTCGAGCCGGCGCGACTCAGTTGGCCCATGCGTGTGGTTGTGTGGCGAGCAGCATCATTCTGGTTTGCTTGCGTTGTCGAACACGTTTGCGATCGCAACCAAAAATAGTAGGCGTGAATCGACCGCCTCGAAGTACCAAAAATTCGGGTTTTTGGGTGAGTGAAAGATAGCTTCCGCTTGCGTCTTCTTGCCGCAAATATCCACGGTATATATGCCGCCGACTCGGATGGAAATCGCTGCACTGTTTTCGGCTCTGTTCATGGCCCTGCTCCTGCTCCTTGCTTTGTCTTCCATCAAGCATAATGCGCGAGCGCGACAGGAATTTTTCACCACTGGCATGCCAGTGGTCACCCCTACGCAATCTGCTTGCTGCAAATACGTTGCAGCGTTCTTCTGCCTGTTATTTCCGGTGGCCTCTACAGTCGTTGCTGCAGAGATCTATGGGCAATGAACTGCCAACAAATCATGTGTCTGAATTGAGTGTTGTTGACACCGCGAGATAAGATGTGATGCTCGTAACCGATCATTGTGACCGTATGCTGCACCGGTCGCGAGGTTAGGGATCTCTGGATGAATCTCGCAATCCGATTCGTTGGCCAAGGAGTCTTCAAAGACCATGCCTGAGGTGACTGATGACAATGCATCCCTTGAGGTGCAGCGTGTTGATGCAATCGATGCGTTGCGAGGCTCAGCGGTGTTGGTGTGGGGGGTGGCGGTTGCCCTGACTCCGGTGTTGTATTCGCTGCCGGAATCGGGGTGGCGATTGGCAGTGGTCGATCAATTGTCCCCTTCAATCTGGCATGGAATGACGCTGTACGACTTCATGTTGCCGGCCTTCTTAGTGGCGGCGGGGGCGGGGGTGGTCTTTGATCTTGAGCGTCGCCGCTTGAATGAAGCAAGCAATACGGCGTTGGTCAAGCGCATTGTGATTCGTGCAGCCGCGTTGTTTGTTATCGGGCTGATTTGCGAATGGCTGCGGGTTGTGTCGTTGGCCGAGATGCGCTGGACCGGTATATTTCAACGGATCGCCGTCTGCTATCTCGTTGCCGGACTGTTCGGCGTCTTTAGCGGATGGCGGACACATGCTGTGGTAGCGGCGGTGATCTTGTTGGAATACGGATTGGTTTTCGAACTGGTCGATGTGCCGGGCTACGGTGTGGGCGACTTCAGTGTTGAAGGGAATGTGGCTGCTTATACTGATCGCTTGTGGTTGCCGGGGCGGCTATATTTTTCGACCTGGGATCCGCAAGGCTTGATTTCCACGCTCCCTGCCATCGCAGTCACGTTGTTTGGGATGCTGTTGGGACGTTATCTATTGCACAGTCGAAATGCCGAACGTGATGACAGTCTCGCATTGATGTTGATCGGCCTAGTTGCTTTAAATACCGGGCTTTATGCGGGGGAGTTGATGCCGGTCAATGCCTACATCAATACGCCGACATTTGCGGTCGCCGCATGCGGAGCTAGCCTGTCGGTGGTGGGGCTTGCCGGGTTGTTGGCCAAATGGGGCGGGACGTTTGTCGTCGCACCGTTATGCGCGATGGGCCGCAACGCACTGCTGTTGATGATCTGCCTAGCCTTGATTCCCACCCTCGGCGGCAACAGCATGTGGCTGATGCTAATTGCCGCTGTGCTGGCTGCGATGTGGTTGGCACAGCGGCGTTGGTTCTTGACGTTGTCGCGGGTCGTACCGGGTTAAGCCTCGTCAGGAAGTTCACCGCGTTGTTTCATGTCGCGAAACACTTTCCAGTCGATGATTTTAATTCCGTAGCGGCGGATGGTGTCGGCGGCTTCAGCGGATTGGAAGAAAGCGGCATCCATGGCGCGGCGCTCGACATGCGGGGCTTGGCCTTCGCCTTCTAGATCATAGGCGCAATGTACCAAGATCTCTGAGACGCCGGGCGGCAAGTCACGCAGCGCCTGTAAAAAGTAGTTGCGTTTTTCGGTGGGAGGGACGTCGTAGTTGTTCGATTCGACGAAATCGAACATCGGCATATTGTGCTGCTGCAGTCGGCGGCCCTCTTCGGCATAGGCGACGAGCAGATTGCCAGCGAACGCGCCTCGCTGGTCGAGCGGCAATTTTTCGACCTTGCGATAGCGAATCGGCAGGTCGTAGTCCAAGCTCAATTGGACGTAGATTGCCATCAGGTCGGGCCGGGTCAGCAGCGTCCACATGTGGTTGTCGAGATGAGAAATCGGAACGCCCGCCTTGAGTGCTCGATCGATTTGAGCGCGGAGTTCGCGGTCGACCTCATCGGCTTTCACATGCGCCGCCACGTCAGATTCTCTCTGCCAGAACCGGCCGCGTGCGTCAACCAAACTGGGGACTTTCGCCATCGGCGTGATCGGCCCCCAGTCGAGGGACGGGCTTTCACAGGTTAATGTCAAATGCACGCCATAATCGAATTCGGGATGTGCCTTGGCGAACTCGGCGAATTCATCAAACCCCTCGCAACACGTCATGATGCTGGTCGAGGAAACAATGCCGTGTTGCATCGAGTCGATCGTGGCGAGATTCACCGCATGGCACATGCCGGCGTCGTCGGAATGGATAATCACGAATCGTGTGGTCGCTGGACCTCCCCACAATTGTAACGCGACGGCGGCAACGATAATGGCGAGGGTTGCCCCGCCTAAGAGGGTTTGTCTTGAGAGCGAGCGCATCAATTTCCCCTTGTTCTCTTGTTTGACTGGCAATAGCTCCACCGGAGAATTCTTGTTTGCACAGTTTCAATTGATATAGTGTACGAAAGGGCTGAGAGATGGCAAATCGAGTAAATTTTCAATACATTCAGCGGCCAACAGAGCATTTGGTGTTCGGGAGCGCAACCGATGGCTGAAAAATGGTATGTGCGATCGCCTGATGGGGATCGGGGGCCGTTTGAGTTTCCCGAAGTCCTCGGGCTGATCCGTACCGGTAATCTCGGCGGCGACGATGATATCAAGTGCACGCTGGAAGGGCATTGGATCAAGGCGGGCGCGATTGATCTGGATGCCGCCGAGGGGACAGGAAATGCCGAAGCACTGGCCAAAGCGACTCGGCCGGGAAAACGCCGCAGCGCGGCATCTGCCAGTTCACCTCCGCAATCGAGCTGGTTTGAAAACATTTACGAGGCAATCACCGATCGGTTGGGGCCTCGTTTTCTTTGGGTGGTTGTTATCATCGGCGTGTGGCTGGGAATCAATTTCTTCATCGTCCGCATGATGAATCCTTATGAGGCGGAGAGAACCTATCTCAAGCAATTCGTGACTATCCGCGATGAATTGTTGCGTCACCGCCAAGCGGAATTAAGTGAGGCGGAGTGGGCCGCCTTCTCCACGCAGTCGCGGGCTGAGGTGCAACGGATTGTCGGGAAGTTAAAACGGGGGGCTACAGCGGAGCATCCCGTTCGGCGGCATTTGCTCTGGGCGGGAAACGACTGTCTGCTGCCGGGACTGCAGGATGCGGAGGCGTTCACGCCAGAAATTGAACAGCGGTTTGAAAGGTACATGAATCAAGCGTTGATGGCATTGAATGCGAGTCGCTCGCAGTGATCATCGGGAAACGATGTTGAGGACCAAACAAATGAAGCGCCGCGGGTTTAGTATTGTTGAGTTACTGGTGGTCATCGCGATAATCGGGCTACTGGTCTCGCTGATTTTGCCGGCGGTCCAGTCCGCGCGGGAAGCCGCGCGGCGAACGCAGTGTCGCAACAACCTGCACCAGTTGGGTGTTGCTTTTCATAGTTACCACGAACAATTCAACCAACTGCCACCCGTGTATGTGGCGGTCAGAAATGGATCTGGACCCTCGGAATTGCCACAGTTTTTGGGTGTGGCCGGTGAGCAGGACGACATCAATTTTCATTCCTATGCGGAATTCCTGCTGCCGCACACTGAGCATTCGGCGATCTATAATCGCATCGACTTCAATGCACCCAGCTTTTCGCCCGTGGATTTAACGGCGATCGGATTGCCGAAATATACGGCCGACAATCGGTCGGCGATTGCCACGGCGCTGCCGCTGTTTACGTGCCCGTCGACGCCGCGCGTTGCCAATCCAGACACCGTCATCTGGGACGATATTGCCGTGCCGATCGAATATCGCAACGGTGGAAACGACTACGGCCCCAGTTCGGGGGTCAACAATCCGCTCAAAAGTTTAGCCCCCAAACAAGCCACGCTCTTGGGCGAGGGAGCGCTTTCCAACAATCACATCAACCTGGCTTTCAAACACATACTGGATGGCCAGTCGAATACCGCCTTGATGTGGGAAATCGCGGGCCGGCCACAGTTGTACGAAAATGGCAAAGCGGTCGATGGCGGCATTGCTAACGGCGGCGGTTGGTCGGATGTTTTGAATGCAGAAAACTGGTTCACCGGCAGCACGTCCGGGGGGGCCGCCTGTGCGATTAATTGTACCAATCAGTCGGAAAGCGGTACGTACAGTTTTCATCCCGGCGGCGTGCATGTGTTACTGTGCGACGGCTCAGTGCATTTCGTAAACGAGAATACGTCGCCCGATGTGTTCGTGGGGCTGGTGACCTATCAAGGGGCGACGATCGTGCCGCAGTTTTGAGAACGTCTAAGTCTGGTTGACCGTCGGCCCCGTTGTCTGCAGGTAAGTGGGATTGAGGATTGAGTATGTCGAACGACGAACGTTCAGGATTGGGCCTGCGGGATGTGATCGTCGCTCTTGTCGTTCTCAACCTCGTTGTTTTTCTGGGACTGCCGGCCGTCGAATATGCGCGCGAAGCGGCCCGAAATCATACCTGCACGAACAACCTCAGCCGCCTCGGCGTGGCGCTGCATGCCTATCACGACCAATACGCTTGTCTACCGCCGGCAGCGGTGTGGGGTTCGGAAGGGTTGGATCTCCCGGAACTTTTTTCGCACAAGGACCCAACACCGGTCCATGTGACCCGCGAAAACTGGGTGCAGTTGCTCTTGCCGTATCTTGGCGAAGAAGAATTGGCATCGCAGTTTGATCGAACGGTGCCGGTCGTCGATCCGCTGAACGCAGCCGCTCGCACCTTTGAGTTGACGGCGATGCACTGTCCTGCGGATACCTTCAATCGACCTGATAACCACTACCAACTCATGTTAGCTGGCGGCGAGTCAGTCAGTTTTGCGCGGGGGAATTATGCGATCAATGGCGGTAGTGAATATGTCCCCACGCAATTTGGCACACTTTCTAATCCCGGTCCGACTGAAAACGGATATCATTTTTCAGAAGAGACGCGCGCGTTTCAGTGGTATGGAAACGGGATCGCTGGAATCAACAAATCGTTTGCTTTGGACGAAATTCGCAACGGAACCGAAACAATGGTGGCGATTGAGGAGGTTCGAGCCGGGATTGCTCCGATTGATCCGCGCGGCGTTTGGGCATTCGGTCAAATCGGGGGGAGTATCACCTGGGGACACGGCGTGACGGGGGATGATGGGGGCCCAAACTTTCAATTAGAAACCGGGCGTGCGGATGACATTCTTGGAGGCCCGACGTTAGTCGAGCAAATTGGCGAGGAGGTTCTGTTTAACGAAAAAATGTCGGTCTGCCCATATTGTAACGAAAACTTCCAAGCCACAGCTCGCAGCCAACATGCTGGTGGTGTCAACGTTCTGATGTTGAGCGGAGCCGTGCACTTTGTCTCCGACAATGTCGAACCGACCTTGTGGCACGTGATGCACGCCCGAGATTCCCCTCCCGACATCTTCACCGACACGTATGCCCAAGAACTCAAAGGCAACTATGACTACGGCGAGGCGGTCCCTTCCGGCTCTGCGGCCGAAACATCGCTGGATGGTGCTGTTGAGCAGAAGGCGTTCACGAATTCCGTAGGCCTGAAATTCCAGTTGGTGCCTGCCGGAGACTTTGAAATGGGGGTGCCTGACAAAGATCAATTCCTCCCGTTTCCGGCGGATGCCATTCCGCATCCAGTGACCCTTACGAAACCTTTTTACATGGGAGTCTGTGAAGTCACGCAACAACAGTTCCAAACGGTGATGGGGTACAATCCGAGTGGGCACGCGCTCGAAGGGCAACTCAAAGATGTGATCACAATTAGCGATACGTTTCAGTGTCCTGTGGAAAATGTTTCCTGGGACGAAGCAACGAAGTTCTGTCAGCGGTTGTCGGATCTTCCCGAAGAGAAGGCGGCCAGCCGTCGTTACCGACTGCCGACCGAAGCGGAATGGGAGTATTGTTGCCGCGCCGGGACCCAGGGAGAAATCGCGTTTAACAAAGAGTGGGATCCCCAAGATGATTCAGGCGAGATTGCCGGCAAAATGACTCCGCCACAGCCGGTCTCCACAATGCCGGTCGGATCGTATTCACCAAACGCTTTTGGCATGCACGATATGTGTGGAAATGTCTTCGAGTGGGTCGCAGACTACCGGGCACAGGGCTACTACAATCGATCCTCAGAACGCGATCCGCCCGGCCCCGCTGCTGGATATTTGCGAGTCATCCGGGGTTGGCACTGGGTGGCTACGGGTCCGAACTGTAAGGTCTATGTCGCCAATCCACCGTGGGTTGGCAGTCCCTACATCGGATTTCGTGTGGTGTGCGAGACAGTAGAGTGAGATCATATAGTGGCTTGCCTCATAAGCCGTTCACGAACACAACTCGTTGAGCAACTCGTCCTTCGACTCAAGTATAAGCCGCGTTGCTCGTTTTATTGTTAAAGGACCAAGGAATGAACATTGTCAACTTCTTGTATTTGGCAACGGCATGCATGTTGCAGGCCGAACCTGTCAAGGTTACGGACGTGGAAAACCAAGTCCTTGCCGGTCGCCGGGAACTGCGGTCCGGAACACTTGACATCGTTGCCGTGACAACAGATCGCGAAGGGCGCCCAGCAACACAAAAGGGGTATTTGGTGGACTTTGAGGATGACAAACTACGGTTTGATTATTCCCATTCCCGTCCACAGAGCAATACCGATGGTGACGTAGCCTCCTACAAGGAAATATTGATCCTGACCCCCGAAGGGCTTATTTCGCACGTCGACCCCGAGACAACTGGCGAGAATTGGGCAGTCAGCAGGATTGCTCCGGAGGACTTGCAATCTGGGAGCACCGCCCAACTCTTCGATCCGCGTTTGCTGGGAATAAATCCGTCTGTAACGGGAATGCTTCACTCGCGCCATCTTGAATCATTTGTTGGAAACCCTGAACGTACAAGCGTCACTGTCGAATCAGAGGAAATTGATGGAAGAGAAGTTTCGCGGGTAGAATACCTACGAACCGATGGGTTTCAGGCACGGATGTGGATTGACCCTGATCGTGGTTACAACATCATCCGCGCGGAGTTTCAGGCCCGTAAAGGAGCGGAGGAGCGGTTGTTCAGGATTGACTGTGAATTGAAACAGTATGAGACCGGAGGAATTTGGTTTCCTGAGGTCATCAAGTACCAAGAGCTTCACGATGGCAAACTGTTTTCGGGGGAAACGGTCACGATACGATCTGCCACATTCAATATGGACGTGGATGATGATCGATTTACGGTAGCCACCATGAACCTTCCACCCGGGACTGCGATTGCCGACACAGCGGACAATCCGAATGGTACACAAATGTGGAATGGAACGGAATTGGTTCGTGTGCCCAATCGAGATCTGAAAGCGCGTGATATTGCCGCAGATTCCGAAGGCAAAGAGCAGGGTCGGCCCTGGATTTTCCGAAACGTGTTGGTGCTCTCCAATCTGGTCGTCGTCATCTTGGTCGTGGGGCTGTATTTCTACTGGCGTCGTCAAAAAAGCCACTCATCGTGAATGAGTGGTGCAAACTAATGGCCAGGGATTTATTCCGTAGCGTCACCCGGTCTTGTCTCGAGCGGGCACGATGCGGCTATGGAGAACAGGCTGGGCGATGTTGCCAATCCAGCATGGGTTGGCCGTTCCGACAACGGATTTTGTGTGATGCTTGGTCCCGAGGTTGTCTTGGCCCAGCACTAAACCTCATATGCCACAACACCGGCCACTAGCACAGTCCGGGCGCGGCCGCGGACTTTCCAGCCGTCGAATGGTGTGTTGTGGCCGCGCGAGCGAAACTGGGCCGCGTCGATGGTCCACTCGACTTGCGGGTCGATGATCGTCACGTCAGCATCGGCGCCGGTTGCCAAGGTCCCTTTGGGGATGCCGAGGATTTTCGCCGGACCGTTGGTCAATTTTCCGATCAACTGCGGCCAGTCGAGGTGTCCCGGTTCGATCAGACTGGCGATGGAAATCGGCAGCAAGGTTTCCAAACCGGATGCGCCGAACGGGACGAGGTTCAACTCCCGGCTTTTCTTTTCCGGCGCAAAGGGTTGGTGGTCTGAGCAGATCGCATCAATAGTGCCATCCTGCAACCCCTCGATGCAGGCAGCTAGGTGGTCAGCCGTTCGTAGTGGCGGATCGACTTTGTAATTGGAGTTGAACGTTCGCAGCCGGTCGTCCATGAGGGTGAAGTTGTGCGGCGTGATTTCAGCGGTCACGCGCAATCCGGCGGCTTTGGCGCGGCGGATTTGATCGATGCTGCCAAGACTGGAAATCGTTTGCAGGTGCACGCGTCCGCCGGTGACTTTGGCCAAGGCGATATCGCGGCCGACGGCAATATCTTCCGCAGCAGCCGGCATGCCTCGCAGTCCCAATTCGGTCGAGACGTAATCTTCATGCATCACCCCGCCATGCACCAGCTCAGGGACGGCAGGATGATTGAAGATGGGACGGTTGAACATGCCGCAATATTCCAGTGCGCGGCGCATGATTTCGGCATTGGCCAACGGCCGGGTCGCATCCGAAAAGGCGACGACCCCTGCTTCGACCAATTGGCCGATCTCGGCCAGTTCCTCACCGTTACAATCTTTGGTCACCGCCCCCAGTGGAAACACATTGGCCAGACCCGCCCGTCCCGCTTGGAGGATGATGAATTCCGCGGCCGCTCGATTGTCGACAACCGGTTGAGTGTCGGGCATGCAGGCCACGCTGGTGATGCCTCCGGCCAGCGCCGCCGCGGCACCGGTGGCGATGGTTTCATCTTCCTCGAAACCGGGTTCGCGGAGGCTGACATGCATATCGATCAGGCCGGGGCAGACGATCATGTCGGTGGCATCGATCTCGACATCCGCAGCGGCAGTCGATGTGCCGATGCTGACCACCTTCCCATCCTGCAAAACTAGATCCGCAACGGTATCGATTCCCTGGCTGGGATCGATCACGCGGCCGCCGCGAATTCGTGTGCTTGTCATGCTATCGTTTCTCCGGTCGTCCCGCAGTGGAAGAAGTTGAGGGACGGTTGTCAGTTAAGCCGCTCAACCCACGGTTACGGGCTGTTTTTGGGATTGAGAAGATACAAGCAAGCCATACGAATCAACAGGCCGTTGGTCACTTGGTCGAGGATGACTGAATGGCCACCGTCCGCCACGTCCGGTGTGATTTCCACACCGCGGTTGATGGGGCCGGGAGCTAAAATCATCACGTCGTCTTTGGCCGTCTTCAACCGTTCGCCGTTCATGCCGAACAGATGTGCGTATTCGGCAATCGAAGGGAACAACCCGCTGCGTTGACGTTCGAATTGAATACGCAGCAAGTTGATGCAATCGAGTTCGGGCAGGATTTTGTCGAGGTCTGTGGCGACTTCGACGCCCAGTTTTTCCACGTGCTGTGGAATCAACGTCGCCGGACCGCAGACGATGACCCGTGCTCCCAGTTTGGTCAGCCCCCAGATGTTGGACCGGGCGACGCGGCTGTGCGAAATGTCGCCGACGAGTGCAACGGTCAATCCCTGCAACGTGCCGCGGTGTTCGCGAATGGTAAAGATGTCCAGCAGCGCTTGCGTCGGATGTTCATGCGTGCCATCGCCGGCATTCAGGACGCTGGTGTTCAAGTTTTGTGCGAGAAGATGCGGGGCGCCGGGCGTGCTGTGACGTACGACGACTTGATCAACCCCCATGGCTTCGATATTGCGGGCCGTATCGATGAATGTTTCGCCTTTGACCAGACTGCTGCCGGCCGCGCTGAACTCAACGATGTCGGCGCTCAGCCGTTTGGCAGCTAGGCCAAAACTGGTGCGTGTGCGGGTCGAGGGTTCGAAAAACAGATTGGCGACCACCGTTCCGCGGAGCAATCCGAGTTTCGTTTCACCTTGCGCGGCGAGACGTTTGAACTCGGCGGCTTGGTCCAAAATCATCGTGATTTCGTCAGCCGAGAGGTATTCCAAACCCAATAGATGTCGTTTGGTCCAGCGTTTCTTAATCGAATTGTCTGTATCCGTAACGAAATTCATCAGGGTCTGCCCGGCAAGGCCGTAGGTGACGTAGCGGCAATCCGCGACATGCGATTGTGTGCGATGATCCTACCAGCGAAACGAACCGGGTTCAACGCTGCCCCGTCGGTTTCGCCATGATGGCGAATGTCTCTAAGGCGGACCAAGATTGAATGTCGCACCGGCGGTGTCCAATGCAAACCAACAGCCTGGATTCCACGCGTTGGATTTGCTGCGAGGCAGTTGGCGGCGGAGCATTACCGAACATGATAGCCGGGTAATTCCTCGGAACGCCGCGAAATACTGGCTTTGATTTCGTCCAGTTCCGAGTCAGCCGGGCGATTCGTCAGGTTTCCGCGAAATGTATACGGCACCGCAAAGACTCCTTCGACGTACAACATTTCGTCGGCCAGTGGAGTGAGCTGCGCGGTTTGCCGGTTCAACCAGGTCACGAGACGCGTTTGGGGCCGGATGATCGTGTCGACGCCGTTCAGAGAGACAAGTTCGCTCCAATCGTTGCGTACGTCGTCGCCTAGGAATTCGAACAGCGCGGTCTGTTGATCCGCCGCATGGAATACGCAATTGGTCGCATTGATTTGGACTTTGCCCGGCCGGCGGTTTTTGTCTGAGAATCGCCAATTCCACAACGGACCACTCTCGCGACAGGTCACCGAATTCAATTGGACTGTGAGCAGACTTCCCGCCGGGGGAGGGCTGTTGAGCACAAACATCGTGCCGCCTCCCAACCGCAGGCAATTTTTTGCTTGAAGGCTTTGCGGCGCGCTGGCCATATGCAGTGCGGTTCCGACTCCCACAAACTGCGTATCCCGTAGCCGAATCATCCCACCGGCCGACGTGCCGAGGTTTCGCCATGCCAGTGCGATCGGTTTGATGGAGAGGCGTGCTGCCGGGGTGATTGTTTCCGACGGGAGCGAATCCAACGCATGTGTGTGAAACTCACAGCGGTTGACATCGAGCCGATCCGTTTGCAGCAAAACCAGCGACCCAGCGGGGGCGTGCCCTGTTTCTGGGGCAATGTTTCGTAGACGGACGTTTTCTAAGCGGATCGATTCGGCGCTGATTTTTAGGGGAGCCGAATCGATGACGATTTCCGACGGCGTGCCTGCTGTTCCACGAATGACTAACGGCCCCACTGCTGAAATCGGCCGTATACTGTAGGGGCCGGGCGCGTTGAGTACGATTATCCCGTTCTGCGCTGCGGGCAGTTCCAAGTATTTCGGCCGAGCAGTCGGTGTTTCCTGTGGATCGGCCTTTGCCTCGGGGGGCGACTTGGAATTCTTGTTGTCCTCCAACTGATTTAGTGAAGGAGCAAGGTCGTTGACCATTGCTAGCATCGCGTTCCGCGCGCCCTGGTCGGATAAAAATGTTGCTAATCCGGACAGTAAAAACACGAGCACAAACATCGGTGCCCAACGTCCGACCGTCGTGGCGGCGCGGCCTTCGCGTGTTGCGCGGGCTGGGCCGCGGAAGCCGGCGACAAATCTTGAGACTTTGCTGCGGGCCATACGGCTCGGTTTGCCCCAGACGTCAATGGCTTCTGCGGCTGACTGTGGGCGTTTGGTCGGGTCGGGGTCGGTGAGTTGTGCGATGGCCTCGGCGAGTTTTGGCGGCGTATCGGGCGCCCATTCCCGCACATCGGCAACCGTACTGGTTTGGTGCGCGGCAATTTTCGCCAGTGGGTCGCCCCCCGGAAATGGCGGACGTCCGGCCAACAGTTGCCAGAGCAGGCAACCCAGTGCATAGAAATCGGTGGTCGGGGCATGGCTGCGACCGGTGCCGATCAACTCCGGCGCGATCCCATCAAATCGTTCCGGTGCCGCCGCCGAGTGGATGGTGAGGTCGCGTTCCACGACCGGTCGAACACCGGCATCGACCAAAACGGACACACCTGATTGGGCGAGCCGTACGTTGTGCGTGCGGATGTCGCCATGCATCTGGCTGTTGGCATGTAACGTAGCGAGACCGTCCAGGAGTTGCCGTCCAATTTCCCAGACGATGTCAGCGGGGAAACGGCCGCGGCGGACGAGCAATTCCGCCAAATGCGGACCGGCGATGTGTCGACTGACAACCACGATGCGATCACCCAAGCGGTCGCACACCTGCGGTCCAACGAGGCAGGGATGGCTGATGTCGGCAATCCTCGCGATGACTGATTCGAACGCCGAAAACTCCTCGACGGAATACCCGTCACGGGGCGCGACGATTTTCAGCACGCAGATTTGCCGGCTCGATTTGTGTTGTGCTAAAAAAGTCTCCCCCCGCTGCCCGCCACCCAAGCGGTCGAGCAACAGACAGGGCCCGACGACAATTTGTCCGGGAGGAGTGGAATCCAACAAACGGGCTTGAAACGGCGTAAGAATACGGGCCTGCAACAGCGCATCGATCCACACCGAGTCAAACGCCGGCAGATCGCGCGTGAGGCGTTGTACTTGCTTGCGGCAGCGATTGAGGTCGCGCGGCGTGCAGATTTGATTCTCGTACAGCCGTTCGAGCAATGCTTGTGACGGTGGGTCCAACAACGGGCAGGCGTCCTTTTCCCGCGACGTGGGGAGTGTCGAGCTGACAATTTCGAGGGTTTTCCTGAATCACGCGCAGGATGACGTTATTGTTCTTGTCTCTCCCGCGCAGCGGAACTATGTCAGATTCAGGAAATTGCCTCAAGTGCGGTCCGGTTCGGGCGAGAACGCCGAATTCGGGAAACTGCCTGTAGACAGGATCGGAGTTAGCGAGCTAAGATATTACTGACCTTGAAAATTTTCCCATCTCGGCGCCCAGAGCCGGGAGTTTCAGTCAACCGCGTAACCCGTGCAAAGGCTACAATCATGAACCAATCCGATGATTTCGCCCCCCGCCCTCATTACGACGTCAACGACCTGTTTGCCGCCGATGCCGCGGATGATGCCCGCGCAAAATTTCTGCGGCTGACCTACAGCCACCTGATGCTGGCGATTTTGGCCTTCATAGGACTGACGTATGTGTTCCTGCATACACAGTTCATCCTGGAGCCGATGATTCGCATGATTCAAGGCGGCCAATGGTTTATTGTGTTGATTGCCTTTATTGCGGTGAGTTGGATTGCGGATCGTTGGGCGCGCAGCGATACGTCGATCGGTATGCAATACCTTGGGTTGGCGCTTTACACCGTCGCCGAAGCAATCATCTTTGTGCCGCTGCTGTACATCGCCCAAGTGACCGCCGGTCCTGATGTGATTCCCACAGCCGCAGGGCTGACGATGTTAGCGACCGCGGTATTGACCGCTGTGGTCTTTATCACGGGTAAGGATTTCTCGTTTCTCCGCACCCTGTTAATCGTGTTGTCATTCACTCTGCTAGCGGCCTTTGGCGCATCCGTGTTTTTTGGGCTTAACATGCCGGTCACATTGTTTGCCGGAATTGGCGTGGTGCTGGGCAGCGGCATGGTGCTATACAGCACATCCAACGTTTTGCACCACTACCGCACGGATCAATACGTCGCGGCTTCATTGAGTCTGTTCGCGGCAATCGCTTTGCTGTTTTGGTACATATTGCAATTGGTCATGAGTCGTGATTGATTGTGAATTTGACGGGCATGCTGGTGTGCACCCCGAAATCCTTACCTTGAGGAAATGGGGGAAATTGCCAAAGTTATCGGGTTTTTTTGTTCAGTCGGACTTTCCTAAAAAGATCCAAATTGCAACAATAACCTGCTGACACCGAAATTGACAAACCGTGTGCGACTTGCCCATGGATTTTTGGACATAACCCGTTACAATTCAGTAGGTTGTCGTTCGGAGTCACGCTGCGAAAGCTGGAATCGATGGACTTACGCGAAATTCTGACGACGACGCGGATTGGCCAATTGGCGATCAAGTCGGTCCCGATCTTGTCTCCGCAAGACAGCGTGCATTTTGCCGCCGCTCAAATGCGAAGCCATAGCCACGGCTCGGCGCTGGTCTGTGACAACGACCGTTTGGTCGGAGTCTTTACCGAGCGCGACCTCCTGCGGTGGTTAGCCGACGGTCGCTCGCTGGATGATGCCATTGCCGAAGCCATGACGGCCAACCCCCAAACGGTCACCTCGGGCGATGCACTGATGTCGGCCATCGGTTACCTGGATCAGGGTGGGTACCGTCGGATTCCCGTAGTCAACGCAGACGGCGCTCCGATCGGGATTATCGACGTGAAAACCATTGTGCATTTTTTCGTCGAGCACTTTCCCTCAGCGATTTACAATCAGTCCCCTCAGTCCAAGCAAACGACTTCAGACCGCGAAGGCGCGTGACGAATGGCTTTGGATTCCCTCCATGACACGATTTCACGCGTTTTCAAAACGATGTCCTCAATGAACCCTTTCCGCTGGGCATAACGTTCCGGTCGGTTTGAAGAACCCAAATATAGGAGTGAAAAGCGAATGGCTGCGACAGACGCCGCCACGTCCGAGTCCCCCGAGCAGAAGCCTCTTGAAGAGGTCGAAACAGTAGTTGTTCGATTTTGCGGAGATAGCGGCGACGGCATGCAATTGGCGGGAACACAGTTAACCAACGTGTCCGCCGTATTTGGCAACGATGTGGTCACGCTTCCTGACTTTCCCGCGGAAATCCGGGCTCCTGCCGGAACGCTGGGTGGGGTGAGCGGATTCCAGATTAGCTTTTCCAGCGACGATATTTTCACTCCGGGGGACGAGGTCGATACCTTGGTCGCCATGAACCCGGCGGCGCTGAAAACGAATATCGCGGATCTCAAGCGGGGTGGGACGTTAATCGTCAATGAGGATGCTTTTGAAAAAGGCAACCTGCAAAAGGCGCATTACGACCACAATCCGTTGGAAAACGAAGTCGAACTGTCCAACTTCCGTGTGCATAAAGTTCCTATGACGCGGTTGACGCGCGATTCCGTGGCTGAATTGGGCCTATCGCTGAAAATCGCGGACCGCTGTAAGAACTTTTTCGCGCTCGGTTTGGTCTTCTGGTTGTATGACCGCGACCCCAAGCCAACGACCGATTGGATCACCACCAAATTTGGCAAAAATCCGGCGATCGCTCAGGCCAACATGAACGCGCTTACTGCGGGTTCTAACTATGGCTTCTCGACCGAGTCGTTCACCGTCCATTATCAGGTCCCGCCGGCTAAGTTACCGCCGGGCAAATACCGCAAAATTACCGGCAACGAAGCGACGGCAATCGGGTTGGCAACAGCTGCGAAATTGTCGGGCAAGAAATTGTTTTATGCCGGGTACCCGATTACACCCGCCAGCGATATCTTGCATGAACTCTCGAAGTTGAAAAACTTTGGCGTACGCACCTGCCAGGTGGAAGACGAGATCGCTGCGATGACGGCGGTGGTCGGTGCCGCCTACTCCGGTGAGTTGGCCGTGACCGCGAGCAGTGGGCCGGGGATTTGTCTGAAAGCTGAGGCGATGGGCCTGGGCGTGATGACGGAATTGCCGATGGTGATCATCAACGTCCAACGTGGCGGACCGAGTACCGGCTTGCCCACGAAAACAGAGCAATCGGACTTGATGTTAGCCATGTACGGTCGCAACGGCGATTGTCCGTTGCCCGTTGTGGCGGCTTCGGCACCGGCCGATTGCTTTAAGATGGCTCAAGAAGCCTTCCGCCTGGCGACAGAGTTCATGACCCCGGTGATCCTATTGACCGACGGTTATATCGCCAACGGTGCCGAACCGTGGCGGATTCCAGAGATGTCAGAATTGCGGCCGATCGAAATTGTCCATCCCGAAGGGGTGACCAACGGCGATGAGGAGAAATTTCTCCCTTATGCTCGCAATGAAAAGCTGACGCGTCCCTGGGCGATTCCGGGAACACCCGGATTGCAACATCGCGTTGGTGGCTTAGAGAAATCCGACGGCACCGGCAACGTCGATTACTCGCCGGAAAACCATGAGCATATGGTGAAAACCCGGCAGGCAAAAGTCGATGGCATCGCCAATTTCATCCCCGAGCAGAGTGTCGAAGGGCCCGAGCAGGGGGATGTGCTGGTTTTGAGCTGGGGCGGAACTTACGGCTCAACACGAACCGCCGTGCGAGAATGCCTGCGGGCCGGTAAATCAGTGGCGCTCGCACATTTGCAATACCTGAATCCCATGCCCCGCAATCTGGGTGAGGTGATTTCGAAATACAAAAGAGTTTTAATTCCTGAATTGAACACCGGACAACTGCGATTATTGATTCGCAGTTATTTCCTAGTTGATGCGGTGGGCTATAATAAAATTCAGGGGAAACCATTCTTGGTGAGCGAGTTGGTAGCCAAGATCGACGAAGTATTGGCGGATTGTCAGGATACCTAAGTCGGGACAATCGAAATTCTCAACTATTAACAAGTCTATCCGATGATTGACCTTTATTGAGGTCACATACATTGTTTGTTACTGGATAAGGCGTCTGAGAAAGTTTAATGACCAATGAGCACTGATTCGTCAGCTTTGCCGGTTCTCACCGCGAAAGATTTCGCGAGTGATCAGGAACTTCGCTGGTGCCCCCGTTGCGGGGACTATTCCATCTTGGCGCAGATGAAGAAGGTTTTGCCCAAACTCGGCATTCCTAAAGAAAACTTCGTCTTCGTTTCAGGAATTGGATGTTCCAGTCGGTTCCCCTATTACATGAACACCTATGGGTTCCACGGAATCCATGGACGTGCTCCCGCACTGGCGACCGGTGTGAAGGTCAGCCGGCCGGACCTGAGTGTGTGGGTCATTACCGGCGACGGTGACGCTCTGTCGATCGGCGGCAATCACTTGATGCACGCCATCCGTCGCAATATCGATCTGAAGATCATTCTGTTCAACAACCAAATCTACGGACTGACCAAGGGGCAATACTCACCCACCAGCCCGCTCGGTTCGCGAACCAAAAGTACGCCGATGGGCTCGGTCGACAACCCTTTGACGCCGTTGTGTGTCGCCATCGGCTCCGAAGCGACCTTCGTTGCACGGGCCGTTGATGTCGACATTAAGGGGTTGGTCAATACGCTGGAACGCGCCGCTGCTCACAAAGGGACGGCATTCGTCGAAGTCTATCAAGACTGCAACGTGTTCAATCCCGGTGCATTCGAATATGCCACCGATAAGAAACTCAAAGAAGACAACCTGATTTACCTGGAGCACGGCAAACCGTTGATCTTTGGTAAAGATGGTCAAAAAGGGATTCGTCTCAATGAGATGAAGCCGGAGATTGTCGAACTCGGCAAGGGAATTTCCGAAGACGACCTGCTGTTCCACGATGAAAAAGCAGAAGAGCCAAGTTTGGCGTTTCTGCTTTCCCGTATGCGACATCCCGAATTCCCCGAACCGGTTGGTGTCTTTCGCGATGTCGAAAAACCGGTCTACGACGATCGGGTCAATGCCCAAGTCGACGCCGCGATTCAGGACAAAGGCGAAGGCGACCTGGAAGCCCTCTTCAACAGTGGCGATACTTGGACCGTGACCTAACCAAAATCCCGGTTTGAGCCGTTCAGCGGTTTGCGATCTACTTTCCGTTCCATCACTGGGTGCGATGCCATGATTTGCCCCGATTGTCAGTTCGATAATATCACCGGTGCCGATGTCTGCGAAGGTTGCGGGGCATCGCTGATTCATGGCGAAGAATTCACCAATGCGCTCGAACGGGGAATCATCGCACATTCAGTCGACGTCCTGTGCGCGAAGCGGCCTGTTTGTGTTCCGGCGACGACATCGGTGCGTGAAGCCATCGACTTGATGTTGAAGCATCAAACCGGTGCGGTACTTGTCGAGTCCAATGGGGAAGTGGGCGGTATCTTTACCGAACGCGACGTCCTGAACGATGTGAGCCAAGATGTTTCGCAAATGTCGGAAAGTCTCGAAAATCACATGACCGCCTCCCCGGAAACCATCACCAAGAACGACTCCATCGCCTATGCCATGCATGCCATGGACGTTGGTGGATATCGGCATCTGCCTATTGTCGACTCGGCCGGTGTGCCGACTGGGATCGTCTCCGCTCGCGATATCATGCGATTCCTTTGTGTCCGGTATGCCAATTCGCGCGACGATGAATAGCCCTGTCGGTGTTTCGTTTTCTTTGAGCATGAACCCGTTTCAAAACTCCGTTGGGCCTGCTGATTGACGTCGAAATCATTACCTCGATGTGACATGTCAGCGGATAATGAAACCAGTGACAGGTGACCAGCGAATGGAACGCCCCTTACCGACGCTCCTGCTGGTCGGAAATGCCGAGCACGCGGAAATGCATTGCGTCGCTGAGACCGTGGCGATACTCGTGCCGACGAAACAGTTGTTTCGCGCTGAGGCGATTGCGGATATTGAACCGGTCCTCGCCAACAGTGGTTCATTTCCGGATCTGGTCATCGTTTGCCAAACTTGGCCCAATGAATTCACCCGCGGCGAAATCTCGCATCTGTTCGAGATGTTTCCGCTAGCAACCGTTCTTTGCTGCTTCGGATCCTGGTGTGAGTCCGACGGCCGTAACCGTGATTTGTGGCCCCCGGCGACGCGCACCGCTGCGGCAGAATCAGCGGGACTGATTCGCCGAGTCTGGGAAGACGCCGCTGCCGGACGCCCCCCCTTGCCGGCAACCGCCGCGATCGAAGAGGTCTTTGAACGGCAACACGCAGGGGCAATCGGACACCTGGGGCGCGATAAAACGGGCAGTGTCCACGTCTCCTCAGCCGATCCTGCCATTCGAGCATGGCTGAATGACGCGTTAGTCGCTGCGAACTTTCAAACCGCCGCCGCTGATGTGCCTTGGCAAGCGGCCATTTGGGATGCCCCAGTGTGGGACGATCGTGCGGCGCAGGATTTGAAACGTTTTCATGATGCTCATCCCGACAAAGGGGTTTTGGTGCTGATCGGCTCAGTGCGTCCCCATCAAGCCCAGCAAGCACAGGCGTGCGGGGGGGATTGCGTGCTGCCCAAGACCGCGCCAATAGATACTATCTTGGAAAGCCTTGCCACACTGCTGGACGATGCTGACGTAGTTTCCGCCGGTGCATAATCCTGTGACGTGCCAGCGAGTGGATGAGCGTCGCTGCTTGCTCCAGCCAATCGTTTTACGTCGGCCCCACAACACGGTTAGCTGATGTTGTACATGATACGGAACACGGCGTAACAACCGGTTCCTAGCACAGTCGCGAGCAACAGTGCGATGGCCGCGATTTGGACGATTCCCCAGCCGACGCCGGCCAGGAGGATCAGTAACAGAGTCCAGACACCGAGCGCAATGAGCGGTCGTTTGCGTTTACGGAGGGTATCTGTAAGTTTCATGGACGACTCGTTACGGACATCGAATTATTTGCTGGCGGGCGTTTGTTTGGTCATTGCCGATGGGATGTAGCCCACGGAAATTTGGATCGAATGGGTGCAAGAACATCCGGCGCTCGATTCAGGCGCGAGCATTAATCCCGCTGCGGGAATTTGGCCTAACCAGCAGCCACCACGGATGCCTTGAAACTCGCTTTGCGTGTTGGTCTCCAAATCCCACATGCCGTGAAAACGGTGTCGGTAAAAGAACGCGTAATTCGACGCCGCCATCGTCCCGCAACCGCGCCGCTGGGGCAGGTCGGTCCGTTCCAGTTTGCCGGTGCGGAGATTGTAGCCCCGCAATTCGCAGTAAAGCGTGCTGCCCACCGCCACGGGATGTTGAATCGCGCCGCCGTGATCGTCCTTTTTCATGGCAAACGATTCTTTCCAAAGCGGTTTCCCCTCTTCGTTGTTGAAGGCCCAGATGTGGTATTTCCCATTTGAAGATCCCGTCACGGCCAACGTGTCGTCGGTATGCACCAGATAGATCACCCGCGAGGCATCGCTGAGATCGGTCGGTTGCTCCCACAACTTTTCGCCGGTTTTTAAGTCCACCGCGACCAGGAACTGCCCAGTTTGCACTTCATCGACCAAGCGGCCCGCGGTGCTGTCCAGCGCGGCGGGATTACGGCTTTCCACAAAGTACACACGGCCGTCGGCCACCGTGAGCGTGGAGTTGATGATCACGCCGCCTTGATAATACCACTGCGCCGCTCCGGTGTTGCGGTCGAGGGCAAACAACCGGCGACTGGTGACTTTCGCAATCGAGGTCGGCTCGCTTTTATCGTACCATTCTCCGAAATCTCCCAAATACCCCGCCCCTGATTTTTGAGCGGAGCCGAGCAGCGTGTCGCCGACGCAGGCCAGATAACCCCAATCAACGGGTGCCGAATCATCGCTGGCGGGGATTTGCATCACAACAGTCGGCTTGCCGGTTTGGCCGTCGAATTTGAGCACATGATCCCCTTCGACAACGTAGAGCGCATCGTCAGCGGCGACCATGTTGCTGCAATCCCGCGGCATGTTGGCGCGGCGGACGGCCGGGACCTGTTTCGACCACAAGACGGTGCCGTTATAAGCATTCAAACTGAACAGCACGCGGTCCCCTTGAATGTACAGTCGTCCCCCGGCCGAGAGCGGCGCAGGATTACGGGGGCCGCGGTCAGGCATCGGCCGGGGACCGGGGCGGCCCCACCATTGGACGTTCATCTTGCCCCGAACGAGAAAGTCTTGACTGCACGAGGCATTGTCTGCTTGTCCATATTGATGCGTCCATTGCCCGGCGCCGGTCAATGGGCCGCGACGGACCGAGGCAAAGAGGCCGCCATTTTCGTCGATATGAGATTCATCGTTGGGATCCTCGCTGAGCCATTTCTTCAAATCCGTTTTGGTGGCCGTGACCCGGCGCTTGTCCGATTGCCCCAGATAGGCGGTGCCTCCCGACGGACTGAGTACGCGATAGGTTTCTCCAGGATCGGCAGCGAGTTTGCCCCGCATCAGCAGGCTGTCGGAGACGACCAAATTGGCGAAGTATTCCCCATACGGTAAATCGGAGAGACTCCCTTCGTGGATGCTGATTCGTAGTCCATAATAGGGTGTCTCGCCCAGAGCAGCGCGGGCGGCGGCGGCGTTGGCGGGATTATCGTCGACGGCGACAATTTTCAGATTTGACCGCTTGGCCAATTCGTACGCCAAGCGACCTTGCTCAACCCCCAACACCAAACAGTACCCCTGCGTGACGCCGGTTTCTTTGAGGATCCGTTCGGCGAACGACTCATACAATTCGGTCAGTTCGTCGTTCGGATACGGGGACTGATCGTCAACGACCGTCGGTAATGTGTAATTGAAATGCGAGTCAAACACATGCGTTTTTCCCGCAGTTTCTTGATCGTTGTTGGTGCCGCGGATTTGAAAAGAGTAGATGGAATCCGGCGCGATGTCGTCGATTGTGACGCGATGCTGAGTCGTCGGTTGAGCGTTGGTGACACGCTGGCCCAGTTGTTTATCGACACCATAGGCAACGACCGAGGGCATAGGGTGGGCGGTTTCCCACTCCACGACGGCGGCAGTGCGTGAAAGAAATTCAACGTGCGGACCGACTGTGATTTCTAGCGGGGCGGGGAACGCGGTGGCCTTGCTATCGTACTGGCCTCGGATTGCTGCAGCCTCCAGCGGCCGGTCATAAGCGGCGATTTCGTGAATCATGCCGTCCAAATGGACAATCTGCTCTCCGTCCCGCGCTGCTCCGATGACGAATTGCTGTCCGGGGAGAGCGGCGTTCTTTTCTGTGGGGCTCTCGGCGGAAGCTTCCTGTTGTCCGTTGACGAACAGCTTTTGTGTTTTTCCGTCATCGGTGGCCGCGACGTGATACCAGCGGCCGGGTTGGAATTTTGTCTGGCTGATGAGCGGCTTATCCGTGGAGCCGGGGCCGGCAAACGTAAATTGATCACCTTGATAACCCAACAGCCAACCGGTGGCGAACGGTTTCTCTTTTTGAATCAGTCCGGCGATTCCGCCATGGTCGGCCGGTTTATCGATCATGACCCAGGCAGAGACCGTCAGGGCTTGGGGTGCTAACAGGCTTTCCACCGGTTCGGCGACGATCCGGTTGTGCAAGCCGTCAAATTCCAATGCGGCGAGATTGTTCCCATACCAGTGAGTCACAATGCCGTTGATCTGCCCGGCATGCGCGCCGGTGGCATCTTTGATGGTCACATGCTGGACGTATTCAGGCTGCAGCAACCAATGCATCACGGCTTTGTTCGCCGCTTGTGCGGTGGCAAGGCTGGGCAGGCCAACCAGGAAGAGCAGAGCGTAGGTTAATTTTGTTGCGATATTTTGCATTTGAGTATGCGTCTCTTATGTCTTGGGAAATCATCCGCCTCAAGTCGCCGCATTATTGCGCCGTTTGAAAACAGTAAATCCGCCCCGTATCGGTACTCACAAATAACCGTCCACCGGCAACAGCCAGTCCGTAAACATTGCCGTCGACTTTGTGTTTCCACAGTTGTTTTCCATTGTCGCCCCCATAGGCAGCGACCTCGCCCGTGCCGCCGGCAAACAGCATGTCGCCGGCGAGAATCAACGATAACGACTGGCCGCACGGCTGATTGTAGAGGATGCATTTTTTCAGGTCTTCGGCGACCTCTTGCAACCGCGTTGAGTTCCGGGCCATTTCCGCTTTGTGCTTTTTGATCTCCGCCTTGTCCCCGTCAGCTCCCAGTTTTTTCAAAGCATCGCGATGACCGCGGTGTTCGCCCATCAAAGCTTTTCGTACACGGGAGTGCGCCAAGTATTGCGGACGATCCAATCCACTCAGATGCGTGTCCGTATGCAGATAGGACATGCTCGGCGTGACGATCATGTGATTTCCGGCGAACTGGGCCAACTGATCTTGTTGGTCCCCTTCGACTAATCCGAGTTCACCCGTCTTGCCGGGTCCAAAGACAATTTGGTTGCCGGTCAGCAGAGCATACGTACCCCCCTGCCCTTCCACGACCCGCAACCGTTTTCCATTGCCGCGATCAAACACAATTGGGTTGTTCCGTCCCGAAGGCGTATACAACCGCGTCGACGACGCGAGCAAATAACCTTGCACCGGTAGGTCGCTTTGCGGGGTTTTCCAAGCCTCCTCGCCGGTGGCGGGGTCCAGGGCGAAGACGTAGACCTGTTCGGAGGGAAACATACCCGCCGCACCGTGCAACAGGCCGTCCTGTAACACTAACGACCCGCGGACCGGCCAGACAGAAATCACGCGGCCGTTGCCGGGAATCCGTCGCGGATGCGGACCGGGCCGGTGCTTCCAAACCAATTTCCCATCAGCCGCTTCCACGCAGTACACATACCCATCGTCGCTGCCAAAATAGACCCGTCCATCGTGCAGCATCGGAGCGAGTCGCACAGGGCCTTCGGTGAAAAAGGACCAGCGTTTTTTTCCCGTGGCCGCATCCAAGCAATAGACTTGGTCGCTCGACGATGAACCGAAATAGACCGCACCGTCGCCGACGGCGACATGGTAGACGCGGTCAAAGACTTGCCGGGTTTTCAGATTGTAGGTTTTCGACCACCCATCCCACTTGGCCGAATCGGGCCAGGCGGGTTGTGGCGGCAGAGGCGTGGAATAATCCCACTCCAGCTGTAGTGGAAGTTTAAGCGTTTCGCCCGAGACGCCACTCCGGGCATTGTCGTGCATGTACGTCGGCCAATCGTCCGCCGCAGCCAGCGATGGCGACAAGAAAGTTAGCAACAGGCCCAAGGCAATGGTTTGTTTCACAGCCGCATCCTCAAACATCCTTAGAAGTCGTTTCAAAACCCTCTGACGCGTCTCACTGACACTGATCTAAACGTTTCGAGAGCAAGCACAACCGGGTTTTAAACTGGTTCTAGCCACGTCTTATGAAGGTGAGCGTTCTTGGCAGGTAAACATCTGCAGCAAGCATATTTCTCCTGCAGTTTCTCACAGCCTTCATGGTAACTGCTGCGGGGATCTGATTCCAATGCAAGAGACGATCTGCCGGTCAAGCGTGCCGCATTAGGGTGGCTTTGTCGAGTTCGCAGTCGGAGAATTCGGCCGTTTGTGTGCCGCGGCGAAAGACGGCGATGCGATCGGCGTGCTCCAGCAGCAATTCCGGCTCGGTTGAGGCGAGAATGACTGCTGTTCCCTGTTGTTTGAGTTCGGCAACTAGTTGCATGATTTCCTCCTTGGCGCCGACGTCCATTCCTCGCGTCGGTTCCTCAAGGACTAAAACCCGCACGTCTCCCAGCAACCATTTACTGAGGACCACTTTTTGTTGGTTGCCACCCGACAAATCACCCGCCTTCATGCGTGGCGCCGCTGGCTTGCAGCCAACGCGGTTTATCAGCGGATTGACTGCTGTGATTTCTCGCCCCGAGGTGACCCACTTATCGGCGATCCGTTTCAAATGCGCCAACGTGGCATTTTTATAAATTTCCGCGCCCCCGACTAAGGTCTGTCCCCGATCGGCTGCGACGAGGACGATTCCTTTTTGGACCGCGCGATGCGTGTTTCCCGGTTTCATACGGTAGCCATCGAAATGAATCGCGCCTTCATCCTGTTTGCGGGCACCGGCGATGACGTGCGCGAGTTCCTGATGTCCCGCTCCCACGAAACCATACAGGCCCAAACATTCACCGGGGGCGACTTGGAGGTTCACATCGGAGAATGTGCCCGCAAGCTGCAAGTTTTCACTGATCAGGACGAACGGTGTCTCCGTCTGTGGCGGCAGTGTCACAGCTGTTTCGCAAGCCGTTGCCGCGCGATTCAGTGCATGCCCCAGCATGGTGTGAATCAGGCTATGCTTGTCGACAGCTTCGGAACGGACGGTTTCCACACGGCGACCGTCACGCAGGACGGTCACGCGGTCGCAGATTTCCAGCACATCTTCGATGAAATGGCTGATAAAAATCACTGCGACGCCGCGCTGTTTCAATTGTGCAATCAAATCAAACAAGCGCCGCGTCTCGGGCGGGCTCAACGCGCTGGTCGGTTCGTCGAGAATCAATATCCGCGCGCCGCTGTGCAATCCGCGAGCGATCTCCACCATTTGCCGGATGACCAATGGATGGCTGTCTAGTCGGCTGCGGACGTCGACATGAATATCGATCTCTGCCAAATACTCCGCCGCCTGCTGCCGCATGGATTTCCAGTCGATGCGTCCCAGCCGCGTCGTCGGTTGGCGGCCGAGAAACAGATTCTCGGCGACGGACATTTGTCCCACACCGGAGAGTTCTTGATAAACCATCGCGATGCCCGCATGCTGCGCTTGAAGCGGATTTCCTAGCGTTGTTGGTTTTCCATTGAGAAGGACTTGTCCCCCGTGATCGGGCAACGCACCGGCCAGGATTTTCATCAACGTGCTTTTACCCGCGCCATTGCTGCCGACCAAACCATGCACCTCGCCGGCTTGCAGCGAAAAATCGACGCCGTCCAGCGCGGTTTCACCGCCAAAGCGTTTGGTGATGGCTGTGCATTGCAGGAGCGGAGGGGCGGTTCGGATCATTTTTGTAGAGCGTCTTGATTGGGTACGTCTTGGGTCGTGCGGCCCTCACCCCGGCCCTCTCCCAGAGGGAGAGGGAGAAAAGTTTGGGGGCGATCGTTCTTACAGGGGGAGCCTGCGCGATTTGTCAAACACAAATCAAACGAGGCAATGCGCTGGGTCGGCGAGGTAGAGCATCGTTTCTAGATTGCCAGTTTCTTGCGTGACCAAGGGTCCGGGCGTGATGACTTCGAGGGGGACTTCGTCCATTTTTTCGCTGTTGCGAACGTAAAACTGGCCCAGCGTCAGAGCGGTGCGGTGGATGCGGCAGACCGGGTTGACCGTAGTGCCGGCCAGTTGGCCATCGCGTACCGCATGCAGGCCTTCTTTTTGCCCATCGACCGCAGTGATGACCATGTCCTTGTGAATCGTGTTTTTAATGGCCGACACGCAGGCGAGCGCCATGTCGTCGCTATGAAAAAACGCGCCGGCAATCGGTTCTTGCTCTTGTTCCAACAGCGCCTCGAATTGGTTGCGGGCCATTTCTTTTTTCCAATCGCACCAAACCACGCCGCCGCCGAGGACTTCGATGTCAGAATGTTGCGAAGCGACATTTTCAAATCCGGTTTTGCGGTCCTGCGCGCCGCTATGTGCGCTGAGGCCACCAATATGAATCACCTTGCCCTTGCCGCCGATTTTGTCGACCAGATGTTTGGTGCTCGATTCGGCCATGAAAATATGGTCGGGAGAAACTTGAGTCCAGACGCCGGTCTTGCGCATTTTGTCCATCGGCACCAGTAAGGTGTCCATGGAGATCACCGGGATGCCGCGATCGCGGAGGATCTCAGTCGGCGGCGCTAGGGCGTCGATGGCGACCGCTTGGAAGCAGCAAAAATCCCAGTCGCGGTCGACGATCTGGTCAATTTTATTGCGTTGTTTTTCCGGATCAAATTCGCCGTCAAACCACTCGATTTCCACGTTCAGCAATTTGCCCCACAACTCGGCCGTTTGTTTGCCCAGCGCGCACCAAGTGCTTTGCAGCCCGGCATTGGAGAAGGCCGCCTTGAGCGGTTTTTGCCCGTCAGCCCCACCGGCATTTGCTTGCTCGTCTTGTTTCGCACAACCGGCTGCCAGTCCGGTCAATGCGGCGGAACCGCCCAGTGCCATGTTGCCCAAAAAATGACGGCGCGACGAGCTTTGTGGATTCGTATCGGTCACGGAATCTGTTCCTTATAAGTGCCTCGGCAGAGATGGAGGGCGAGTGTTACTTATGGTCATTGCCAAAATGGCAACCTCTATGGTGTCCGGTCAGCCAACTGAACGCAAGTGTTGCCGCGATAGAGTCGCTGTAGTTCCCGCGAGAGGGCAGATTCCAGCCGAATTCAGAGCCGGATATAAACGCCCTGTTTCTCCAGACCACGCACCAGGAGATACACGACCGCCAAATACACAAACAATCCGCTCCAATACAGCCAGGCAGCGGAGTTCTTGGGGACGACGTGAAAGACCACATTCATCAGCACCAGTTTGTGTAACACATAAGCGGCTAACGGATTCATGCCGAACGTGCGAAACACGCCAATCTGAATGCCGCCGATATCTGTGATCACCACAAACAACGCCAATAGCACAAACGCCAGTCCCGAGACGAAAACCACATACGGCAACGAGGCAAAGCGTTTTTGCATCATCCAATAATTCACCAACCGGTTCTCAGGACGAGCCACGAACGGCGGCTCCGCAAAGAATGACGTGAAGGACCGGCCTTGCGCTGCTCGCCAATCGGGAATCACAGGTGAAGCTGCCAGTTGGGCTCGCATTCCTCCTTTCGCCTTGCCGCGCGAATTCGTAATCCGTTTATCCGCCGCAGCAGGAACATACTGGGTGGTCGAGTCCGGATCGGCGGGCAGGTCGTACAAGCACGACAGGCAGGACATCGCATATCCAGCAATGAGAAACAGCACGCCCCACCGCAATAGATTCTTGATCGTCTGCGACGAGGAGTTCCCGGCCATCAGGTCATAACACAGCGTGCCGGCCAGCATGGCGACGCTCCAGGTGAGGATCCCGCAGATCCCGCCGTCCCAACTGCGGTTGGACCCGGTGCCCCAGATTTCGCCCATCCAGTTGTTCAGACCGCTCGGCAGGTCGACATAGCTACCGTCGATTGTGTAGCCGTAAAAGAATTGCCAGTTGAACCATTCACTCAGCGCCACATGCGCGGCTCCCAGAACAATGAGCACAACGAAGCGATACCAAAACCGCAGGTTCGCAAACGGCAAGACAAACAGTTGCGTGATGCCAATCACCGCCAAGGTTTCCCAGAGATAGGACTTGGCAATCAACTTGGCTAACAGCCACCATTGATCTTTGAAGTGCGGCGGAATGGTTGCCTCCGCATCGCCCGCGACAAACTGATCCCACTCGGCCTGGGCAATCTCGTCGCTGGTCGGATCGGTGAAAAACTCTTGGTAACTGTCGAAGTCCTGTCCGATGCCGTACATCGCCATCGAAATCAAACAGAGCGCAATGCAGCGTTTGAGGTAACTCCAATACGTCTTCAGGTAAGCGCCGCCGGCTAGCCGTTTCAAAATCGTTAAGCGAAACGAGATCCCCACAGCGAACATGAACGAGGGCATGATCGTGTCGGCATAGCTCAGAAAATAGTCGTTGTGGTGAAAGTTGTAGTGGCAGCGGTAATGCCCCAAATAGTTCACTACAAACATGCCCAGCACCGTGTAACCGCGAAACTGGTCGATCGAATAAATCCGACCATCCGGCGAGAGGGCCGGCGTCGCATTGCCAGTTGTCGTTTGCTGAGTCGTCATACTTCAACATCTCGAAGCCTAGGAGCAATCGGGCGACCAATCCCAGTCGCTGTCTCTGCACCCACTCTAGACAGCGGCATCGGGCGATGCAAACATGAAGCGGAAGACCAAAATTCGAAACAGACGCTCGACCCCGCGTAATAACATTAAAGCACGATGTAAAAAGTGTCTTTAGGGAAAAACCTGTCATGCGAAATCATTCTTCACTCCTGCGAACATGCTGGGTCATCGTCGCCACCTTGTGTCTGTTAGCCGATTCCAATTGCAGTATTGCTGCCGATGCATTGGATCGGTTGGATCTCGACAAATTGCGACAACTCAAAGTCGCCGTCGAAACGCTCAAAACCGACCGGCAGCCGGTCACGCGAACGAGCGAATTCACCGACTATCGGGCCTGTCTGCACGTGCACTCGTTTCTCTCACACGATAGCAACGGCACGGTTGAGGAAATCGTCAAGGCTGCTAAGGAGGTCGGCGTGCGCGTGTTGATGTTCACCAATCATCCGGCAGTCGACTACGATTTTTTTACTGACGGGCATCGTGGTCTTGTCGATGGCGTATTGCTGATCCCCGGAGCGGAGACGACCGGGTTGTTGTCCTTTCCCACGGCGAGCGTGAAGGACAAACTCGGTTCTGAGCCGCAGGCATTCGTCGATGCTGTGCAGCCCAACGGTGGAATGTCGTTTTTGTGCCACTTGGAAGAACGGATGGATTGGGAACTGACCGGATTGACCGGCAGCGAGATTTATAACACGCACGCCGACTTCAAAGACGAGGCGCGGTTCATCCGCGTGCTTCGCGATCCGTTGGCCTTGATGCTCAAGCTGGGACCGGCGCTGCGAGAATATCCACAGGGCGTTTTTGCCGCCCTGCAAAACTACCCGGCAGATTACCTGAAGAAATGGGATGCCATGTGCGCCATCAAACCGCATACCGGGGTCTCGGCCAACGATGCCCACCACAACCAAGGTCTCAAAGCCACGATTGAAGAGGATGGAAATCTACGCATCGACGACGGCTTGGGAGAAAAGGTCGCCCTGATTGATCCCGAGAAGCTACCGTTGATCAAGCCGCTGTTGTTGGGCAAGAAGGCGGGAGACGTGGTGTTTGATCTCGATCTCGACCCCTATGCCCGCAGTCTGCACCACGTCAGCACGCATCTGTTGATGAAGGATCTCACCGAAGCAAACGTGCGGGAGGCCTTACAAAATGGCCGGGCGTATGTGGCGTTTGATTGGATCGCCGATCCGACTGGATTTCTGTTTCAGCTGGAGACCGATGGCAATAACTACGAAATGGGGAGCGAGCTGCCATTTATTTCCGGTATGACGCTCCACGCCGCCGCGCCGTTGCCCGGCAGTTTTCGTCTGATTCGCAACGGCGTCGAAGTCGCCCGCGATCTGGGCCGCTCCGGCGAATTTCCCGTCCAGGAACCGGGGATTTACCGCGTGGAGATCTGGTTGAACCTTGAAGGGGAGCCGCGAATTTGGATTCTTTCCAACCCCATTTACATTCGCGAGCCGGAATCGAAATGACCCGATGTCCAAATTCGTGGGCGTTTGGAATTGACAGTTGGCTGCCGGGGAATTACCAATCAATTGAGACTTGGTCTCAACTTGTTAAATCGGGCGAAAATCTAACAGTTCTCGATGTTCATGGGCTTTTCGGTTTGTAAACTTGCTGCAACAATGCCGCTGAGAAAAATCAGCAGAATCGTTTCTGTCAACCGCCTGCGGATGCCGACTTGAAATGGTAGCTGATTGATTTTTGAACCGATTGCGTTTGTTTTATTTAGAGATGTTCAACGCTTGAGAAAGGGAGTCAGATGACCCACGTTGTCGCCGAACCTTGCTTTGGCTGCAAGTACACCGACTGTGTGGTGGTTTGCCCGGTGGAATGCTTTTATGAAGGCGAGTCGATGTTGTACATTCATCCCGATGAATGTATTGACTGCGAGGCTTGCGTTCCCGAATGCCCCGTCGAAGCCATTTTCCATGAAGACAATCTTCCGGAAGAATGGGCCGAGTATACCGAACTCAATGCGGAACTTGCCCAGACTTGTCCCGTGCTAACTGAGAAAAAAGAACCGCTGGCCGGCAACGACGGTTGATCGTTCCCGCCGCAATTGTTTTCTCACCAGGAAAACCTCAAACGCCTCGCGTTGCATATCTTGCAACGGTCAGGGGCGTTTTTTTATTGGCGACACTGCTGCGCAGTTCTCAAAACCCCCTGCTGCGGTTCGTTCACGCACATTGGGGAGCTCGACCGAACTCTGGAAAATCTCACCACAATCCCGGAAAAATGTGGAAATCCAGATTCTCAGGTGGCAAAATATGGGCCGTTGCCAAATAGCCCTGTCATGTCCCAGAGAACGCGCCCATGTACGATGACCGCAGCCAAGACCGCCCAACGCAGCCAACCGACGACTTTTACGAAGCGGATCGGGAAGTCCCCGAGACTTATGATGAAACCGAGAGGCATCTTGAACCCGAGACGCATGATGCACCTGTAGATTACGATGAAACCGAAGTCTACGAGGCACCCGGACATTCCATTCCCTCAGACGAAGGCTCGCAGCCTGACGAGTTGATGGCCCAGTTGCATTCCGGCGCCAATTGGTTCTATTGGATCGCAGCGCTTTCGGTCGTGAATTCGGTGATTATCGCTTGCGGGGCGAACTGGAATTTCGTGGTGGGTTTGGGCATCACGCAGGTTATCGACTTTATGGCCATGTTGGTCGCCCAGGATTTGAATCCCACTGCGGCGATGGTGTTAACCGGCATTGCGTTGGCGATCAGTGTGACCATTGCCGGAATGTTTGCCGGCATGGGCTACTTGGCCAATCGCGCGCACACATGGGTGTTCATCATTGGCATGTTGGTCTACGCCTGTGATGGGCTGCTGTTTGTACTCTTTCAAGAATGGCTCAGTGTCGGATTTCACGCCTTCGCGTTGTTCGGCCTGTTCGCCGGGTTCAAAGCGTCGCAGCAGCTGAAAACGTACGCGGTCGACCAGCAGTTTCAATTGGCGCCCGAAGCGAGTTGATGCTGGACTCACCGGCTCGGAATCGCCGTCGCATGTAGCTTGCGATAGACCTGCAGCGCCCGCTCGTATTCGGCCAGTTCATCGTCACTCAGCACGCCCCGGTTGCGTACGAGTTCTTGTTTCACGAGATTCGTCAGAAACTGCGTCTCGAATTGTCGTGGATGGAGAGGACGGTCTTTGATCGTGATATGCACGGGGGCGGTGTGCGCAAACCGGCGGCGGTCGCCTGTCGGCGGGCGGGAAAAACAACGTACCGCAATCCACGATGTTCCCTCGATCGGGATCGTTTCGTTGATCACCTGCTCATGGTGATTGCCAACCACGGTCTGGGCTGTCGGTGCAATCGTGCGAATTATCTCACCATTCTTGATGATCTCGACCGATTCCAGCGGGGTATCGCTCAGCACGGTGGCTTCGATACGGACGGACGTGGGCGCATCGTGCACGAACGTCGTCCCGGCCGGCTTGCCGTTGAATGTGGCAGGCAGCATCGGACCGGTGGTGACAAAACTCTGTCCCGCATCCAATCCGGCCATCCATTTGTCATAACTGAAACCGTCGGGTAGGTGCACGTACACTCGACCGAATCCCAACGGCACGGGATGCACGCCTGAGGCGGTCCCCGCTGTCGGCCGCATATTGAACCCGCAATTCAGCAGCGCATAGTACGTCTTCAATCCAAAATCAGTCCAGCCTCGTTCGGTGAAACCATCGCCGTCGGTTTCGATCTCCCAGCCGGGCGGAAGTTGCTCGATCGTCCACTGCTTGAAAAAGAACTGCGTCCGCCAAATGTGATTGTTGGACAGCTCAAACAGATCCACGTCCATCACCGGCACCAGCATCATCGACCAGGGCCAGGAATGTTTGTCCAAATCCAACAGCGCACCTTGTCGCCGTGCTTCGGCGGCAATCGGGGCAACCGGTGGTGCCGCTAGTCGCAGCGGTTGTTTTTGATTCAGCACAAACACAGCCCCCAAGGTATGCCGTTTGCCGTTGACAGAAAACAGTTCGTATTCCGTGTTCAACGGCCAAATCACATGCGTTGCATCGACGCGGATTAACTCCGCCTTTGCCGGCACGGACTTATCCCCTTGAGCCGGGGGCGTATAGGCATCGCGAACCCAATACGACAGCGGCAATGCTACGTTGAGATCCTCGGCCAGCATCACGTTGGGCAGCTCCGCGACAGTGCGATGCACGTGTGTATCGCCGGAATACCAGCCGCGCTCGGCCATGTTGACCCACCGCTGCAAACGGATTGTTTCCTCAACGGGCGCGGTCCCTACGGTGATTGTTTTCTTTGCGAGACGGTATTCCTTGCCCCGTTCCACCGTGACCGTATAGTCGCCCGGCGGCAGATCAGCCGTAAAAGGATGCGCCGAGACAGTGGTATGCTTTTCAAAACTTTCCGCAGACCGTTTCACGTCGTACGTCACCGCACTCCCAGCCGAGTCAGCCGATTCGACGTGGTAGTCCGTCCCCGTGGCGGATCGCAGATATACGCGACAGGGCAATGGTGTGTTGCTGTCCGCATCGACGACATGGAAACGGACGGGCGTGGTCTCATCCGCCATCGCTGCGGGGAGGTTGGCCAAGAGGCATAACTGAGCGAACAGCAAACACGTCCAACGGTGGTTCAAGATTCTCATTGAAGACTCCTGGGCGTGGTGAACAACGATTTCAGCGAGGAGGTCAGGCAGCTGCATGACCTAAGTTACTAATCATTGCTCTTTTTTGTAGCTCGATTTTCCAGAGTCTTGGCGTATTGTTGTTCATAGCTTGTCCATAGTAGTGGTGTAATAAACAAGTGCAGCAGGAAGGGGAGCATAATCATGCAGGGGATTAAGCCGACAGGCAGCATCAAACGCACCCACACGGGCGTGATTTCTGTGTACTGCACCGCGGCCAGGATCGCGATCGTGATTGCTGCACCTATTGAATTGATGATGAAACACTTTCGGCGAAAGTAGCTGGTGCCACGCGATCGGACATCCGTCCACTCATCAAATTCACTGTCAGTCATCGGACGAATATCTGTAGATGAGTCAGACATGAATTGGCTCGATCGAATGTTTGGTGTTGCTACCGGTGTCGATTCAGCTAGTAATTCGCAATCGCGACGCTTCCGCCGACAATCACCATCATTAACGACAGTGCCAGCAATGAAAAGTCGAAGACGCTGGGTTGGCTTACGAAATCTTCTGATTCACGGTCCTTCAATGTCAGTCTTGCATGAGTGCCATGGCTGATTCCCATCGAAACGCCTATCAATACAAATGTGGTAATGGCTGCAGCATCGGGCGCATTGGGCTTGATCCAAATCCAAAACGCGATGTCCAGCAGGAATAGACTGAAGGCGAACCATGCCATTCCACTGGCGAGCAACACACATCGACGACGTCTTCCACGCGGCAATTCCCGGAGGCGGAGGTGGTGTTTGTCACGTGCCATCAAGAGCGCCTCCCCGGTCTGGCATAACGACCACGTTCACACGCGGGCGCGTGTGACATTGCATTCAAAACTGCCGTTGCCGCCCACTTGCGCCCAACGTTTCGTTTTTTGCCGTTTATTCAAATTTAGGATACGTGCCAATTGCAGTGATTCCCTCATCCGACACTTGAAGGACATCTTTCGTGATCGGATGACCGGAGTTGCGATATTCTTTGATTACGACACCACCGAGACGAGCCAGGAAATCACGATTGTCGTTGCGAATAACGTAGGCGAAATCGCGACACGGAACAACGGCACAAACCGGCCAGCCGTGAGTTGGTGAAACAAGATCGCGGAACGCTGGGGACAAAATAAGGGAAGCCTTGAACGGTGTTTCTTCAGTGGAGATCATCCCCAATTTGTTGCCAGCAATGTCCTCAACCTCGATTTTGGTTTCGGCGACGATTGCGGCCATATTTTCTTCAGCTTGTTCAACGATTTGTTTGCGAGTGACACCCCAGTCATCAAGCATCGATTCGTTGATCCATGTAATTTGGGTGCCGTCGGCGGATGTGAAAACGAATACCTGATTCAGCTGGTCGGTGATGGTAGTAAACAGAACGTCGTCAAAACCCGTTTCATAGTCTGACGTTTCCAGTGAGTACCGGACATACGACTGCACATCATCCCATAACGGTATTTCAGCGAAGAAATCGGTGTCAACATTTTCGACGAATCGCACAATGGCATCAGCATCGCCGTCACGATCGTAAATGCGGCGGATGTTTTCGAGACTAACTGTGACTATTTGGTCGTTGATTTGAATCTCGTAAAGTCCTTCCGGCGTCACGGAGTACCCGATGCCGCGTTTGTCGAGTTCGGAGCAATAGATTTCGTCAGCAGTTCGCATCTTAGGGTCAGTTGAGCAGCCAAGTATCGGCAATAGGGATAGAATTACCAGCGTTTGATACACGGTCGACCTAGGCAAATAGCTTGGTTTTGGTTTGATCAGCATATCACTTGTAGTCTGCAAGTTTGCAACCTCATGCGCAGGCCACCGTTCTTCGTAAGTTGCATTTTACCAACGATTTTCTCGTTTTCCACACGTCTTGGTGTGTAATAGGCGGTTTCCGTCTAACGCTCATCCGACCGATCGACCAAACCGTCAGCGAGTCTAGGACCACCTCGCCTACTGACAACGGCTTGATCTTTCCACCCCCCCCCCCCCCAGGTATCAAAATATATTGATGGGTACGCGGGGGCTGGCATGAATGTCTTGTCGCAAGGTCCGAAGTTAGAGAGTTGAACCAGAGATGTAGGTGAGGCAGCTGCCTGACACAACCTGCGTTTAAAAATCATACTCGCAGGACATCAGACCACCGACTGATCCTACAGGTTGATACAGCAAGGCGAGTGCGGGGTAGACGTTTCTGGCCGGTAGTCTCGAAGGCATCACGCGGAGTTCTTCGATGTTTGCGGTCAACCGCCGCCGATCGCCGGTAGGAAATGCAGTTCGCTGTCGGGTTTTAGTTTCTGCAACATGCCTTGGGTGGAGACGTTGCCATCTACGGCGACCGCTAGTCCCGGTTTGATTGCCCCATCAGCGGTCAATCGTGCCTCGATGCCCGGATACCGATGCTCCAACTCAGCGATCGCCTCACGGACCGTGTGCGCTTCGATCGTAATGCGATCATTGTCGCCGGTGAGCTTGCGAAGCGCGGGAGGCATGAAAGCTGTGGGCATATTTCGTTCCTTAAACTCCGCGTGCCCCCTGTCAAAACCCACGACTTCCTCAACCAAGCCTCATTGCTGTTTGAGAATTTCGTGCAACACTTTTGGCGGGGACATGGGCAGCTCGTGCATTCGAATGCCAATGGCATCGTAAATCGCGTTGGCCAATGCAGCCGGCGGGGGAACGATGGGGACTTCTCCGACTCCACGAACTCCGTAAGGGTGCCCGGGGTTGGGGACTTCGACGATGATGGTATCGATCATCGGTAGGTCGTACGACGTGGGCATGCGGTAATCGAGATAGGTCGAATTCCGCATCGTGCCTTTGTCGTCGTAATAATACTCTTCGTTGAGTCCCCAGCCGATGCCTTGAACCACGCCACCTTGGATTTGTCCTTCGACATAGGCGGGATGGATCGCCGTGCCGGCGTCCTGTGCGGCGGTGTATCGCAAGATGGTGACCTTGCCGGTGTCGATGTCGACTTCGACGTCGACCACATGCGTGCCGAATGCGCCACCCGGTTCTTGTGGATCCGCCGATCCGCGACCGATCACCGGTTCGCCAACAGTCTGCGCCTCAGCGGCGATTTCTTTGAACGTGAAGCGTTTGCCATCGGGTCCGACGACCGCGCCATCTTTGTAGTCGATCTTGGCGACATCGCAGTCCCAGATTTTGGCGGCCCGTTCGATCAACTGGCCTTGAATGTCCTTGGCTGCCAAATAGGCGGCCCAACCGGTGGCAAATGTCACGCGGCTCCCGCCGGTCACATCGGTGTAGCCGATGCTATCGGTGTCGACTACTGTCGGCACAACATCTTCAGCGGCGATGCCGAGTGTTTCGGCCAATTGCATGGCGATACCGGCCCGTGAGCCACCAATGTCGGTGGAACCTTCGATCAATGCGACGGTCCCGTCGGAATTGACCGTGGCTTGGGCGGTCGATTTGAGGCCCACGTTGAACCAAAAGCCGCTGGCCATTCCCCGTCCTCGGAATTTGCCTTCCAGCGGAGTCTGGTAATGCTCAGAATCGCGAATCGCCTCCACCGTTTCGATCATGCCGACCCGTGGGAAGACGGGGCCATCGACTCGGCGGACCCCTTCCTTGGCCGCATTATTGATGCGGAACTCGACCGGATCGAGCTTTAGTTTTTCACAGAGTTCGTCGACCACCGTTTCCGTGGCGAAGGCCGCGTTTGTCGCGCCGGGCGCACGGTAGGCATTGGTTCGTGGTTTGTTGACCACAACGTCAAAGCCGTCGACCTTGCCATTCGGAACGTCGTAGCAGGCGAAGACGCACATCGCACCGGCGCCGACCGGCGAACCGGGGTATGCACCGGCTTCATACGCCAACCAAGCTTCGGCGGCTGTGATGCGGCCTTTACTGTCGGCTCCCATCTTCACGCGAATTGTCGAGCCGGGGGTGGGGCCGGTCGCTTCGAAGACATCGGTGCGGCTCATCAGCATTTGCACGGGACGTCCGGTTTTCTTCGACAGGATCGCAGCGACGGGTGGCAAGTACACAGAGATTTTTCCACCAAATCCGCCGCCGATTTCCATCGGCACCACTTTCACGCGGGAGACCGGCACATCCAGCAGTTCTGCTGTTTGCTGACGGGCGGTGAACGTGCCTTGTGTGCTCATCCAGACTGTAATGTGACCGTCGGCATTCCACAGGGCAGTCGCGTTGTGCGGTTCGATATAGCCTTGATGGACTGTGGCGGTGTGAAACTCGCGTTCGACAATTACATCCGCTGCAGCGAACCCCGCTTCGAGATCCCCTTTTTCAAAACGGATGTGTGTGGCGATGTTGCTGGGTTGATCGGCAGTTTCGCCAAGGTCGTTGGTTTTGATGTCGTCGTGCAATAACGGCGCATCCGCCTTCATCGCATCGAGCACGTTCATGACCGGCGGCAACAACTCGTATTTGACTTCGATGAGCCCCACCGCCTCTTGGGCAATGTGAATGTCATCGGCAGCGACGGCGGCAATCGCATGACCGCGATAGAGCACTCGATCGTGAGCCAGGACGTTATCGCTGAGGTGTTTGAGATTGACCGAACCTTCGCCCAGGTCCGCGATTTTATCGGTCGCATCGGGCAAGTCGGCCGAGGTGGCCACCGCGCGCACGCCCGGTAAGGCTTCGGCTTTTGAAGTGTCGATCGAGATGATCTTGGCATGCGCATGGGGGCTGCGGAGCATGGCGGCCGGTAACATGCCGGTCAGCCGCGTATCGCCACCATAGCGCGCGCGGCCGGTGACTTTGTCGACCCCGTCGTGACGAATCGGGCGGGTGCCGATGACTTTGTATTGGCCGTTTGTGGACGATTCTTGATCTTGTGTTTTTTCGACGGTAGCCATCAGGCGCTCACCTCCTCGCGAGATTCCGCAACGTCCAAGACGGCGCGAACGATTTTGTCGTATCCGGTGCAGCGGCACAAATTGCCCGCCAGATAAAAGCGAATTTCATCTTCTGTGGGATGCGGATTGGATTCCAGCAGTGCTTTGGTCGCCATGATAAAGCCCGGCGTGCAGATACCGCATTGCAAGGCAGCGTTTTCTAAAAACGCGGTTTGAATCGGATCCAGTCCGTCACTGGGAGCAACCCCTTCGATCGTTTCCAGATTGGCGCCTTCCGCCTCGACAGCGAGCACCAGGCAGGAGTCAACCGGGCGTCCGTCCATCAGGACAGTACAGGCGCCGCAATTGCCGTTGGTACACCCTTCCTTGGTGCCGGTCATATTCAACACGTCGCGCAAGGACTCAAGCAACGTCTGCCGTGGTTGGCAGAGAAACTCAACCTGCCGGTCGTTGATGGTCGTGGTGACAACCCGTTTTTTCGCCATGAGAAAATCCTGAAGAACATCAATTGAAGGATTGTGGGCGTGACTTTATGAAATCGAAAACCTAGTCGGCGTTAACTTCCCGTGTTCGCTCGGGCGCGCTCAATCGCTTTTTCCAAAGCCCGGCGCGTCAAAACGCCAGTCACATGTTTGCGGAACTCTACGGTGCCCCGCATGTCGTCGATCGGTGTCGCGATTTTTCGCGTGGCGGCCATTGCCGCTTCGATCGCTTCGTCTCCGACCGGTTGACCGGCCAATAGGTTGCTTGCCTCTTCTGCGAACAGCGGTGTGGCAGCGACCGCGCCGATCGCAATCCGCGCGGAAACAAAATTTTTGCCGGATTCGTCCAAGACCACCGAAGCCCCGGCCCCGACGACGGCAATGTCCATCTCGTTGCGGGGAATGAACCGCAAGTAGTGCGATCCGCTGTGGGCAGGTCGCGCGGGCATGACCAGTGCGGTCAATAGCTCTCCCGGTTGCAGCACATTTTTCCCCGGCCCTGTGCAGAATTTCTCGACGGGCACTTCGCGTATTACGTTCGGTCCGGCAATCATTGCTTGCGCACCCAGTGCGATCAATGCGGGTGTGGAATCGGCTGCGGGTCCGGAGTTGCATAGGTTTCCGCCGACCGATGCCCGGCTTTGGATTTGCGCGCCGCCGATAATCTTTGTCGCATCGGCCAGTGCCGAATAGTCGCGGCAAATTGTCTCGTTGCCGTAGATCTGATAGCAGGGGACGACGGCGCCTAATCTGAGTCCGTCTGCTGAGATGTCGATGCTGTGGAGGGCCTCGACCTTTTTGATGTCTACGACCACATCCGGAGCGAATCGCCCCATGCGGATTTGATCGATCAGATCGGTGCCGCCAGCCAGAATTCGAGCAGATCCGTTGTGCTTTGCCAGCATGGCAACGGCGTCCGCGACGGTCGTGGGAGCTTCGTATTCAAAGTCGTGCATGGTGAATCGAGTCTATCGAGGAATTTCGGTGGGGAGCGTGGCTCAAACGAACCAACGAGTGCACATCCTTAGATTAACGCCGGAAAATCTGACGGCAAGTCCGCAGAGAAATCTGAATGCCGATTTCGGTGTCGGCGCGGCAACCAAATACGGTCGAGGGGCACCATTCGGCGGCAGGCTGTCGGTCGCGATTTATTCGCTCGTCGGGGGGGTGACAGTTGCGGTTTCCCCGCGCATGGGCATCAACCGCACCCGATCATTGTAGGTCTGTAGCTCGATGTATTTGCCTGGTAAGTTGACATGAGCTTTTTGGAAGTTGGGTTGCATGTGAAGTGTCGCATCCAAGACTTGTTCGCCATTGCGTTTGTTGATTGCCACCAAATTGACCTTACTGATCATCTGCCGAGGACGCCGACCGATTGTTTCCGATTGGGGGCGTGCTAGCACGAGCAGCGGAGCGTCCTGTAATCCCGACAGCATGAGCAGTCGCGGTTCTTCGACTTTGTAAACCCAATGGTCGCTCGGATCGTCTAGGTTGAAAGCGAAAATCTTTCCGTTAATGCGGATCGTTGAAAGATTGCCGCTAAAGCGTTCCGTCGATCGCCGCGGAGCCCAGTCAATGATCAAATACGCGTTTTGGTTGTCCGTCACACAATAGACGGTTCTGCGACTCTTCAAGACATCTAAGTCCACTTCGCCTAAGAGGCGTAGCTCACCGGTTTTCAGGTTTAACCGCGAAAACTTGCCTTCGGGGGTGACGATGAACAGTTGATGTTCATTGCTAAGGACCGACAGCGACTTGGCTGGGAATTCGCGGCTCCAGACTTCCGCGCCATCGAGCGGATCTCTGAGGGAGATTTGCACGTTCTTATCGGATTTCTTGGTGAACAACCCATACCGTCCCACAAATCGTTTCGCTCGGCTGGAACTGACTCCATTTGTGAAATCTGCTAAGTGCGGCAAATCGATCCGTTTGCCGTCCAGCATACGGGTTGCAATCAGATTCTTTCTGTTTTTCCCTTCCTGCTGGTAGAGCAATCCATCTCCGCCAAAGAACTGGGCATTCGACGGCACGTTTTCCATGGTCCAACAAATCTCGCCGGTGAGCGTATCGATGACCGTCAATTCTCGGCCCGATCGCCAGACAAAATGCCGATCGTCGAACAAATTCGTCGACTGTGGTTGGCGGCCCCCGCGTTGTCTGAGGGCTGTATCGAACGAGGTCTTCATCCGTAGGTTCATGCCGGATTCGGATTGGTATGTCGAGTGCTGAGGCGCGACTTCGACCGGGTGAGCCCAGCGTACTTTTTTCTCCAATGGCGAAATGCTATGGAGCATGCCTTGGTTCACCAGCAGGATGTGATGCCCGCGACTGTGTGCCGTTAAGCTATTGTTTTCGCGTCGTGAATCGCCCCGCAATGGAATCGAGGCTAGATAGTTGTCACTGTCGCCGCGCACAATTTCCAGTCGTTGCCGCAAGCTGCGCACGTGCAATTGATGTCGGCTGAAAAACGGTGTGTCGAGGTCCAAGCCATCCAACGGCAATAGGCTGTCTTGTTGCGAGTAATCATGGCCCATCCGCACCGCGGTCATTGGTCCATTTCCCCAGTTGGGAGACAGATGTCGTTTGAGCTCGTGGGGAGCGTTTTCGTCAGCACGGAACGCCTGCGCGACCTGGGCAGCCGTTTTGCCGCCGGGAAGTGGAGTCGCTCCGTACTGTTGTTCCAGCTCAGCGTACGTGTCGGCCGCTGCATCGGCGGCGCCGGCGCTGAGCAACAACTCGGCTTTGCGCCGTACCGCTTGAGCGGCAATTTCGTCGGAAGACTGGTCGCGAATCTGATCCAAAAGATCCTCTGCGGCTACGAAATTGCCGTTGTTCGCGTAGTGCTCTACAAGTTGTTCTTGTATTTTGAGTGCAGCCGGGTGAAAGCCAAACAGTGTTAACCACTGTTTTTGTTCCTCGATGGACCCAGCAGCCACCTCATCGGCCAGTGCGGCGACTCGATTGTCGAAATCGGGCAGCGCGGCGGAGGGGATTTGAGCCCAAAGGTCGGTAATGCGCCCCGCCAGCCAAAGGTCCTCGCGGACTTTCATGCGCGAATCGGCGACCGGTTGAATCATGTTCGGTCCAATCGACGTCGCTAACTGGACATAACTTTCAAACGCATCTTCGATCTCACCCCGCTCGACGAGGCGGTCGGCAACCAATCGCAAATAGGCCTGGCGTTCGTCACGCGTGACGGAGAGCTGTTGCAGTTCCGTGACAGCGTCATCATGTTGGGCATAGTCCGACTGGATCAACCCGGTCAATGCGCGAATGTACAGAGCATGGAACCGGGTTTGATCAACCGGCGACAATGCGTCGGGATCTAAGGTTCTGGCTCGATCGAGCACTGTGGTCACATCGCGATTTAACTCGGCTATTTCCGCCTCCCGCAGCAGTGCGACGGCATCGTGCGGGTCTCGTTTTTTGCGTTCCGCGATTTCTTGTTCGATGGTGTGCCGTTGTTCAAATGATTCGACACCGAAGGGGCTCAGTGAAATCACTGCGCCGCGATACAGGGCCAAATTGCCAAGCCCGCGGCTGCCGACAGGGCGCGTGAGGCTTTCGGCGATTGATCCGGTCTCTAGGTCGATTCCCACAAGTTCGCCCGTTTCGCACGGCACGTAGTACCGGCCGGCGACCGCCACACCCCGGCCGCAAGGGGACGAGGGGAGATCGATATCCCATTTTTCATCAAACCCGTTGTGCAGGGCGTAGCACTTCACGTGTCGTTTGCCGACCATCACCACGCGTTGATTAAACACGCCCGCCAGATACAGCAGTTCCATGCCTCTGGAGGTCTTGGGGGTCTTCCAACCCCGGCCCGCTTGATCACTGCCGGTGATCAGGTCGAAACAGTACAACACGTTACTTCGAGGGGCCGTGATGAGTACTCGATTTCCGGCGATGATCGGTGGAGTCGGGAACCAGCATTTATTCAAAGGCTTCGTGGGGGCGACGTCCTCCTGTTTTCGGCCCCGCATGCGTCTCCTGCTCGACCTGCGCGATTGTGCTGTATCCTTCGACCACAACAAGGCATGAGAACGACGTTCCACCGCTGCGATCAGTCCTGTCGTGGTTTGGCAGACAATCGTTCCGTTGCCGACGGCAATCTGCCCACTGTACCAGCGCCGTACGATGTCGAGTTCGATTTTGGCGGTCGGTTGCGCAACGGCCTGTTTCCAGAGAACGTTGCCGGTTTCCGCTTCCAGGCAAATCAGCTCGATCAACCGTTCTTTTTCGCCGATGACAAACAGTTCGTTGCCGTCGGCGACTGGCGCGCCATGGAAGAAATAACCGGCCAATGGCAATTCAAAAGTATCGCCATGCAGCGTCCCGCCAATTTCCCATTGCGGGCGACCTGTGTTCAGGTCGTACGCCACAATTTTGTTACTGGACCAATCTTGGCCAAACCGGTCGATTGATTCCTGCGAGGAGCCCCAGTACTGCTGCGGCTGCTTGGTCAAAATTGCCAAGTCTTCGATCACAAACAGTCGATGGCCATCGCTGCTAATGATGCCATAGTTCGCGTCTTCGAACAGCAGATTGGCGAGCGGGTTTTTTGTGAACGATTGCGACGAATATCCGCGAAAGTTGGCAAATACACGCCGTCCGCTAAAGCCCCAAGCTCCATTCAAATTATCATTGGACAACAGGCTTTCCGCCGAAACACGATCCTGGGTTTCCCACAGGGGAGCACCCGTTGCCGCTTCCGTCACCCGCACTCCCCGCAGCGTGCGATAGATGAGTTTGCCATCCACCATTAAGGGGATCAGCGACGGCAGCATGGCAAAATTTTCGTCACTCAGATCTTCGACCAAGTCTTGGATTTGAGTTTCGATACGATGACTGCGAGTCAATGGTTCGTACCACCGTGATAGCAACAACGGCTCGCCACCATCGGGCATTCCCGTCCGACGGGCATTGCCCATGTACATGGGCCATTCCGACAGCGTCGGTTCCGGACGGGGGACTTCGTTGATTTCGTTCAGCCAAGCAGCGAGATTTTTCTTTTCGCCACCCAATCTTGCCACATCATCTTGTTGGATCTCCATCTCCAAGGGGGACTGTGCTCCCTGAGCGGCCATACTGGAGAGCTTGGCCGCCAGCGCAGCTTTGGCACGCCATGCCGGAGAGGACGTGATGTCTGCCTGCGGTTGGAGCAATGCCTGGAACCAGTGATTGGCCAACCCAAATTCGCCGCGATCCAGGTAGTGCGAAGCGACAATATCGGCTGCCTGTTGTCCCGCTTTGGTGTGGAAGTATCTACGGCCGACCAATGCGACCGCATAGAAATCTCCGGCGGCAACGGCCTTGGCCAGTTGTTTAGCGGCGACTCCATCATAGGCGGCGCGATACGTCTGCAATTCCTCGGCCGGCATGCTACCCAGTAGCTGTCGAGCATCGTCTTTCAGCGAAGTCCAGGAACGCCCGTTGCCCGGTGTGAATGCATCCTCCGGCAAATCCAAAATGTATTGGAGTTGGCGGACGGCAATTTTCCAATTTTCACGTTCAATGCTCAGCCGAGCCTCTTGCATCGCCTTGCGCAGTGTGCGTGGGTCAGGGATCCGCGGATCGCTGGGTTCGCTGGTTGACGTATGCTTGCGCGGGTCCTTGATCGGTCGCTGTGGTTGCTTGCGGGGCTGGGGAGGCTGTTTTTTCTTTTCAGCTTTCTTGGGGTCGTCAGTCTTGCCACCCGGCGTCAGCACATCGTTGAGGAAATCCTTAAACGGGTTTCGCAATTTTGGTTCCGAGGCTGGCTTGTCGGCCGCCTTCGGTTTGTCGGCCGGTGTTTCCTCGGCCGTTTGCGGTTGCGGCGCCGCAGGGTCGGTTTCCTGGTTTTCGGTTGGAACCGAATCCCCTTCTTCGGCTGTCGTTGCGTTTGACCACCACAAACCAAATCCGCCCGAGACGACCAAAACGGCAAAAGCCATTCTTATCATGCGGACAACCGGCGCGCTCCGTGTCATACTTCCCAGACTCCCGGCGAGGCCATAGAGCCTCATCCATTATCAGGTGGTGTCAATTCGTTGACGAGCCGCTTGCCAACCACGCGGATGCACGACAAATCGAATGTGTCATGCCCGTGTCCAAGCCAATGCAACGCAACGTCGACTGCTTCGCGCATCACGTTCGTCGGGAGATCCCGACTCCACCGGCTCAATAATGTTGGCAATGTCATTGTCGAGTCTGCAGGTCCAGTTGGCAAGTAGGAACTCGCTGCCCCTACAGATTTCAAGGTAGCGGCACGCGATGGTCACAACCGCCAAAACCCGCAAATTGCCACCAAGGCAGGTTGCCAGGTGGCTCAGAACTCTAGGATTTCTCGTAAATCAGTTTCTCGGTAAGTGGGCGTTATTCCAGTTGTCCGGCGGCAAGCAGGTGGTAAATGCGACAATCGCAGTTCCGCTCCCCGGCCATAGCCGTCATAATCGGCAGGAGCCGCATGGTGCACCAGACGTAAGGCGTTATTCTCCCTATGGTTATCGGCGCTCGCCCCCTGGCGACGCCACCGACATGAAATTCCCCCGCAGAAACAGTACTGATTCTCACTCGACCGCTTGCAGAATTGGGGGGATGTCGTTATTTTGGCGAATTCCCTCCGGTCCTCCGGAAAGCCTCCCCGCGCAATGGCTTAGCGTGTAGAGTGCGTACCCGACGGGGGGAAGGTAGTAGGGAGAACCTTATCCTTGGTGCGCATCACTGGGGTGAGTTTCGGTCTGAGCGTGCGAAACTTCGCGCGCAAGCGGCCAGAATGGTCGTTATGCACCCCGATCGATAGTGAGAGGGTTGAGGTTTCGTAACCGCATTGATGGCCGGTGAGTGTCTATCAAGAAACAATTCCACGACGCAATTCAGAACGACGTTGGACAGTAAGGCGTTTGCATAATGTCGGATAATACAAAACTCGCAGTTGATCTTCGCGAAAAAGTCGGCACGGCAGCAACTCGTAGGCTGCGGGCCACGGGGCGAATTCCAGGCAGTTTGTACGGCCTGGATAAAGACACCGTCGCGCTGAGCACGACCGAAGAGGCTCTGCGTCCGCTGATTTATGGCGGGGTGCAGGTCGTCGACGTGGAAGTCGGCGGTGAAAGTGCCACGGCAATTTTTCGCGAAGTTCAGTGGGATACGTTTTCGCAATACGTGCAGCATTTCGATCTGCAACGCATCGATCCCACCAAGCGGCTTGCGGTGGAAGTGCCGTTGGAACTACGGGGTACCCCCGAAGGCGTGATCGGCGGCGGCGTGTTGGATCAACCGCATCGGACGGTCAACTTCGAATGCTTGGTGCATCAGGTTCCTGATCACGTTGTTGTGAAGGTAGCCGAAATGCAAATCGGCGATGCTCTGCATGTCAGTGATTTGGAACTTCCTCCGGGGGCTACGCTCTTGGATGATCCGACCGCACTGGTCGTCCGGATTAACGCGCCGATGTCTGAGGAAGAAATCGAAGAGGGAATCGCCGGTGGCGGTCCCGTCGAGCCGGAATTGGTTGGGCAGGAACCGGAAGAAGCGGACGAGCAATAACAGCGTTTTGTGTAGCGGTTGTTCGGCCTTGCAGTGCCGGGCCTGACTGAGTTTGATGTGTAATGAAACTTGTGGTCGGACTGGGGAATCCCGGTCAAAAATATACAGGAACGCGACACAACATTGGATTCGATGTCGTGTCGGAACTTGCCCGTCGATGGAATGCGGCCCCGTCGAAGCTAAAATTTGAAGCGGAAACCACCGACGTCCTGATCGGAACAACGAAGGTTTTGTTGTTGGCTCCGCAAACTTATATGAATGCCAGCGGCCGGAGCGTCCAGGCAGCTGTCAGTTTTTATCAAATCGAGTTAGAAGACGTGTTCGTCATTTGCGACGACATGAATCTGCCCGTCGGACGAAATCGGATACGCAAGTCTGGTTCCGCCGGAGGGCAAAAAGGGCTGAAGAATATTTGCGATCACTTACGCTCCGATGAGGTCCCGCGACTTCGTATCGGAGTCGGGGCTCCGCCGGGGACTCAAAGTGGCGCGGATTTTGTTCTCAGTAAATTCGCCAAAGCAGAACGTGCCGAAATGGATTTGGCCGTCGCTCGCGCGGCTGACGCCGTCGAGTGCTGGGCCAAGCAAGGAATTGCAGCGGCCATGAACGCGTTCAATGCGGCGGAGAAGTAAGACGGGCAGATCAGTAAAACAGGCGGACAAAATAGTTCGGAAATAACATAACAGCGATTCAGTGCGATCTGGCGGCGCGACTGGGACAGTTTAAAAACTATATCCCGTGTAAGTCGCACGTTCAGCAAAACCTTTTGCCAGAGAAATTAGGACAGGGAGACGCGGCCGTGGCGGTCAATACCTACGAGGTGATGTTCCTCATCGACAGCAATAAGTACGCCGGCGATCCGGACGGCTCACTGGGCGAGATCAATAAGATCCTCGAACGGGTCGGCGCGGAAACCTTAGCGGCACGGCCGTGGCAGGACGGCAAATTGGCTTATCCCGTCGAAGGCCGACGCAAAGGACTTCACTATTTGACCTACCTGAAAATGGAAGGCAAAAACCTGGATGAGTTGACCCGTCTGTGCAAGCTGAACGACATCGTTCTGCGGCACCTGACCATCAAACTCGACGCAGCCTTGGTCGAACCGATGGTGGCAGTCGCCAACGGTGAGTCCCCCACCGCACCAGCGGAAAAGGCGGCAACAGAAGAAAAAGCGGCAACCGAGGAAAAAGCGGCAACCGAGGAATCGGCCTCTGAGGAATCCACAGGCGAAGCGTCCGAGGAAGTCACAACTGCTTGATCTTGCGATTGCTGAGGTCTAGGACGCATCGACCTCGCATGAACAATAGATATGGGGAAACCGTCTCATGGCGAGTTATAACCGAGTCATCCTGATCGGAAATTTGACCCGTGACCCAGAAGTCCGCTATATCCCCTCGGGGACAGCGGTCTCTGAGCTTGGGTTAGCGGTCAACCGTACCTGGTTCGACAAGCAATCCAACTCGCGTAAAGAAGAAACCACGTTTGTCGACGTCACCCTGTGGGGACGCGAGGCGGAAGTGGCCGGTGAATACCTCTCCAAAGGCCGTCCTGTCCTCATCGAGGGGCGATTGCAACTCGACACCTGGGAAGACAAACAATCCGGACAACGCCGCAGCAAGTTGCGCGTTGTTTGTGAACGGATGCAAATGCTTGGTTCCCGCGGCGATGGTGGTGGCGGCGGTGGTGGTCGCAGCGGCGGCGGCGGAGGAGGCTACAGCGGAAGCAGCAGCCAATCCGGTTACGGCGGCGGCGATCCCGGACCACAGGCTCCACCACAAGACGACTTCGGTCCCTCAGGTGGTGGTGGCAACGTTCCGGATGATGAGGTACCTTTCTAGGACCAAATTGATCCCAGCCAGACAAATCGTCACTCAGTGACACGGCCCGCGGCGATTGAGACGCATGGCCGTTTCGACAAAACAGACAATCCACAAATTTTTGAAGATTACCATACGGGAAATTGACACTATGTCCAAAAAACGTCTCCATGCCATGCGTTCGGGCGTGCCCAAAGGGAATGCCGAATTGCTGTTGGCCGAGGATGTACCTGCACTCGGAAAGCAGGGGGAAATCGTACGCGTCAAGTCAGGTTACGCTCGCAACTATCTGGTTCCGCAGGGACTGGCCACGATCGCCACCGACGAAAATAAACGGATGGTCGAACGTCACCGCGTCCGGTTAGCCGAACTGCAAAAAGATCGTATTAAGTCGATCCGCAACTTGGCCGAACAACTCAGTGAATATAGCGTGACGCTCGAAGCCAACGCCAATCCCGAAGGGCATCTGTATGGATCGATCACCGCTCCGGAAATCAGCAAAGCCCTCAAAGCGGCCAAATACGACATCTCACCCGACCAGGTCCGCCTCGAAGGTCCGCTGAAAGAAATCGGCATGTACACGGTGAAAATCCACCTGCACACCGATGTCGAAACCGAAGTCAAAGTCTGGGTCGTCCCGACCTCGTCGACTTAAGACGTCGCGGCTGCTGAACGTCACAGACACAACGAAAATCCCCCGCTGGCCGATATTGCCACGGGGGATTTTTTATTGCGCTGCAAATGGCGAACCATTTGGGTTTCGGTTTGGCCAACGGCCAAACATCATCGTAGCCTGGGGCACTCGCCGCCCCAGGGATTCGATTGGCAAACGGCACCATTGGCCGAAGACCATAATCACGGGCAGGGTGAGATTGGCCGTTGGCCAATGATGTTTGCGACACCTGCGGTCCTGGGGCGGCGAGTGCCCCAGGCTATGCTGGAAAGTAGGCCAACGGCCAAAATGTGATGCCGTACCCAGCGGTCGCGAGACTCAAGGCGTCGATCAAATCATGGGGATGCCACGTCACGGCAACAAGCCCATCGTCTCCTCAAATCCGCATACCAAATTGAAATTCTGTACCGCTACGCCCGCTGCGCCTTTGATGAGATTGTCGGTGCAGCTGAAGATGATGGCGTTGTCGCCGACGCGGCGGACGGTGATGTCGCAGAAGTTGCTGCCGGTGACGTCTTTGGTGGCCGGTAGATGTTCGACGATGCGGACGAACGGTTTGCCGCTATAATACTTCCGCATCACGTCCAGCAATTCATCTTCGGTAATCGCGCTTTTGAGTTTCGTATACATCGAACACAAGATACCGCGGTCCATGGGCATCAGGTGCGGGGTGAAGACAACCTCGACCTGGCAGCCGCCGACTTCGCTGAGAATCTGGTTGATCTCTGGCGTGTGACGGTGGCGACCCACGGAGTAGGCGGCGACGCTTTCGTTGCATTCGGGATACAGCGTCGTCAATTTCGGTCCGCGACCCGCTCCGGAAATGCCACTCTTCGCATCGATAAAAATACCAGTCGGCTCGATGTGCCCCCCCGCTATCAGCGGCGCGAGTCCGAGGATCGATGTGCTCGTATAGCAACCCGGATTGGCGACCAATTCTGATCCAGGAATGCGGTCGCTCCAAATCTCGGGCAAGCCATACACCGTGTTCCCCAGTCGCGTGGGATCGGTGTGGACCTCGCCGTACCATTGTTCGTAAACGCCTGGATCATTCAGGCGATAGTCGGCGCTGAGGTCAACCACTTTACAGCCGCCGGCCAGCAATTGCGGAATGACTTCCATGCTCGCTTTGTGCGGCAGAGCACAAAAGACGACGTCGGCTTTTTGGCAGATCTCATCGGTCGTCAAATTGTCGCAAGTCAGGTCCAACCGACCGTGCAAACTGGGGTGAATGGTTTGGACGTGCGGACTTCCCTCCTGTCGTGTGGTGAGAGCGGTGATCTCCACTTCGGGGTGAGCGAGTAGGATTTTGATCAACTCCAGGGCGGCGTAACCCGTCGCTCCGAGAATGGCGACTTTTACCATGAGGGGACTTCCAGAATTCAATAACTTGCGGGATGAAAGCGCAGGGAGAACGAATCCGTATATTCTACGGGACACCCGTGAGCGAACAAGGGTTCAATGCTCGGTCAAAACCCGCCCATATCGTCGTCACCGAAATATCCGCCGTCCGGTTCGGCGATATGGCTGTAATCGACGAATCGCATCGATTCTTTTTGCCAAGTCAGGTCTACGATGCCGGTGGGACCGCTACGGTGTTTGGCCACGACGACTTCCGCTTTGCCGGGCGAATCCTCGGGGTCATAGGCGTCCGGACGATGCAAGAACATCACGATATCGGCATCTTGTTCGATCGCTCCACTTTCCCGCAAGTCCGCCAAGCGAGGACGTTTGTCTTCTCGCAACTCGACGCCACGGTTCAGCTGCGCTAAGGCGATGACGGGGACGTGGATTTCTTTCGCCAGGAATTTCAGCCGCCGCGTAATCAGTGAAATCTGTTGTTCCCGCGGCGCGCGTTTGTCTTCTGGTTCGATCAATTGCAAATAGTCGATGATGATTAAGCTGATATTTTGTTTGCGCTTGAGACGTCGGGCGATGGCACCGATTTCCGACATATTGCGGCCCGGTTTGTCGTCGATGTACATCGGCATGCCGCCCAACTCTGAGGAGGCATGCATCACACGATCATATTCTTCATCGTCGAGATCCCCTTTGCGCATTTTGTGCCCGTCCAGTTTGGCAGTGATGCACAGCAGCCGTTCGGCCAATTCTAAGTTGGACTGTTCGAGGCTGAAAATTAGCACGCCCCCTTCAGGGATTGTGCCATAGGGCAACTCCTCGCCGCGTTTGATGTATTCGTCGCGCAAACGATCACGGGCGTTACGAGCGACGGCTTCGGCAATGTTCACCACAAATGCGGTTTTTCCCATACTGGGCCGTGCGGCAAGAATCACCAATTCCGACGGTTGAAACCCGTTGGTCTGGTTGTCGAGATCGGTAAAACCAGTGCTCAGTCCGCTGATGCTCCCCTCTTTTTCCCGCCTCTGTTGGATGCGGTCGAACGCATCCATCAGAATATCCTTGAGCACAATATTGTCGGTGTTTTCTTGCTGCTCAACGATTTGAAAAATCGTCTGTTCCGCCTTGGTGAGGATGTCGACCGTATCTTGAGACGTGTCGTAGCTCTCACTAAGAATATCGGTGCAGGCGTAAATCAGATTCCGCAAGATGCCCTTGTCGCGGACAATTTGTGCGTAGTATTTTGCGTGAGCAGCGTGCGGGACGGTGTTGAGGATTTCGCTCAGATGTCCGACACCGCCGACCTCCTCGAGCAGGTCGGTTCGTTGCAGTTGTTCGGCGACTGTGACGACATCGATCCCGCGGTTGCCCGATTCGTGCATGCGATAAATCGCATCGCAAATCTGCATGTGGGCTTTCACATAAAAGTGATCGGGCGTCACTAACTCGACGACTTCGTCGATCACGTCGTTGACCAGCAACATACTGCCCAACAAGCTTTTTTCCGCCTCAATATCCTGCGGGGGCAGGCGATCGGCTTCGTTGGTTTTTGGCGTAACAGTGGCCATGAAAATCCTCCCTGAAATGCCAAAAGCACTTGATTTTATTGCATTTAGCACGTTGTTGTCTGCTAAGGCCGCACGGCCGAGGTTGCCCTGGATGCTGTCGGGAATGTACGGCGGAGAGGTCCTGTTATGACCGGTCAACAGAGCGATAGCAAGTCCACAAATAACGTTGTCGCAACCTGTTGTCCGGACGAGTGATACTGCAGCAGCGGCGACCTCGGTTGTGGTGCGATGGTCCTCTTCGCAAGAGATTTGTGATGGCCTCACCCGGGATTGAGCAGTCGTGTATGCCATTTCTGCCAAAGTGACGTTTGCCCGGTGAAGTTCAGCTAAAAATCGAAGTTGTGGGTCGTGAGATGGCGAATGCGGGGCGGATTCCTTAGCATGGAAGCAAATGAACTCTCACCTTGTCTGGAAAATGTCTAATGCAGCGCATATTCGGAACAACTCTTGCCTGTCTGGTATTGGTCATTCCGCTGATCGGTTGGATTGCCGCCCCTGGTGGAGTGAGTGCTGACGATGCTGCTGTTGCGCCGGCCAAACAAAAATTGCCGCGCATCGCCGCTGTGGTCACCGAATATCGGCATAACTCGCATGCCGACGTCATTGTCAGCCAGTTGATGCTGACCAAGACTCTCGATGGAAAAGGCGAGTTTCCCAAGCTACAACTCGTTTCGCTGTATACCGATCAAGTCCCCAAAAACGACACGAGTCGTCGCTTAGCCAAAGAGCATGGCGTGCCGGTTTTCGACACGATCGAAGGAGCTCTGACGCTGGGAACGGGGGAACTTGCCGTCGACGGCATTTTGTTGATCGCCGAGCACGGTCAATATCCGAAGTCAGACACCGGACAGACAATCTATCCCAAGAAACGGCTGTTTGCCGAAGTTCGCAAAGTCTTTGAAAGCAGCGGCCGGGTGGTCCCAATTTTTCATGACAAGCATGTCGCCGACAATTGGGCCGACGCCAAAGAGATCTATGATGCGACGCAGCGGCTCAAGATCCCCTTTATGGCGGGGTCCTCGTTGCCGGGATTGTGGCGGTATCCTCCGGCGAACACCAAGCGAGGCGCGAAGCTGGAAGAGATCGTCGCCGTCTCCTACGGGTCACTCGACGCATATGGGTTTCATGCCTTAGAGATGGTGCAATGCCTCGCCGAGCGACGTCAAGGGGGCGAGACCGGCATCAAGTCGGTCTATTGCCTGGAAGACGAAGCGGTATGGGAGGCCGGTGAGCGGGGCGTGTACGATCAAGAGTTGTTTCGCGCCGCTTTATCCCGCCAAAAAGCACGCCCGATTTCTCCCGACCAAGACATGCGAGAATTGGTTCCGCACCCGGTGCTGTTTGTGATCGACTATCAGGACGGATTGCGGGCCAGTGTGCTGCAACTCAATCCCGCGCTGCAAGGGTGGTCGGTTGCGTGGCGCGAAGCGGACAGCGACGAAATCACCTCGACCTTATTTTGGACGCAGGAAGCCCGTCCGTTCGCACACTTCAATTTCCTATTGGAGGGGGCGGAGAAAATGTTTCATACCGGCCAACCGACCTGGCCCGCTGAGCGGACCTTGGTCACTAGCGGTGCGTTGGACGCGCTGCTAATTTCTAAGAAACAAGGGGGCAAACCGGTGGAAACCCCCTACTTGGATATTGACTACACGACCGACTGGGATTGGCAACAACCGCGCAATCCGCCACCCGGTCGTCCGGTCATGTCTCAATAAATTTGAACGATTCCTATTGGCATCTCGTGCGGTCTACTTAATGTTCCGACCGTCAATACATTGATAGCCAGCGTATAGCATTATTCTCGATTCTCGGACTGAAGGCGTTGTTATTATGAGTTCTCAACCGACACTTGGCCGTGTGGATTCCATGGACCAGTTTCGCGGTTTTACCGTGCTGAGCATGTTCATCGTGAACTTCGCTCACTTCCAAGCCATCAGTCCATTTTGGAAACATAACGACAACTACGTCACGTTCGCCGACTGGATCATGCCGGGATTCATCTTCGCCGTCGGATTCTCCTATCGGTTGACGATCCTGAAACGCTTGGAGAAATTCAGTGCGCTGACAACCTACTCGACCTACTTTCGTCGCTCGCTCGCGTTAATTTTGGTGTCATTGATGTTGTACGGCTTTGGAGGCGAATTTAAAAACTGGAGTGATTTTAGCGCCGAAGAAACCATTCAAGTCGACGACGGCGACAGCGGAATGATGAAAGAGGTGAAAGTCAGAAAGACCACTCAGTTCATCATGAGGTTGATCAAGTCCAACCTCTGGGAAGTGCTCAGCATTATTGCCGTTTGTCAGATTTTTGTGATGCCGGTCATCGCCGCCGGACCCTTGGTCAGGTTTCTGGCAATGATCGGTTGCTTGGTCTTCCACATGCTCTTCTCGTGGTGGTTCAACTGGGGATTCGTACACGGCTATGAGCACAACTGGATGGTGCAGCTCTGGGAGACGGGCGGCAATCGGTGTTGGGATGGCGGATTTTTTGGAATCATGTCCTGGTCGGTAGCCATGTTGGCCGGTTCGCTGGTCTATGACATTCTGGCGACGAATACCCGCAAAAACGCCGGTGGCAAGATCTTTCTGTTTGCTGCTGTGTTCATGATCATCGGCTACATACTCTCTTGCGGCACACGGTTCTACGACACCCCGCTCCCCGCAGCCCCGGAAAAACCAGCCGCGAAAAAAGAAGCCTCCGAAAAAGAAGGCGGAGACAAAAAGGCCAGCGACGAAAAAGCTAAGGACCAGAAAGAGAAGGCAGAACCAGCAAAAGCAGAACCGGCAAAGGAAGAGCCGGCAAAGGAAGAGCCGGCGAAAGAATCCCAAGCCAAAGACAAAAAGGCCGAGGACAAAAAGGCCGAGGACAAAAAGACCGCAGGCGAAAAAGCAACGGATAAAAAAGAAGAAGGCAAGAAAGAAGAAGGCAAACCGGCCAAGGATAAAAAGGCCAAGGGCAAACCAGGGAAAGGCAAAAAAGGGAAAGAGAAAAAACCCAAGCCGCTCCTCAAGCAAATGGCGAACAACGCTCCGCAAAAACCGGGCGACGTGGCAAAGTATGCGCAGGATCCCATGATCCCTGATTTCAGCAAGGCTGCGGGCCGCGGGTTATCGGACCTGTTGGCCGAACCGCCATTTGTCATGCCGCCGCACCCCGATCAAAAATCTGTCAACGACCGTCTCAAAAAGAGAGATGAGTTAGAAGCGATGCCGGAATTGGATGAGAAGCAACAGAAAGAATTGGAGCAACTCAACCGAAGCCTTTTAGGTGCGCAGCACTACGAGTATGGACGGCAGTGGAACTATTGGATGATGTACAAGCGGATGGTCAGCGTTTCGTTTATCCTCTTCGCCACAGGGGTCGCGATTGCGATTTATGCGTTGTTCATTTTGCTGTCGGATATCAACGGCATGCATATCGGCGTGTTCCGTACCTTCGGTATGAATCCTCTGGCCGCTTATGCGATCCACCACGTCGTGGGACACTCGATGCATAACCTCGCACCGAATGATTCGCCTTTGTGGTACTGCTGGTTTATCACGTTTGTCTTCATGGCCATTAACTATCTGTTTGTACGCCATCTTGAGAAGCACAACATCTTTATCCGGCTCTAGTGATCTGACTCGAGTGATGTGGGACTGCGGTTGAGTCGCGTTCTGTTTCGCAAACCGTCACGATGAACCTTCCACCTTGAGAGGAGACAACCATGACTGAAATCGCCAACGGAAACGCTGAGGAGAACGTTCCGGCGTCCGCGCCCGCCGTTCGATTGGGACGCCGTTCGTTTCTGGCCACCGCTGCGGCAACTGCGGCAGCGACGGCCAATCTCGCCTTTGGACGGGATTACGGTCCTGATGCGCCACCCGTTCGATATCCCGATCCCGATGTGGTGGTCTTAGATCCTCGATTCGCCAAATACAAATTGGGCAACGCGCCGATTCAACGGCTATATCGTGGCACGCTGTGGGCCGAAGGGCCGGCCTGGAACGGAGTCGGGAAGTATTTGTTGTGGAGTGACATTCCCAATAACGTCCAACATCGCTGGCTGGAAGAAGACGGACATGTCAGCACGTTTCGCAATCCGGTGGGAAACAGCAACGGCAACACCTTCGACTATCAGGGACGGCAAATCTCGTGTCAGCACGGACACCGCCGCGTTGTGCGATATGAATACGACGGCAGCATGACTGTCTTGGCCGACAAATGGGAAGGCAAACCGCTCAACGCTCCCAACGATGCGGTCGTGCACCCTCACGACGGGGCCATCTGGTTCACCGACCCGGGTTACGGCAGCTTGCTGAACTACGAAGGGGTCAAGGGACCACTGCATATCAAGGAAGCGGTCTATCGTATCGATGCCAAAACCGGCAAGATGGACAAGGTCGCTGACGAGATCTACAAACCCAACGGCCTCTGCTTTTCACCCGATTACAAAAAACTCTACGTCGCCGACACCGGGGCGTCGCACTACCCCGACGCACCGAAAGACATCAAAGTCTGGGATGTCGTTGACGGCAAGACGTTGGCCAATCGCCAAGTGTTTGCGTCAATGGAACTCGACGGCAAGGCGGGATTCGCTGACGGGATTCGCGCCGATGAAGATGGCAACATCTGGGCCAGTGCCGGGTGGGTTGGCGAAGGTTACGACGGCGTGCACATCTTTGCTCCCGATGGCGACCGTATCGGGCAAATCCTGCTGCCCGAAATTTGCTCCAACGTCTGCTTCGGCGGCACGAAACGCAATCGTCTGTTCATGACCGCCAGCCAGTCGCTGTATGCGGTGTATGTCGAGACCAAGGGTGCGCACATATCGTAAGCGGAAAGCTTCACCGGATGCTGTCTGACATTGTAAAAGGCGTTGCGGCGTTTTTCGCGATCGCTGTTTGTACGACAACGCTTTGCGCCGAGGAGCTTCGGGTCACGTCCGATTTTCCCGGCGGATCGGCTCAGGTTGTGCAGATTGATCAAACCGCACGTCGCGTCTCGATCCGCCCGGCCGGAGATCCCCAATTCGGTTGGCCCTGTTGGTGGTATTTTCGCCTGGACGGAATTCAGCCGGGCGAAACCATTCGCTTGGAGGTTGTGGCGGACCAACTCAAACGCACCAACGGACAAGCGCTCAGCGCGAATTGGGCGTTGCCGAGCCGAGCGGCAATGAGCATCGACCAGAAGCAGTGGACGCAAACCCAGCCCGGCGTGCGCGACAAGGATCGCGCTGTCTGGACGGCGAAGATTGATGCAACCACCGCTTGGTTTGCTTGGGGCCCGCCGTTTGTTCCCAGCGACGCCGAAGCTTTGGCCAAAAGACTGGACAAGTCGTCTCCGCATGCGAAGGCATTTACGCTTTGTCGCACACGTGCCGGTCGCGTTGTTCCTGCGCTCACTGTCACCGAAGGTGGCGATGATGACGGCACGCGGATGGCGGTGTGGGTCCAAGCGCGGCAACACGCTTGGGAATCGGGCGCGAGTTGGGTGGGACGCGGATTCGTGGAATGGCTCACGGGTGATGATCCCCGCGCCGTGCAACTGCGCAAACAGACAGTTGTCTATTTCGTGCCGATCATGGACATCGACAATACGGCGACAGGCAATGGCGGAAAGAACCAACGTCCCTACGATCACAATCGTGGATGGTTTGCCGACACGCAATGGAACGCCGTCAAAGCTGCCATGCAAAAACTGCAAGCGTTGGATCAGCAACAACGTTTGGTTGCGTTCATTGACTTACACAATCCCGGCGCCAATTCGCCGCGGCCGTACTTTTACGTTGCCGCACCGAGTTTGGTCTCCGAACAGCAACGTGGGCACCAAGAGCGTTTTATCGCTGCGAGCCGCTTGGAGTTCGTTGAGCCTTGGCCGTTGGAAAAAGATCTACCGACCACCGGCCCGCAATACGATCCGTTGTGGAAGCGGATTTCGGCCAATTGGATTAGACAGAACATGCGGGACCACGTGGTCGGCATGACTTTAGAAACCGCCTGGAACACGCCGCACAGTCATCCAACCGGGTATCAGATGATTGGCCAGCGATTGGGGTTGGCGTTGGAGCGTTATTTGCGAACCGATCCTCGTACGGACGAATCCAAGAATCAATAAGCAATTGTCTTCGCGGTTTTGTGAACGGACAGAGCTCAACGTCCCTTACCCAGTGCCAGTACAGCCGCGACGGCTCCGGTGGAGAGAGTCGCATAAGCGGCCCATTCGGGGACCACAATCTCGCGGCGCGGGGCGACGGCGCCGTAGAGTATCGCTCCCAGTGGATCACGCCGGGGCGCTTCCAACTTCATCAGCGCGACCGCTTCGCGTTTGGGGAAAACTACGATTTTATCGGTCATGAGGAATGCGGTTCCGCAGAGGGAAACGAAGATTCCACAGGCGAATATTGCTGCGCGTAGCATCATGCTACCTTTGGGGTTTTAGGTGTCGAGGAGAAACGGTGACTTCAGCACCGAAGTGTACGCCATGTTTTCCGGGTGCGCGGGGGTTTCCCGGTATTTTTCAGCACATCCGACAAGTCAGCGTGTACTTTTTGCGGACTGCGGGCCTATAATAAGATCTAACCCTCCTAAACATGGCGTTGGCCTGGAAAACCCGTTTTTTCAGGCTCCCCCCGCGCTGGTTCCCCGCGGCGTTATCAGGCGCTCTCGGTCCGCGCATTCCTGATTTTCAACCTGTTCCTCGGCAGACCACATAGGCTGCCAACTTTGCCCAACAATTCTCCCTGAGTAACATGGCTCCAAGGATTTCATTGCTTGAAACGTTGAGCAAGTAACGTATGGGACGGGCATTTGCCGGTACCAACATTTAGACATAACTTTCGACCTAGCCGGGGTGATTTCCCCCGGAGGATTTATTGCTATGGAAATACTTGGGATGCTGTTGCAGGTCATCGGCGGCGTCGGTGGCCTCGTGGCTAGTTTTTGGTTTTTATTGGTAGCCTACGAGAAGAGTATTTGGTCGTGCCTGGGATGTCTGTTTATCCCCTTTTTCGCGTTCTATTTTCTGATCACGAATTGGTCCAAAGCGGGCCGCCCATTTCTGCTTCAACTGGTTTGCATGGCTCCTTTGTTGGCTGGCATGTTTTTGTCGGGTCCTCAAATTGGATTTGGAAATCAGGATCAAATCCGGCGTTATACGGCTCCGAAACAACCCAAATCGGCACGGCCGCCCATGCCGCCTTCCGCGCCCGCAGCGGCTGAGAAATTAACGTATGAAGTTCCAGAGGGTTGGAAGGAGATTGCCGCCGGGGGAATGCGTAAAGCTGCTTTCGAAATTCCTGGCGGAGACAACAACGGGGAAGTCACAGCCATCAGCCTCCCCGGAAATGTGGGTGGCCTGTTAGCGAATATCAATCGTTGGCGGGGGCAAGTCAATTTGCCCGACACCACCGAAGAAGACTTAAAAGCCAATTCGACACAGATGTCGATCGGCGGGACGGAAGGATTGTTTGTCGAGTTGGTCGGTCCGGAATCGGCGGCAAAACAAGAAACAATTCTAGGGGCGATTGTCATGCGTGCGGGCAACGTTTGGTTCTTCAAATTGCGAGCCCCGTCTGCGTTGGCGGCACGTGAAAAGCCCGCATTCGAGACGTTCTTGCGATCGATTCAGTTTTCCTCTTCTGACGGAGCCTAAAGTGGCCGGTACCACAACCCATTCTAAGACCGTGGCACTTGACGATGAACGCCTGGACTCACTCTCTGTGCGCGCCAACATCAATCCGCTGCTCAAGCCGTTAGCCTCGCTGAAATTCACCGTGGTGCTGTTCGCATTGGCGATCGTACTGGTGTTGATCGGCACGTTGGCTCAGGCGCAGGATGACATTTGGCAGGTGATGGATGATTACTTCCGTACCGCGATTGCCTGGGTTCCACTGAAAGTCTTGTTCCCCCCCTCGTTCTTCCCCGGTTGGGACATTCCTGAGTCGCTTCGAATCTCCGAGACCGTGAGTTTGCCGCTGACCTTTCCGTTTCCCGGCGGCTGGTTGATCGGCGGATTGATGGGCATCAACTTGCTCGCTGCCCACGGCATTCGTTTTAAACTGCAAGCCAAAGGATCGCAGCGGATCGCGGGATTTGCATTGCTCGCCGTCGGCATGTTTGTGACTTGGTTGGTGATTGCCAGTGGAACCAACCAGGCCGGATTCTCAATCGCTCCCAAATTGGAGTGGAAAACATTGTGGTATCTCTCGTTGGCCGGACTGGGGGCAGCCTGGTTGGGAACGGGATATGCGCTCTTTCAAGTCGGCACGCAGCGCAAATTGCTGTGCTGGGCGTTGGCAATTGTCAACGTCTCCATTGGCGGCCTCTTCCTGTATTACGTGTTCCAACCGGACGCCGGATTCCTGGGCGAATCGGAAATGCGGATTTTGTGGCAGTTGATCAAAGCCTCGTTCGCCGGAGTGGTGTTATTGGGGGGATGTCTGCTGCTGTTCAAAAAACGGGGCGGGATCGTCTTGTTGCACTGGGGCATCGCGCTGTTGATGTTCAACGAACTGTACGTGGGCCTGACCAACGAGGAAGCGCAATTAACGGTCAGCGAAAACCAAACAGCGAACTTCGTCCGCGACATCCGCGAAGTGGAACTCGCCGTCATTGATCCCTCGGGGAAGGAAACCGACGACGTCGTTGTGATCCCCAAATCGATGCTCAAAACCGGCGCGAAAATCAAACATGAGTTCTTGCCGTTTGACATTGAAGTTGTCAAGTTCCTGCAAAATTCCAATGCCCGCAAACTTAAGCCGGGCGAAAAAACGCCAGCGACCGCGGGTGTGGGGCAGCAATGGACGGTTGATGAAGCCAAGGCGAGTACCGGGGCGGACAGCAACAGCAGCGTCGATTTGACCTCCGCCTATTTGAAATTCACGGATAAAAAAACAGGCGAGGAATTGGGGACTTACCTCGTCGGCCTCTTCTTATCGAACGTCGATTTCAGCGATTCGGTGGCTGCTCCTGACGGGAAAGCCTACGACGTGGCGATGCGGTTCAAGCGAACCTATAAGGACTATCAGGTCACGCTGCTCGACGTTCGCAAGGATGACTACCTGGGCACCGATACCCCGCGGAATTATTCCTCGAATATTCAACTCGTAGATAAGTCGCGCAAGGTTGATCGTGAAGTCAAAATCTGGATGAACAACCCGTTGCGATTCGCCGGAGAAACGTTCTATCAAAGCGGTTATTTTCAAGATCCACGGACCGGAACCGAAACGACCACGTTGCAGGTCGTCAGCAACCCAGGCTGGATGATTCCCTATGTCTGTTGCATGATTGTGGTCATCGGCATGTTGGCGCAGTTTGGCATGGTGTTGATCCGTTTCATGGATCGCCAGTCCCGCCCCGTTGCCGCGGCCAAGGCGGTCGAGAAGTCCTCCTCAAAAACGGATGACGACGGCGTGCTGCCTCCGCTCGAAGAGCCTGACAAGACCTTGGCCGGGATGGCCGCGCAGTGGTTCCCGGTGTTGATCGTGGGGATTTGCGCACTGTATCTGCTCCGCGTCTCGATGCCGCCTCGGACAGCTGAGGGCGAAATGGATCTGTACGCATTCGGCAAATTGCCGTTGGTCTTCGAAGGCCGCGTGAAGCCGTTCGACACATTGGCCCGCAATAGCATGCGGATCATTTCCAACAAGCAGGATTTCAAGGACAACAACGTCAAACGTCAACCCGCCATCCGCTGGTTTTTGGATGTCGCAGCGGGGACCGATGCGGCTGAAGAGCATCGGGTCTTTCGGATTGAGAACCTCGAAGTTCAGCAGAATCTGGGTCTCAAGCCGCGTAAAGGGTATCTGTATTCGTTATCGGAACTGCGGCCTAAGGCGGTGGAATTTAACGAGCAGGTCGATAAAGCGCGGGAGGTCTCGCGCGACCAAGGGGCCGAACACCTCAGCGTGTTTCAGCGCAAGGTTTTAGAACTCGACAAACGCGTCCGCCGCTATACGTTGCTGCAAGCCGCATTCGTAGCTGCCGAGTTCCCCCCCTTGCCGACGGAGGAGGAATTCAAGAACAACCGCGAAGCAGCGATGAAAACCTTGATGCTCACCAAGGAAGTCTTGGAGCGTGCCCGCGCGGCGAACCAGGCCCTCAGCCGCATGCAACCGCCGCGCTCAGTACCAACCCCGCAGGACGAAGAGGCCACTGGGGACGGTTGGGAACCATTTTCGATGGCATGGGTCAACTATTTCATGACCGTGGATTTGCAGCGTGAAGCTGGAAACCCTGCGACGGCGGCGCTGAAGGGGATTTTTGATGCCTATAAAGCGGGAGATGCCAAAGCGTTTAATCGCGGCGTGGAAGATTACAACGAATTGTTGGCCACAGAGCGCCCGGTCGATTACCGCCCTGCCAAGGTCAATGCCGAAGCATGGTTTAACCATGCATCGCCATTCTATTACTCGGCAGCGCTGTATATCTTGGCATTTGTGCTGACGGCACTTTCCTGGTTGGGGTGGACCCGTCCCTTCAATCGCGCCGCCTTTTGGCTGATTGTCTTGCTGTGCGGCGTGCAGATGGCAGCGGTGATCATGCGGATGTATATCTCCGGCCGTCCCCCGGTGACCAACCTGTACAGCTCGGCGGTCTTCATCGGACTAGCGGCTGTGTTGATGGGGATTGTGCTGGAACTGATCTTCAAAATCGGGGTCGGCAACGTAATTGCCTCAACGGCCGGTTTTGTCTCCCTGGGAATCGCGCACATGCTTTCCAACGATGGCGATACTATCGGCGTGTTGCAAGCAGTGCTCGACACGCAGTTCTGGTTGGCGACACACGTGGTCTGCATTACGTTGGGTTACGCGACGACATTCGTGGCCGGCATGTTGGGTCTGATCTATGTAATCTGGGGTGTCTTTACCACCACATTCACACCACAAAACAGCAAGACGATGAGCCGCATGATTTACGGCACGGTTTGTTTTGCCCTGTTCTTTAGTTTCTTCGGCACGGTGTTGGGCGGATTATGGGCCGATGATTCGTGGGGACGTTTTTGGGGTTGGGACCCGAAGGAAAACGGTGCCTTGATCATTGTGTTGTGGAACGCGTTGATTCTGCATGCCCGCTGGGGCGGAATGGTCAAAGATCGCGGGCTGGCCATGCTGGCCATCTTCGGCAACATCGTCACCGCTTGGTCCTGGTTCGGCGTGAACGAATTAGGAATCGGCCTGCATTCCTACGGCTTTACCGACGGTGTGCTCAAAGCCTTGGCCATGTTCTGGGTCAGTCAGATGGCCGTCATTTTGCTGGGGGCGATTCCTCGCAATAAATGGCGTAGCGCGGCTTAGCACGCGTGACGGCAAACCTGACCGTAGGCATTGGGCTTGCGGGGCGAGTTTGGTTATGATGCGCGTCCGCTGAACTGTCACTCAAATACCAACCCACGAATTAACTGCGAGCCAGCTCGATGAGCCAAACGATCGAAGAAAAGCTGCAAGAACTTGGTTACGATCTTCCCACCCCGCCGGCAGCGGTGGGCAACTATGTTCCCGTGCTGCGGACCGGCAACCTGGTGGTCACCAGTGGGCAATTGCCCTTCATCGGTAAGGAGATCGTCTTTAGCGGAAAGTTGGGGACTGAACTGCACGAACAACAGGGGATCGATGCTGCCCGGATCTGTGTAGTCAATGCCCTGGCGCAGATCAAAGCCTGCATCGGTGACCTGCAACAGGTCTCGCGGATTGTCCGTGTGGAAGGTTATGTCCACTCCGCTCCGGGGTTTCAGCATCAGCCACAGGTGCTCAACGGCGCTTCGGAACTTCTCGTCGAGTTATTCGGCGACGCCGGTCGGCACACACGCGTGGCCTTGGGGGTGAGCGAAATGCCGCTGGACGCCGCCGTGCAATTGGCCGTCTGGGCCGAAGTCACCGATTGATATCAATAGACGGCCAAACGACGCGCGCACTTTCCTCAGGCCTCACCCCTCAAGCCGCGAGCCTAATTCGTCAAGCTCCACCGCAGGTAGCTTTCGATAAACGCATTTAAGTCGCCGTCCAAAACGCGGGTGGGGTTGGACGAGGTATGCATTGTGCGGTGATCCTTGACCTGTTGTTGCGGATGCAACACGTAGGAGCGGATCGTTTCACCACCAAATCCAATACGGGATTTGTCCCCCCGCTTGGCGGCCAATTCACTGTCCCGCTTTTCCTGCTCGATTTGGTACAGCTTGGCCTGCAACATCTTCCGCGCTGTCGCTCGGTTTTTGTGTTGGCTGCGGTCGTTTTGGCATTGCACAACCACACCGGTCGATTCGTGCGTTAAGCGGATGGCCGACGAGGTCTTGTTAACGTGCTGCCCCCCTGCCCCGCTGGCGCGGTAGGTGTCTTCTCGCACATCCTTGTCCCAGTTGATATCGATGTCGAGATCGTCCTCGATTTCAGGCACAATATCGATAGCAGCAAAGGACGTTTGACGGCGGCCGGCGGAGTCAAACGGGCTAATGCGAATCAGCCGATGATTGCCGACTTCGCCTTTCAGATATCCGTACACATAATCGCCGCGGATGGCGATCGTGGCACTGCGGATTCCGGCTTCCTCCGCTGCGGAGATATCAATCAGTTCTGTCGAGTAGCCGTTGTCTTCGCTCCAACGCTGATACATACGCAACAACATCGCCGCCCAGTCGGATGCGTCGGTGCCGCCCTCGCCGGCTTGGATACTGACATAGGCGTTGCAACCATCCTCGGGTCGGCTCATCATCGCCTTGAGTTCCATCGCCTCCAGACGTTTTTCAAGTTGCTTGGCGAGACTTTCCAATTCGGTCGTACTCTCGCCGGAGTCGTCCTCCTCGGAGAATTCCATCAGCACTTCCATCTCTTCGGAGCTTTCTTCCAACTCCGTCAACGGTTTGATCGTCAGTGTGATCCGGCGCAATTCGCCGACCAGCGCTTGCGCCTTCTCTTGGTCGTCCCAAAATCCGGGAGCCCCCATCAGTTCGTTGATTTCCTGCGAGCGAGTCTGTTTGCCAGCTAAGTCAAAGAGAGTCTCTGAGCTGAACAATGCGATCCAAGATTCCTTGACAGGTGCCGCGTAATTCGTTGTCCATCGACTGATCACTCCGTTTTATAATAGGTGTCCGGCTGCGCCGAACGGCCTCAAATAGATATTGTCTATGGGGCGCGCCGGGTGCTACTGCTGGTTGGTCCAGCACTGCTTTTCTGGTCACGCTGTTTGCACTGGCGGACAAGCCGCCAGTGGCACCCCTTTTCCATCGGGCGCTTAACGCAGGCCGATGCCCTCGTAATGGAATCCGTGATCGCGCATCTTAGCGGGATCGTAAAGATTTCGCCCGTCAAAAATGATCGGTTGTGTCAGATTCTTGGACATCAGGTCGAACTTCGGATTGCGAAACTCGTTCCATTCCGTATTGATGGCCAACGCATCCGCCCCTTCGAGAGCGGCGTATTGGTCTTCCCAATAGGTAATCTTGTCGCCGTAGATTTGTTTGACATTGTCCATTGCCACAGGATCGTGGACTCGCACCGTAGCACCTTCAGCCAGTAATTGATCAATCAACACCAGCGCCGGGGCTTCACGGATGTCGTCGGTGCGAGGTTTGAATGCCAAGCCCCAAATGGCAATTGTACGGCCGGAGAAATCGCCTTCGAAATACCGCTGCAGTTTGCTGAACAGTACCGTTTTTTGTGCTTGATTGACTTTGTCGACGGAGTCCAGCATCTGTGACTCGACTTTGTGAGCTGCTGCCACCGCTGCCAGCGCCCGGACATCCTTGGGGAAACAAGACCCGCCGTAACCCACGCCCGGAAATAGAAACGAAAAGCCGATGCGTGCATCGTGCCCGATGCCGCGTCGCACATCGTTGATGTCGGCGCCCACGCCGTCACAGACGTTCGCCATTTCGTTGATGAAGCTAATCTTGGTGGCCAACATGCAGTTGGCCACATATTTGGTCATCTCCGCACTCTCCAAACCCATGGAGAGGAACGGCTTTTCGGTGCGTAAAAATGGTTTGTAAAGCTCTTTGAGAACTTCAGCAGGTTCAGGACGCTCGACCCCGACGACCACGCGGTCCGGTTTGGTGAAGTCGTCAATCGCGCAACCTTCTTTGAGGAATTCGGGATTGGAGACAACGTCACAGACACGGCCGGTCAATTCGCGTAAACGTTCCGAAACCGCACGATTGGTTCCCACGGGAACGGTGCTTTTGACAACGACGATACAATCGTCGGGCAGGATGGGTGCCAGTGAATCGACGACCTTCCAAAATGCGCCCATGTTGGCCGAACCATCATCGCCCTGCGGGGTGCCGACTGCGATGAACGCGCATTGCGAATCGGCGACAGCTTCTGACAGCTGTGTGGTGAAATGCAATCGTCCCGCTTGAGCATTGCGTTTGACCAGTTCTGTCAAACCTGGTTCGTAAATCGGCACTTCGCCGCCTAGGAGCATATCGACTTTCTTTTGGTCGATATCCACGCAGGTCACATCGTTGCCGCTCTCAGCAAAGCATGTCCCGGTCACTAAACCGACATAGCCGGTCCCCACCATTGCAATCTTCATATGTTGTCGTCCTCGTTGCCTTGACCGTTCGTTTCATTCGGATGGGGGACCGCCACTGCCCTACGTCTTGGCGGCCGGGTGATTCATTAACATCAAAGTTGAATCAGATTTATTCGAGTCGTTTGCCGTACTGTTCTTCGTAATAGGTTTGGTATTCGCCGCTCTTGATATGGGCGGTCCACTCGGCCTGCGACAAGTACCAATTGATCGTGTCCTGTAGCCCTTGTTCAAAATTGACCTGGGGCTGCCACTGCAATTCTCGTTCGGCTTTGCTGGAATCGATGGCGTACCGTAGATCGTGTCCGGGGCGGTCGGTGACGTAGTGGATCAAGCTTTCGGGCTTGTTCAACAATTTCAAAATGCCGTGCGTGATTTCCAGGTTGGTCCGTTCATTGCCGCCGCCGAAGTTATAAACCTCGCCAATGCTCCCGCGACGCAGCGCCGCATCGATACCGCGACAATGGTCCTCGACGTGAATCCAGTCCCGCACATTGGTGCCGGTGCCGTAGACGGGCAATTTCAAGTCCGCTGCTGCGTTGGAAATGAATAGCGGGATCAATTTTTCAGGAAACTGATAGGGGCCGTAGTTGTTCGAACACCGCGTGATGATCGCCGGGAAGCCAAAGGAATGGTGATAAGCATTGACCAACAGGTCTGCCGCGGTCTTGGATGCCGAATAAGGGCTGCTCGGCGCTAAAGGCGTCTCTTCGGTGAACAAACCGGTCGGGCCCAAGCTGCCGTAAACTTCGTCGGTGGAGACCTGTAGGTAACGCTCCACATTGGCGGCTCGGCTGGCGTCGAGGAGGATTTGTGTCCCCACGATATTTGTTTGAATGAACGGGCCGCTATCGAGAATCGAACGGTCAACGTGACTTTCTGCGGCGAAATTGATCACCGCATCGACCGGTTGGCTCTCCAAAATCTTGTTCACACATTCGCGGTCGCAGATGTCGCCCCGCACGAATTCGTATCGTGGGTTGTCTTCGACATCGCGGAGATTTTCCAAGTTGCCCGCATAGGTCAGCAGGTCGAGATTGACGATCGAGACGTCGTCATAGGTCTGCAATTGTTGGCGTATGAAATTCGATCCTATGAACCCACAGCCACCGGTTACTAGTAGACGCATCGCCTCATCCTTTTCGAATTCAATCTTTTCGAAGTCAGTCGTATTTGTAGAAAATGAGGCGAACGGTCACAGGGATGCCGAGGAGTTTTAGGGAACCGCCTTGTTGCAGGCAGTGGGTCTACACCTATTCTTCCTCAGCGACCGCATCCTCGTCAATCTCTTCTTGAGGTACGCGGGCCAAAGAGACCAGTCTGTCGTCTTTGCCCATCCGGATAATCCGCACCCCTTGCGTATTGCGTCCGACCTGCGAAATATCGGCAACCCGCACACGTTGAATTTTGCCACCGGCGGTGATCATCAAGACTTCGTCCTCTTCTGAAATCGCTGTCACGGCAACCACTTTGCCGTTGCGTTCCGTCGTACGAATATCGATGACCCCCTTGCCGCCCCGTTTTTGCCGGCGGTATTTCATGCTGCTGCGGACCGTTTCTTCCGACGCGGCTTCGGTTTCCTCGGGAGCGTCCTCAACAGCAGACGGATCCGATTCGCCGGTATCTGTGTCCTCGGTGTCTGGCTCGTCATGATCAACGACCCCGATCGGCGTTCGTTTGCCAAAACCATTTTCACAAACGGTCAAGAGGTTCAACTCCGGATCGGCGACGACCATGCCGACAGCATAGTCCCCTTCGCGGAGGCTAATGCCTTTGACTCCCCGCGTATTGCGGCCCATGCTGCGTGCGTCTTCTTGGGCAAAACGAATCGCCATCCCGTTGGCCGAGGCGAGCAGCAAATCTTCTCCCGGCCCCACGATCGCCACGCCGATCAGTTCGTCCCCTTCGTCCAATTTGACGGCAATCAATCCGCCACGCAGCGGGCGGCTGTAAGCGGACAGGGCGGTCTTCTTAACGATGCCATTACGGGTGGCCAGCACTAGTTGCCGTTCTCCGTCGAAATCACGTACGGCCAGACAATGGAAGATCTTCTCGTCCGGCTCGAGACGCACAAGATTAACCAGCGCGCGCCCTTTAGCGACGCGGCTGCCCAATGGCAGGTCGTAGACCTTCTGCCAGTACACCTTTCCGCGATCGGTGAAGAACATCAAATAGTCGTGCGTGCTGGCAACGAAGAGATGTTCGATGGGGTCCTCGTCATCCGACTTGGCACCCATAATGCCCTTGCCACCGCGGTTCTGCGCTTGATAGCTGTCGAGCTTGATGCGTTTGATGTATCCGCGATGCGACAGCGTGACGACCATGGTTTCTTCGGTGATCAACTCTTCTTTGCTGACGTTGCCGACTTCTTCATCATTGATTTCGGTCCGCCGCGTGTCGCCGAATTTTCCCTTGAGTTGATCCATCTCGTCGCGGATGACAGCCAGCAGGTGGGCTTCGTCGGAGAGCAACCGCAGGAATTCGTCGACGTCTTCCAACAGTTTGCGGTGTTCTTCACCGAGTTTTTCTCGTTCCAACCCGGCCAGCGAGCCGAGTTGCATGGCGACGATCGCTTCAGCCTGTTTTGCGGTCAGTCCATAATTCTCTAGCGCTGCCGGGGCTTCCGCTCCGGGATGACGTTCAGCCAGGAATGACTGGAATCCGTGATCCCCCAAGGCGCGGGCGATCAATTCGCTGGCGACTTCCAGACTTTGCAGCCGCACACAGGCTTCTTTGCGATCGGGCGACTGCCGAATCGTGTTGATTACGTTGTCGATGTTGATCTGCGCGATCAACAAGCCTTCGACGGTGTGCTTACGCTTTTTGGCTTCGGCCAACAAAAACTCAGTCCGCCGCCGCAGCACGGTTACGCGGTGTCGTACGAATTCTTCGAGGATTTCTTTCAGCGACAACTGCTTCGGACGGCTGCCAACCAGGGCCACGAAATTCAAACTGAGCGTTGTTTGCAAGGGGGAATACTGGAAGAGTTGGTTCAACACAACTTCACGATCCGCGTCCCGCTTGAGGATAATATGCAGTCGCACTTGCCACGCGGGGATCGTACGGTCGGTGAGATCGACGATCTGCGAGATTTCTTTAATGCGACCTTCGCGGACCACTTGTTCCAGCTTTTCACGAATCCCGTCACGCGTCTGCAGGTAAGGGATTTCGGTGACGACGATCACGTCGTGGTTTTTCTCTTGTTCGAAATGCGTACGGGCCCGGACGGCGATTGTCGAACGTCCCTCTTTAAACGCCTGCCGGATGCCGAGTTGTCCGCAGATGATTCCACCGGTGGGAAAGTCCGGACCTTGGATGCATCCCATCAAATCATCGAGCGTGGCGTTGGGTTCGTCGATCAGCAATTGCACGGCATCGCAAACCTCGGCCAAATTGTGCGGCGGAATCATCGTCCGCATGCCGACCGCGATCCCGTTGGAACCGTTTACCAGCAAATTCGGGAACCGCGAAGGCAACACGACCGGCTCGGTCAGCCGTTGATCGTAGGTCGGCACAAAGTCGACGGTGTCGCGGCGGATGTCATCCAGCATTTCCGTCGCCGCAGCCGAGAGCCGAGCTTCGGTATAACGCGCGGCAGCCGGCGGCAATCCGGCCAGCGAACCAAAGTTCCCCTGTTTGTCGACCAGGACTTGGCGCATGTTCCATTCCTGCGCCAGACGCACGAGCGTCAAATAAACCCCTTCACCACTATGCGGGTGATAGTTTCCCGACGTGTCGCCGGAGATCTTTTGACACTTCACTCGCCCGCTGCTCGGGCCCAGGTTCAGGTCATTCATCGCCACCAGGATGCGACGTTGCGACGGTTTCAAACCATCTCTCACGTCGGGCAACGCGCGGCTGACGATTACGCTCATCGCATAGGTCAGATAGCTATTCCGCATCTCATCGCGAATATCCATCTGCTGGATGTTCTCTGCGTCTCCTGTCGACAATTCCTGGCCTCCTTGAGGGCTATACACATATTTTCAATTCGGCGAATCGATTCGCCAAGGAATCCATTCACCGCGAAATGAATACGGATCGCGGTTCGGTTTCGGCCGCTGGTTCCATCGGTTCCAGGGCGTCTGACACGCCGCGATTATTTGCCGGGCTTGCTAAAATCCCCAGCCAACTTTCGTGCGAACTTCAGCCTGAAGAACGCCAAATGGAGAGGTGAAATCTGCCGAATTCGTCGCCGGATCGAGGCACGCACACAAATCATCGTGCCCGGGAGTCTTGCTGCCAATCCATCAGCGAAGACGAGTTTCGCAACCCTTTTCTACAAAATAACTTGCGGCACGGGTTTCGTTCAGCTGGTTCGACGAAAAACCGACATTCCAACAATGCCGATTTTAAGCAATTTTGAGGGAATTATCAACGAGGTGAGCAGTACAAAACTCGATGAAAAATCCGCACTGCCGTATCAGCAAACAGCTATACGTTCAGTAGCCCCCGGTGCGACAAACCGACTGGTCGCCTGATTCCCGCCGTGGTATTGTGTCGGAACGTTTGAGTGAAAAAAAAACGGCCTTGCGAGTTTGAATAAACGTCATGATCCAACTGAAAAATATCCTGTTGCCCACCGACTTTTCCGAACCCGGTCTCGAAGCGGCTAACTATGCTGTGGAAATGGCGGAGCGTTTTGGCGCGACGTTGCATTTGCTGCATGTCATCGTCGACCCTGTGATTTATCTGCCGATGTTTGAAAGCTATCCCATGCCGTCGAAAGCGGAGTTCGAGCAATATGCGCAAGAACGCATGGAGGGGTGGCTGACCGACGACGACAAAAAACGCTGCAACGCCCAATTGCACTGGGTGCATGGCACACCCTTTGTGGAGATCATCAATTTCGCTCGCGAAAATGAAATCGATTTGATCGTCATGGGCACACACGGCCACGGCGCGATTGCACACATGCTGACCAGCAGTGAGGCTGAAAAAGTCGTCCGCAAAGCTCCCTGCCCGGTACTCACCGTCCGGCCCGAGGGGCATCAGTTCGTTCATCCTTAAGATTCGATAACAATCAGTCGAACAGCCGCGATAAGGAAACTCCGCAGCTCAATGTCTTCCAATGCATACGAGGCAATGCCGACACCGGTAGGGCGGACCGGATTGGTGTGCGGACCGCTGCTGTTCCTGGGCGTGTTGTTCAGTCCCCTCCCCGAAGGTATGTCGGTCGAGGCACATCGACTCGTGGCAGTCGTTTTGTGGATGGTCATGTGGTGGGTCACGCAAGCCGTTCCCATTGCCGCCACCAGTTTGCTGCCGTTGGCCCTGTTTCCTCTCTTGGGGATTCAGCCCGCTAAGGAAGTCCCCACGGCCTACATGAACCAAAGCATTGTGTTGGCAATGGGCGGGTTCATGATCGCGTTGGGAATCGAACGTTGGGGACTGCACCGACGGATCGCTTTTCATATCGTCCGACTGATCGGCACCGGCCCGCGACGGATCGTGTTGGGGTTCATGTGCGCTACGGCATTTTTATCGATGTGGATCAGCAACACCGCCTCGACGCTCTTGATGCTGCCCATCGCGCTGGCGATCTTAACTTCGCTCGAAGAAGTCTTGTCCGCCAAACAAGAATCGGGAGAGCGCCCCGATTTGTCGCGGCTCTCCTTGGCGCTGTTGCTGGGCATCGCCTATGCCGCCAGCATGGGAGGCTCGACAACCTTGGTGGGGACGCCGACGAACATCGCCTTTTTGGGAGTCTGGGACCAGCATTTTGCCGAGGGACCGGAAATCACCGCCGGACAATGGATGATGGCATTTGTGCCGTTGGGGATGCTGTTGATTTTTTGCGCGTGGGTCTTGTTGACCTTAAGAATGCCACCGCAGCCGCAATTGGCGGCGCTGGGACGCGGCTTTTTTCGCGACCGCATTCGAGAGTTGGGACCGCCCACCATGGGCGAAATGCTGATGTTCGGCGTATTTGTGATGACCGCCTGCTTGTGGGTTTTGCGGGGTAAATTCCAGTTTCAGGATCACGTTATCTTTGAGGGTTGGGCAACCTGGCTAGAAAACTGGTTGGCCGCACGCCAAATCGCCGGTTCGTTCACGCATCGTTTTCTGCATGACTCCACCACGGTGATGGCGATGGTCGTGCTCATGTTCTGCCTGCCCGGTGGACGCGATGAACAAGGAAAACTGCGGTTCCTGATGGATTGGGAGACAGCATCGCGACTCCCCTGGGGATTGCTGTTGCTGTTTGGAGGCGGCTTTGCGATTGCTGCTGGGTTTGAGAATTCTCAGCTTTCTGTTTATTTCGGGACCCTGTTCACCGAATATGCGGCCGGTAGCCATCCCCTGGTCATGGTGCTGGGAATTTGCCTGCTGTTGACGTTTCTTACGGAGTTCACTTCCAACGTCGCCACAACGCAAATCTTTTTGCCGATCTTAGGAGCAGCGGCCGTCAGCTTGGGAATCGATCCCCGTTTGTTCATGCTACCGGCAACGGTCTCCACAAGCTGTGCTTTCATGTTGCCGATTGCCACGCCCCCCAATGCCATCGTATTTGGCTCGGGTCGGATTCGCGTGCTCGACATGGTTCGCTATGGAATCTTGTTGAACCTGCTGGGCGTATTGCTCATCACTGCGGTCACCTATTTATTGGTGATCCCCATCTTCGGCATCGACACCCAGGTGTTGCCGTCGTGGGCGAAGTGAGCAGCTGCTGCGACTGTCAACGTCGAGGGTTTTGAGAAATCTCCGCGTCACCTGCAGTGCGGCCTATCCGGCATCGTCCAAGCTCGCCCGGAATTCGGTCATTTCGCCGGCGGCATGCTGGTCGCCGATACGCAGAGCGGTTTCGATGCCCGTTGTCAGGATCTCGCGCGCGTCGGTGATCCGATCGAGTTCCGTATACACCTCGCCCAGCCGAAAATATGTCGGGACGTAGTCGGGCGACGCCTTCAACAAGGTTTGAAATCGTACTTCGGCGGCCGGCAGGTCACCCTCGGTTCGGTATTCCATGGCGATACTGTATTGCAGAAAAGTGTCGGTCGGATCTGCGGCCAATAATTCCTCGAGTTTTTCGCGACGAGACATGGCGGGTTTCTTTGCTGTCTATATTGAGGGAAACGGGTTTGCAGTTGCCACCCGGTCGGGGCCATTTGAGTATGGGACCGTTCGGGTTAAGCATTTTGAGTGGCCGTTACAAATCACAGCATCTCGGTAGGCTATGAGATTTGCCGTGTCGGCATATCAAAACAGCATTCTAGCGTACGTTGACTTGAGAAGAAAATGTTTCGAGATATGCGGATTCACCCAATTAGCGAATTACCTAATCGCTACAGACACTACGTGCCGACCCCGCAGCGGAAGGGTAACCAATTTTGGGTTGCGTGGCCGATTGGAAATTCTAACGGACATCGCCCCGACCTTTGGTATCGAGATACAACGGATCTGAGTCTCGCCTGCAGTTTGATGACGCTGCCATTCGTTGAACCGGAAGTTGCTGGATGCAACCTCGGTTTGAGACCCCCGCGCCGAGAAGAACCCGACTTATGCAACCACGGATTCAAATTACCGGACTCTGTTGTGCGCTCCTTTTGACATGGTTGGTGAATGACGGCGTTGGATCGGAACGCCGTATGACACCGCTGGTCAATGCGGTCCAGCGTGTCGAAAAATCTGTCGTTAATATCCACACCGAAAAAACCCAATCCAAAGACCCTGTATTCGGCTCGCCGAAAAAGGTGAACGGCATGGGAACCGGTGTGATTGTTGACGAACGAGGCTACATCGTTACCAACGAGCACGTGATTCACAACGTCGACCAAGACGCGATTCGCGTCGAATTGATCGATGGCACGCAAGCCAAAGCCAATGTCATCTCCTTTGACAGCCGTCAGGACTTGGCGATCATCAAAGTCGACTTCGGACGCTCGCTGCCCGTCGCTCCCTTTGGAACATCCTGTGACTTGATGCGAGGCGAAACCGTCTTCGCTGTGGGCAATGCGTTTGGATACACCCACACGATCACTCGCGGCATCATTAGCGCATTGGGCCGTAATGTCGAAGTCAATGAAAAGATCGGCTACAAAAACCTGATCCAAACCGACGCCAGCATCAATCCCGGCAACAGTGGTGGGCCGTTGGTGAACTTGGACGGCGAAGTCATCGGCATTAACGTCGCCATTCGTGCCGGAGCACAACGAATCGGCTTCACGATTCCCATCGATGATGCCCGCCGCACGATTTCGCGATTGCTGGACAACGAAAAATTCGGCACCTACCACGGCTTGCTCACCAAGGATGTCCGGTCACCTGAAACGAAGAAGATGGTTGTCAGCGGAACGCATTCCGACAGCCCGGCTTTCCAAGCGGGGTTGTTGCCCGGCGATGAAGTCCTCAAGGCGGGTAAAGTGGCAGTGTCGGATCGGGCAGACTTCGAACGAGCGTTGTTGGGAATCAATCCCGGCAAAGAGGTGCCGGTCACAGTACGACGCGATGGCTCTGAGGTCGCCCTGCAACTCCGCATCGGACGCAACGGCGAACGACCCCTCACGAATATCGTGGCTCGTGCCAACAATGGTGACACCAGTTCCTATCGTGGAGATACGCCACAGCAAATGGTCTGGCGGATTCTCGGTTTGCGATTCCGTTCCATCAGCCAAAACCAACTGCCCAACAAGTATCAAAAACACTACAAGGGCGGATTGCAGGTCATCGAAGTCCGTGCCAACGGCCCAGCGGCTGCCAAAGGAGTGAAGTCCGGCGATGTGGTTGTGGGCTTGGCGTTGTGGGAAGCCTATAAGATTACGCATGTGACGTATGCCTTCAATCAACAACGCAAATCGCTGACCGCCAACTCGGCCGCTTCGGAATTGGCACCTGTGAAATGCCATATCATTCGCGGAGAGCAAATTATCGAAAAAACATTGAGCCTTCCCCTGCAAGACTAGTGTTGCAGGTGGTATGGACACATGATTGAAAGTTACTGACTCTGCTGCGTGATGCTAGGACTGTCATCACCTTGACTCACCGGTTGCAGTAAGAAGACTAACGCCGGATCCCAGCGCCGTGGCTAGCTGGGGTCCGGTGTTTTTATGCGCCGAGACGTACGGTCCTTCCCAGCACATCGGTACGGGCCTACAATCCGGGCGAGAGTCTCTTTAACCCCAATCAGCTAAGGTCCACTCGGGTGAACACCGGCCGGCATGAATTTGAACTGATCGCATGGATTCGCCAACAGACCCGCGCTCATGAACGTATCCCGCTGGGAATCGGCGATGACACCGCAGCATTAGCCTTTCCAAATCCGGCGAACTGTCTGGTCACGGTCGACATGCTGATGGAAGGGGTGCATTTTACCATGCCCCCGGCGACGCCCCGGCAAATCGGCCATAAAGCACTGGCGGTCAATCTCAGCGATATTGCCGCGATGGCCGGACGCCCCTTGGCAGCTGTCATCAGCCTCGCCCTGCCCCGTGGTATCCCCGCGAAATTCGCCGAGGAACTGTACGCCGGCATCGGGGAGTTGGCCGACCAATTCGGTGTCGCCATCGCCGGCGGAGATACCAATAGCTGGCAAGGTCCGCTGGTCATCAGCATCACCGCCTTGGGTGAAACAACCGACCGCGGCGCCGTAACCCGCAGCGGCGCTCGCCCAGGTGACGCGATCTTTGTCACCGGAGAATTGGGCGGCAGTCTAGCGGGCAAACACCTCGACTTCACGCCCCGCATCAACGAAGCCTTGAAGCTACATGAAACCGTGGACCTGCATGCCATGCTCGATGTCAGCGACGGCTTGGCAGCGGATTTGCAGCACATTGTCGAAGAAAGCGGCGTGGGAGTTATTTTAGACGAGTCGGCAATCCCCATCAGCCCAGCCGCCCAAACCGCCGCCGGCCAAGACGATCGCTCTGCTTGGGAACATGCCCTCTCCGACGGTGAGGACTTTGAGTTGTTGTTTACCGTTTCAGAGGATGACGCTGTACGGTTGTTGGCCAACTCACCGCTGGAGATCCCACTGTCGCGAATCGGCACGGTCGTTGACGGGAACGAAATGCAATTGCGCACCGCAGCCGGTGAGGTGATCCCCCTACCGGTGTCAGGCTGGAAGCATCTGTTATAATTGCCGCCGGTTTTGATTTTCCGTAACGACAGCTGATTGAGAAAGCCCCACTGTGCCCGGCTCCGAATCATCCTTCCCGAAAACCTGGACGTACACGTCACATGACGAAGTCGAAACTGCTGCAATAGGCGCTGCCATAGGACGCGCTGCTCGAGCGGGGGCGGTGATTGCTTTGGTGGGCAACCTCGGTGCGGGTAAGACGCGTCTGACTCGTGCCGTTGCCAAGGCGCTGGAGGTCGACGAAAAGTTGGTTACGAGTCCAACATTCGTATTGATCCAAGAATACGCCGGTCGACTGCCGGTCTTTCATTTCGATACGTATCGGTTGGGCAGCGTCGATGAGTTTCTGGATCTGGGCGTCGAGGAATACTTTGAAGCCGGAGGCGTCTGCTTGATCGAATGGGCAGACCGCGTTGCCGGCGTCTTGCCTGACGATGTGCTACGGATTGAAATCGACATCACGGGAGAAAGCACCCGCGTTTTCAAGTTCGCCGCCCATGGACCGATCGCACAATCAATTCTCAACGACGTTACTCGCAACGTCGCCGACGCGCATAAAGAAGGTTGAAATTGTGGAACCCGCGCCGGGGGTTACAGCAATTCCGAAATCGGGGTGGGATCTTCCAGGACCGGGGTTGGGCGACCGCGATGGTCTAAGAGATGTAGCGCCGGGTTGAGTCCCATGGCTTTGTAGATTGTGGCATGGATGTGCTCCGGACGGACGGCGCGGGTAAGCGGTCGATAGCCCTTGCTATCGGTCGAGCCGATTATCTGCCCGCCGCGAATGCCACCGCCACCCATCAGGCAGAACATCGAAGCCCCCCAGTGATCGCGACCGGGTGTCCCCTTGCTCAACGGAGGACCGCCATTGCCACCGTCGTTGATCCGTGGTGTGCGGCTGAATTCGCCGCAGAGCACAACCATGGTGCTTTCCAACAGCCCGCGCTGCTCCAGGTCTTTGAACAATCCAGACACAGCTGCGTCGACCCGCGGCAAATACGAGTTCATTCTCGATTCGAGATCCCAGTGACTGTCCCAGCCACCAAAGTGGCAAGTGACAAACCGTGCGCCGGCTTCGACCAACCGTCGCGCCAACAATGTGCTTTGGCCCCAGGTATGCCGTCCATAGAGATCGCGAATCCGTGGATCTTCACGGCTGAGGTCAAAAGCCTCCCGCGCGCTTTTACCGGAGACAAATTCAAACGCGTTTTTGTCGAACCGGTCCATGGCATCGAACGTGGCGGTCTTTTCGACATTGCGGGGAATCGTGTCGAGTTGCGTCAACAACCCGCGGCGATCCTCCAACCGGGTTAAAGACAACCCTTTTGCCAGGTTCAGGTTTTTGACTTTGAATTTATCTTTGTTCGGATCCCCACCAGTCTGAAACGGATCGTGTTGCACGCCCAACCAGTTTCCGCCGAAGTAGCCCGGACGCAAGCCGATGCTACTGGCAACCGGTACGCTGATGTAGCTGGGCATGCCCGGGTTTTTGGCACCCAACTCGCGCGTGATCACGGAACCGAGGGAAGGGAATTTGCCCGATTTGTTCCCGCCGCTGACACCCATCGCTTTGGAGGTCAGCATACGATGCCCACCGGCGAAGTGATCGCCCGTGCCGTGATGGAGTGAGCGGACGATTGAAAACTTGTCGGCGATTTTTGCTTGTTGGGGAAACAGTTCGCTGATTTCAAACCCAGGGACGTTCGTAGGAATGGGATTCCACATACCACGAATCTCAGCCGGTGCTTCCGGTTTCAGATCGTAAAGATCCAAGTGCCCCGGTCCGCCATCGAGCCACAGCAAGATGACTGAGCGATCCCGTTGACCCTCTGCCGCAGTTTCCTTGGCACGCAACACGTCGGCCAATCCCGCAGTCGCCATGCCGGCGACGCCCAACTGTACAAAGCTGCGGCGACTCATGCCGTCGCAGTACTTTTCCGTGTTTCCCATATCGACTTGCAACATCGTCGGTTTCTCCCAACCTAAATGGGGGCAATCGTCCCACGTCATTGCGGGGCCCACAACGCATCACGCGGCATTGATGTGAATTCTACTCAAATCACTGCAATCCATGCAACGTGATCTAGGGAATATACCAGGGTCGTCGGCTGTGTAGAGTGGTCGGTGGCTAGTGGCCGGCGGCCAGAATCGGGGGAGCGATTTCTCGTGATTGGTCGCGGGGGGAGAAGCTTAGAGCCTAGTCCGCCAGTTCGAAATGGACTTCCCACTCACCACCTCAAGCCTGTCTCCTCACGCCTGTTTGACGCAAAAATAGACAAATTTCGCTCCCCGTCGCATCTTCTTAAACAGTCCGCGATTGAGCATTTCGCAGTTGTAGCCAAGTTATTCCGTGATAAAATGGGAAATCGAGATTTCTTGCTCGCCGTGATTTCACAGGCAAGCCCCGTGTCGATCGATTCTTCCGCGAGTACTCACACTTGCGTGATACGGGTAAAAAATACCGTTCGGAATGCGTTCTCTAACACGAAAAGGTAGTCTCACATGCGCTCCATGCATCGCATATTTCTGTCGGCTGTTTGCGGGTTGTTGCTCAGCGGATTGCCCGAACTCTGTCAGGCCCAAGAAGCTGTTGCCGTCCCTGCAGGAGTACGGAGTCGGCGCTCCTCGCCCTCTCAACCAGGGCAGCCTGGCCAACCTCAACCGGGACAAGCCAAACCAGACGGCAATGCTAAGCCGGGTGACGACAAGAACAAAGACAAAAAACCGGATGATAAAAAGGCGGAACCGGGAACGTCAGCCGTCAAGCGGCCCGCTAAACCGGAAGAGGAGCCCAAGCCGGAAGATCTCAAACTCCAGAGACTGGGTGATGGCGAAGTTCGCTTCAATTTCCGTGGCGCTCCCTGGCCGGTCGTACTCAAGGAGTTGGCCGACGTTGCGCATCTCAACTTGGACTGGCAGGAATTGCCGGGCGACTATTTGAATTTTGTCACAACCCGCAGTTACGAGGTCGACGAAGCTCGCGACGTGATCAATCGCCACCTGCTGGCGCGGGGTTACACCATGATCCTGCATGAAGAAATGCTCTCGGTGGTCAGCCTGAAGAAGATCAAAGAACTCAACCCCGCTGTCGTACCGGAGGTCACGCCCGAGGAACTCGCCAAGTTGATGCCCCACGAATACGTCCGCACATCGTTCGTGCTCGATACGTTGATTGCCAAGGATTTGGCAGGACAACTCAAACCGTTGATCAGCCCCGAACATGGCCGCCTGGACGCAGTGGAGTCGCTCAATCGTCTGGAAGCGATGGATACCGTTGCCAATTTGCGGCAGATCCAATCGTATCTATTGATGGAGAAATCCGATATCGGTCAAGACCGTGTGATGCAGGAGTTCTTTCTCAAGCATACCCGCGCTTCAGAAACGTTGGTGCAATTACAAGATCTTCTGGGGATCAAACGAACAGCCGAAGTCTCCGGCGCTGCGAATCCCCAGATGCAGCAGCAAATGCAACAAATGATGCAACGCATGCAGCAACAACAGCAAAAAAAGGGAGGGGATGCCGGTGCTTCGGCTCCCGAAGAAGTGCGGCTGATTGTTAATTCCCGCAGCAACAGCATCATGGCAACGGCACCACCCAACAAAATGGCCATCATCACGCAAGCCATCAAATCGCTGGACGTAGCTGCCGATCCGTCCGACTCGCTGTTTAACAACATCGACCGCATGCAAACCTATCGCTTGGCGGCGACCGACCCCGAAACGTTGGTCAATATGTTGGAAGACCTGGGGGGCTTGGATATCGGCACGCAATTGGAAGTCGATAAAAAGAACAAGGCCATCATCGCCAAAGCCTCCATGACCGACCATCTGATGATCCGCAAATTGATCGCCAAGCTCGACGGCAGCGGTCGGCGGTTTGACGTGATCAAATTGCGACGGCTGGATGCGATCGAGGTCGCCGGCTCGATTAAATTCATGATGGGTGGCGAAGAAGAGAAAAAGGACAACCGCCGCTCGCGCTATTGGGGATATGGCGGTTACGGGTCCAATGAAAAGGACGAAAAAGATGACAAATTCCGTGTCGATGCCGACATGGACAACAACCGCCTGCTGCTGTGGGCCAACGACATTGAGTTGGATTCGGTGGAAGAGCTGTTGGTCAAGTTGGGCGAAATCCGGGCTCCCGGCCAGAACCGCAGCAAGATGCGATTGATGGAAGCGGTATCTCCCGAGGATTCCGAAAAGGTTTTAGAACGCCTACGGAAGATTTGGCCGAACATCGCTCCCAATGAATTGATTCTCCCCGAGCCAGTTGAAACTCCGAAATCAGACGAACCGGCTGAGGAACAACAGGATGAAGCGGCCGAACCCAAGACCGCTGCCCGACCGATTCAACCGCGCCTGCAGTTGGCGAATTTCTATGAAGAAAAGGCGGCGGCTAAAGAACCGGCCACTGAGAAACCGGTTGAAGCAGCGCCGGTTGATGCAGCCTCAGCCGATGCGGGCAACAATCAACAAGCCGGGCGTCCCGCGGACGTCCGCAAAGCCGAAGCGCCGCCTATCTCGATCCGCCGTACGCACGATGGACGTCTCGTCATCAGTTGCGACGACCCCGCTGCACTCGACATTCTGGAAGATTTGATGGTCGACATCGCACCGCCACCGAAGACCTACAAAGTCTTCTTCCTCAAATATGCGTCCGCCTATTGGGTCAGCTTCAATCTAGAGGACTTCTTCAAAGAAGATGACGATGACGACAAACAACGCCGCCCCTACTGGTCTTCCTGGTACGATAACGACGATAGCTCAAAAGACGAAACGCGAAGTTTATCCAAGCGTAAGAAATTGAAATTCATCGTCGATGTCGACACGAACTCAATCATGGTCCGCGGCGGAGATGCCACCCAATGGAAAACCGTTGAGCAGCTCATTGAATTGTACGACAAAGCCTTGCCGCCCAACTCGCGCAATGTGCGACATGTGCAGATCTTCAAACTCAAGCACAACAGCGCGAAAGACGTTTCCCTAGCGATTAAGGATGTTTATCGCGACTTGCTCAGCGCCAATGACAAGGCGCTGGAAAATCAGCCGAAAAAACAAACCAACATTCGCTACGCCGACATGTACGGCGACGATGACAAGGATGAGCTGAGCCAAGGCCGCTTTAAGGGGGACTTGTCGATCGGGGTCGACCCCAAGACCAACACGTTGATCGTCTCAGCCACGGAAGCCATTTTGCACAACGTGGGAATCATGATCAAAGAACTTGAAAATTCTGCCGCGCCGCTGGAATCCAATATGCAGGTCGTCAAACTCAAGCCGGGTATGGATTCCGCAGCGATCCATGAGAACCTGGCCAAACTGCTCAACCCGCGGCCATCGGAAGACGAAAAGAAAAGGCAAGAAGCAGAGAAGCAAAAAGAAATGCAGCGAAAGCAACAGCAGCAACAACAAGATGCCGCAGCCGCAGCGATACTGAACTGACTCGCTTTGCTGTCAGGATTGCGTAATCAGGGTTGCACAATCAAACGAAAATCCCCCACCCCTCGGTTTTCTACGAGGAGTGGGGGATTTTTCATGCGCGTGTTATTCAGCTTTCTCAAACCCGAAAATGTGACCTGATGGGGTGAGCATGTACGCTTCGCCTTGTTCGTCCTCGCCGAACGACATCACCGGCAGCGGGTCGACTCCTTCCGGCCAACTGATGCTGCGGTTAGCGGTCACGACCTTTTTGTCGGCGTCGTACTTCAAGGCCCAAATGCGGCCGCTCACGTAGTCGGCATACAAATACGAGCCGGCCAATTCTGGGAATTTCTTACCACGATAAACCTGCCCGCCGGTGATCGATTTGCCGATGTCGTGATGGTATTCCCAAATCGGATCGATCAAATCCTTGCGCGGCCCGACCCCGTTGGGACCGAATTTGTGCTTCGCTTCACGCAGGTTCCAACCGTAGTTGCCACCTTTGACGATGATGTCAATTTCTTCCCAAATGTTCTGTCCCACGTCCGCAGCCCAGCATAGGCCGGTTTTACGGTCAAAAGACAACCGCCAGATATTGCGAACGCCGTAGGCATAAATCTCCGGACGCGCACCGGGGGTCTTCACGAACGGGTTGTCCTTGGGAATCGAATAGTTCTTTCCATCGGATTTGTGGTCGACATCAATCCGCAAGATCGATCCCAACCATGTCTTCAAGTTTTGTCCATTCCCCATCGGATCATTACCAGCTCCGCCATCTCCCAGAGCAATGTACAAATAACCATCCGGCCCAAAGGCAATCGTGCCGCCGTTGTGATTCCAAAATGGTTGCGGAATACGCAAAATTTCGACTTCCGTCTTGGGATCCACGTGCTGGGGATTGTCGGCGGAGACGGTGAACCGCGAAACGACCGAGGTGTGTGGAGCATCAGTCGTTGTGTAATACACGAAGAGGTGGCCGTTCTCTTTGTATTTGGGATGAAACGCGAATCCCAACAAACCTTCTTCGTTTTCATTGTCCTTGTAGACCACCTGAGACTCAATATCGAGAAACGGACTCGACTCGGTGGCGTCCTGATCGTTTTTGAAGACGCGAATCACCCCTTCTTGTTCGGCGACGAAGAGACGATCACTGCCGTCGCCGGCGTAGGTCATCACGATTGGGCGTCGAAACTCCAGATCGATAAATGCCTGCGTCGCACGGATGGCGAGCGGCGATTCATCAATCTCCGCCGCACGGCCGGCGGCGCTCAAAATAGAAACTGTCAAAGCCAGTGCGGAGAACACCAGCGTCATACGCGGAAGCATCTTCATCAGCGGACCACCTGTTGCGTGAATTGGTAGAAAAAGGTTCTTGTCAGGCGCGTAACGCAACGCACCTGATTCGTAGGTCGTATGAGAATAGAGCGAAGCGGCACCGATTTCAAAGCACACGGCTATTTGAATAGTTTCGGATCGAGCGTCCACTGACCAAAATCGTTCTCTCCCGGTTTGACCGTCACGGTCACGAGGCCCTTTTTCCAGGTCTGCGACGCGCCATCTTGAGTGGCTGCCGTGACATCGGTCGGAACTTCGTGCCATACATGAAACGTCCATTCACCAGCCGGGAGGTTTTTGATCGTAAAGCGGCCTTCCTTGTCGGTGACGGCCATATAGGGATGATCTTGAACGAGCAGCCAACCGGTCATCCAAGCGTGAATCGAACAACTGACCTTCGCCGGCGCCCGCTCGACACGACGCGCCGTGCGGCGGTCTTCGGTTTCGGGGGGGGAAACAGCGTTAAACGGCAGATTCCGCTTCAAATACGCGGCGGTGTTGTGTGCGATCTTGTCGTCGTTTTTGATCAACAGTTTTTGCGTGGTTCGCAGCGTTGTTACGTGCGGTACGAATCGGCAATCCTTATTGGCCAACAAGACATCCGCCTTGGCTGATTCGGCATACGACTCATGAATCGGCGGCGTCTGACGTCGTGGCATTTCCAGCCAGATCACGACATTGGCGATGCCGCGACTTTCTTTGTCGACCCGCAGTTGTTCGGAATGCAGATCGAACGGCCCGCAGAATTCGGCATCCTTGTTGAGTTCCAATGCTTCGGGCACCGGCGGTTCACCACCGTAGATGAACTGTCCGCTCAGATCGCCCCACTTGGCATCTGCCTCCTCTGCGGAAACCGTGCTCACGAAGTGGTCGTGCGAATGGCCTGCCCAACCGGCGAAACCGGCGAAACAAAAAGTAGCCACAACAAAAACGAAACCAATTGCCTTTGAGCCTGACATATCAACAACACCTCGAATCGAGTTGACGACCGACGAAAAAATACGGTGTTGTTTGATTGTATCGAACTGGACGCCAGGAGGATACGAACGGCGGGGATGTTACGGTTTGACGATCGTGCCGTCTGCGCGGCGATAATTGCCCCAGAACATATCAAACGGCGGGGCGCCGGTGATTGGGAACTTCGCCGCCAACGTTTCATCGAGGTCAATCCCCAGTCCGGGACGATCATTCACATGGTAATACCCGTCACGCAATTCCGGGCAGCCGGGGAAGACATCCTGTTCGGCTTGGTTGAATGCGTGGGCTTCTTGAATGCCAAAATTCGGGACAGCCAAATCCAGGTGAATATTGGCCGCATGCCCCACCGGCGAGACATCCCCTGGTCCATGCCAAGCGGTCCGCACGCCAAACAACTCACACATGGCGGTCATTTTGCGAGCGGGGGTCAGTCCCCCGATTTGCGAAATATGCACGCGAATAAAATCAATCAGTCTCCCGCTCACCAACGGCATCCATTCATGCGGATTATTGAACAACTCACCCATGGCTAGCGGCGTGCTGGTTTGTTGCCGCAACTGCGAAAAATAACTCGCATCCTCCGGACTAAACGGATCCTCCAGATAGAACAAACGAAGTTGCTCCAAATCTTTGGCCAGTCCCATCGCCAAAGTCGGCGGCACACGTTCGTGCACGTCGTGAATCAATTCCACTTCGTCGCCTAGTTGATTTCGCAGATGCTCAAACAATCGCGGAATCGCCCGAACGTAGGGGCGTGGTTCCCAGATTTCGGTGCGGCGATTTTCAGGAACATCTCCCGCGCCCGTTGTCTCTCCACTGCCATAGGTCCCCATACCGGGAATCGCGACCTGCGCCCGCACATGGCGGTAACCCGCCTGTAGAAATCCGCGGACTTGGTCTTCGACTTCTTGGAAATCACTGCCCGAGGCATGCCGATACGTATCGACAGCTGTGCGGCATTTGCCTCCCAACAGTTGATAGACGGGCACTCCGGCGACTTTTCCCAGGATATCCCACAGCGCCATATCGACACCACTCAGGGCATTGTTCAGCACCGGACCATTCCTCCAATAGGAACTGACAAACGCCGACTGCCAGATGTCTTCGATGTCGAGCGGATTTTTACCAAGCAAGAACGGCCGCAAATATTCATCGACCGCTGTCTGCACCACCCGCGCACGTTGTGTGAAGGTCGCGCAGCCCAGCCCGTACAGCCCCGGTTGGTCGGTCAGCACTTTGACCACCACCAGTCGAATCCCCGCCGGAGCGGTGAGGATCGTTTTCACTTCGGTGATTTTCAACGGCACGCCCCTATCACGGTATCCACGTTCATGGTGTATTAAAAAAGGGTGCCACTGGCGGCTTGTCCGCCAGTGCGAATTACGTGATGCAGCAAAACACTAACGGGCAAGCCGCCAGTGCCACCCGGGATCGCTAGACTTGGAGGGCCGTTGATGACCAGCCCTGTCACTTTGCCTTCGGCCGATAGACCGGTTTCAACCGCGCGATGCCGGCCTCGTCCGCCACCTTTAGCATCGCCGCCAATTCATCGACCAGCGGGAATTGGACGCCGCTTTGAAACAATTGCCGCACGACCTCCGCATCGTTCGCACAACAATAATTGATCCGCACGTGGTGCATCGTGAGTTTTTGCGTGTGGTCGGGGGAAACCGTTTTTCCACGCAGCAATTGAATAAAGCCCGCTCCCATGGCGATCGTTTCGTCGACGTATTGCAGGTTATTGCCTTGGCGCTCCATGTTGCAGATGAGAATATCCGCATCAACGCGACGGGCTGCCTCGGCGGCTTTTTTGTTGCAGGCCAAAAATGCTTGATGCTGCCGCTGATGCGCGATGATTCGCTGCGTCGTCTTCTCGGCCAATTCCGCATTCCCTTTCAGGTGCACATTCAACCAAATATTTTCCGGCATCACCTCTAAAGCTTCATCGAGCGTCGGAATTCGTTCTCCGGCAAATTCAGCCGACTTCCAACTTCCTGCATCCAATTTCTTGAGTTCCGCCATCGTGTAGTCCCCGACCGGGCCGCTACCGTCTGTCGTGCGGTCGAGTTTGGGGTCGTGCATCAACACCAGTTGCCCGTCCTTGGTGAGAGCAACATCAAATTCGATCATCTGCGCCCCCAATCGAATCGCCTCGCGAAACGCGGCTAAGGTATTCTCCGGATGCGTATTGCTCGCCCCGCGATGTGCGCAAATCCCCCGCTTCGGCATCTCGATGCTCTGGGGAGACTCAGCAAAAGTCGGACTGACCCCCGTCGTCGTGATGGCGAGTGCACTGAATAACAATAGAAAAATCGGTTGTCGCATGTTTGGTCTTTCTGCCTACGTAGGAATTCCCTGGAAGCGGAGTGGATGAACGGGGGAGGATTACACTAACATCAATCACGGGGCGGTCGCCGCCATTCAAGATTTCTCCCGTACCATCGAAGCCGTCCATGTCCAATCCTCACGCCAGTCCGCAGGCACTGCCACCGCGTCTCTCTTGGGCGCTGGGCATGGTGATTGGTGGCACGTTGGCCTATTGCATCGGCCTGCAGATGCTGCTTGAGGATCAATCGCTCTCCTCCAATATGATCAGTTCCGGCCTGTGGCGAAAGGTCGTTGGCATTTTTGGCGGCGAAATAAAAGCCAATCCCGCCGCCAATGCACTCACAGCGGTCGTTCCCTTTTTCCGTTTGCTGCTGATCAATGGCACGGCGAGTATCGCAACGTGGCTAGCCGGGGCGGCCTGGTTGAGTCGCAAACGCGGCGAAGAATACGTCGATTCGCTCGCCTACTGGGGCTGGCGAGGCTGGCCGTGGTTGTTGCTGCCGTTTGTCTGGCAAATCCTGTGGCTGGTTTCCCTGGGAGGCACGTGGAATCCATTCGTCACCGCCAGTACGCCATTTTGGTTGGCAATCAGCTGCGCCGGTTGGGGGGCGACATTTTTCACATTGGCGGCGCCGCTGCAGGAATCCAAGAATCTCGACACCACACCACCACAGCGCGTTCCCTGGGCATTGTGGTTGGGAATCGCGCTGTTCGTGGGCTGTTTCTTCACCATGAACCGGCAGCTGTATTACGGACTGCAAACGCCACACGGCGATTCCGCGATGTATGAAGAGCATCTTTGGAATCTCACGCATGGCAAAGGCTTTCGCAGCTTTTTGGATTACAACACCGAACGGCAGCCGCCGGAGTTTCGTCTGTTTTTGGGCGAGCATATCCAAGTCGTGCATGTGTTGTTGTTGCCGGTGTATCTCATCTGGCGTTCGCACCTGACGTTGGAATTGTGCGAAACCCTCGCCTTAGCCAGCGGGGCGTTGGCGGTGTTTTTCATCGGGAGGCGGCATTCCGGGTCGCGCCGCGGGGCCGCCCTGCTCGCCGGCGCGTACCTGCTCTATTTTCCGCTGCATTTTTTAGACATCGAAATCGACTTCAAGACGTTCCGCCCGATTTGTTTCGGCGTGCCGGCGATACTCTTCGCGCTCGATCAATGGGAGCGCGGGCGCGTTAAAACAATGCTGTTGTTACTTGCCGTGGCGCTCTCGGCCAAAGAAGACTACGCGATGATCATCGCCCCGTTGGGAGTTTGGATCGCCCTGCACCGGCAGGCGGAGGCGGATCATACCATGCCGCGCAAACGACTCTGGTGGCTGGGGGGATGTTTGGCGCTGTTTGGGGTGCTGTATTTGATGTTGGTGATCAAATTTGCCATCCCCTTATTTCGCGGCGGCGATGTGCATTACGTACGTTATTTCCCCGAAGATCTGGGCGCAACGCCCGGCGAAATGGTGCGCAATGTCTTCATGCATCCACTGCGAGTGGCCGAGTATTTGTTCACACCGGGCAACTTGCTGTTCGCAATGTATCTATTGTTACCGCTCGGTGGCTTGCCATTGTTGTCCCCCACGCGGTTGGCGGTGGCGGCTCCGTTGTTTGGGGTGTTGTGCCTGAATCAAATTGCCCGTGATACGCAACACCATTTCCATGCGCCGTTGATCCCGATAATTTTCTGGGCAGCAGCCGCGTCGCTGACAACCACCGCACGATTCCGGCCGCGGTGGGCATTCGCCTGCGCGTTGTGTACGGGTTTGTTTTTCAGTATCGGTCCAACAGGAATCGCATTCTGGGATCCCACATCTGCTTTTTATTGGGGACGCTGGTACGTGCCGGGCGAACGGGCTGAGAAATTCGCGGAAGTGATTGAGCAAATCCCCGCGGAATCAAAAGTCGCCTCGACCGATTTCGTGCATCCGCGCTTCACGCATTACGCGCGGTCGTATGACTACAGCGACTACCGCCCCATTGTCCCGGACGACACGGATTATATCGTGATCGATACGCGGCATCGCTACAGCAACATCAAGCTGCCCAGCGAGGTCAAGGAATTTCGCGACAGCCCGCAAACCTGGGAATTGTTACCCGATCGCACCGATGGCTACTTCATCGTGCTGCGTCGCCGACGCTGATAGGCCGGCCATTCCATCCCGCACGCTCAAAACCACTTCTGTTTGTCAGCAGGGGTCAAGAACTCTTCACCGTTGATGTAACGGCGAATATTCTCCAGTAGTGTTTCGGTATGCCGTTCGGCGATGCGCGGTGAGGCGGCTGCTACGTGCGGCGTGATCAGTACGTTTTCCATACCCCACAACGCGTGGTCAGCGGGAAGCGGTTCGACTTCAAACACGTCCAGAGCGGCGCCGGCAATCTGTCCTGCTTCGAGAGCGGTACTCAGCGCCGCTAGATCGACAATCGCCCCCCGTCCGATATTGATCAGATAGGCCGAGTCACGCATTTGCTGAAACTGCTGGGCAGAGAAAAGTTTTTCTGTCTCCGGCGTGTGCGGGGCGGCGATCACCACAAAATCACTGGAGGCCAACAGGTCGGGGAGTTGGCGGATCGGCCAAATTTCCGGCAGGACATCGGGGATTTCACGGCGGACCGGATCGACGCCCAGCACATGCATGCCAAAGGCGCGCGCCCGACAAGCGATTTCCCCACCGATGCTTCCTACGCCGACAATCCCCAGTGTGCAATCGGCCAGATGCAGTGCGCCGCGGTCGATGGCATTGACTTGACCCGGCCCGTTCACAAAATCGGCCCGCGCGTCTTCTCCGCCAACCGGTTCCCAACGCGATTGCATTTGTTGCCGCAAATAAATATGGGAATTTCGCGCGAACATCAGCACGTAGCCCAGCACATGATCCGCGATGACGTCGTAAAACAAGCCTCGCATATTCGTCAACTGGCAAGGATGCGCGACCAATTCCGGGAAGAGGTAATGCTCCAAACTAGCGGTCGGGGACTGCACCCATTCCAATTTTTTGGCACGCGCTAATAGCTGTGGCGTGAGCTTGCCAAAGAACGCGGTGGCTTCGACGATTGCTTCGTCGGCAGTGGCTTGATCCGCTGCATTCACAACCACCATGTCTTGCGCCGCATCAAGAATTCTTTGCAAGCGCAGGTCGTCGACAGGCGGATAGATGACAAGTTTTTTCATGGTGTTTCGGTTCTCTTGAGGCGTCAAAGCAATGCGTCATCACAAGCGCCGCGGCTTGGTTTTGAGATTGAATTTTCACAGTTGTCCGGACGAGTGCATTCCGTTGTTTACTTTGCAGTTTTGGTAACATGTTACCATGTCACGTGGTCGTTGTTTCATCACTTAGGTGCGCGCAAACGTAATTTGTCAAGTATCGATTCCTGAAAACACAAAGACTTTTTTCATTCATAATCCTGCGTTTTGGAGCTTGCTCTTCCGAGGAGTGTTCGACAAAATGGGACACCAACGCATGACGTTTGATGCGTGTTTTCTGATTTCTTCTTTCGACTCTTATTCAGATTCAAGAGGCTGGTTGATGCAAGTCATCTCACGTGCTGAAAGCGAATCGATTCAGTTTGGCAAAAACTTGACCTTAACCGTTGTGGAGATTACCGACGAATACGTCCGCTTGGGCATAACCTCCACGGATGGCGAACTGAACTACTGGGAAGAGATCCTGTACCTGAAAACACAAGAGGCGGAATTGCAGCTCAACTAACTCAATGCATGACAACTTGAACTGACCCACCCGATTGCTGAGCAGCATCATTCGTGGAAGCTGTGCGAATCGTCTGGAAACGAATTGTCACGGGTTTCCTGGATGTAATTCCGCACCGATGTTTCGACAGTGTTTCGCAGGTCAGCGTATTTTTTGAGAAATTTCGGTGTGAATCCAGGGGTTAGCCCCAGCATGTCGTTGGTCACCAAAACCTGTCCATCGCAATCCGGGCCAGCACCAATGCCGATTGTGGGGATCGTCAGCGTGGCTGTGATTTCGGCGGCAATTTCCCGCGGGACGCACTCCAAAACAATCGCAAATGCCCCCGCTTCTTGAGCAGCTAAGGCATCGTCCAGCAATGGTTGTTTGGCTCGCTGGACTTTGTAGCCGCCAATGGAGAGGACCGATTGTGGCTTGAGTCCGACGTGAGCCATCACCGGCACATCGGCGCCCGTCAATTTTGCAATGGTGCCCGCCTGGTTGACTCCCCCTTCGAGTTTGACCGCTGCGGCGCCTGTTTCTTTGATCAATCGTCCGGCGTTTTCCATCGCCTGTTCGGGGCTGACGTGAAACGACATGAACGGCATATCCACGATCACCAACGCCTGCTTGACCGCGCGGACAACCATCTCCGCATGGTAGATCATCTGATCCACTGTGACCCGTAACGTGGAGTTGCGGCCTTGGACGACCATGCCCAGCGTGTCGCCGACAAGAATGGCGTCGATGCCGATTTCATCCAACAGCTGAGCCCAAGTGAAGTCGTACGCCGTCAACACGGTGAGCTTGCGGCCCTGTTGTTTTGCCGCTGAAAATTGAGGCACGGTCCAAGGAGAAGCGGGTTGTCCGCCGTTGTCAGCATCTGTAGTCATCGGGGCGCGTCTTTTTAATCTTGGGTGATTTCAAAATCCTTCCGTCGCGACGATTCGCGGGGGATTCATCTCGCCATCTGGAAAATGATTGCCGTCGGCACTCAACCGGTGTATCCTAACGAACGAGGTCTCCGAAGTCACATAGGTTCGCTATGCCCGCTTCAACAGGCAAGCAGACCCATTTATTTTCACGTCAGGAGCACAGATGATGCTGCGATCCCATAACCTCAGGCAGGCGATGCGATACAGCGCAATGACAGCCGGATTGGTCGCACTAGCGCTGCTGGCTGCAGAGTCGGCGTTTGCTCAAAATAAGACCACAAAGCCCGATCCGGCAAATACTCTGGCGGGAAAAATCAAATCCGTCGAGAAAAAAGGCCGCACGCTGGTCTTGTCGATCGAGACGGAGGACGGGGAAACCGTCGAGCAACTGCTCACAACGCGTACGCCCCTGGTGATCAAGGGAGACGGGGATTCCGGCTTTCTACGGCGCGGCGCAGTCGTCTATACAAAGGCTTACCAAACTAAAGATAAGAAGTTGTTCGGCAAGGAATTCAAAGTTTACTTGGATGGCTCGCGGTTTCGCGGTGTCAAAAAGGGCAAGACTGATGAAGTCCTCGAGGTGATGGGGGTGATCACTCAGTTGGATAAGGAGCAGATGGCGATCAACATCGGGCGCGGTGGTCCGGGCATCGTGCAGTTGGAGGAAGGCTATAAGGTCAAAATCGAATCGGCGAACCACGCATTGATTGTTCCAGGAGCGGGGGTCGTGTTGGCTGGTAGACCAACTCGCGGTCGTTTTAAGGCGACCGGGGTCGAGGTCAATCTGGAGAATCCGTTGACTGCCGAAAAGTATTTTGCGGCTCAGGAAAAGGGCTCCAAGCGCGGCCGCAGGCGTTCACGCGGCTCGTCCACCGCCTCGAAGTCGGATAAAAAATCCGAAGGTAATGCAGTGGCCAATCCTTTCGCTGAGATCGATAAGAAAAAAGATAAATAGCGTGATCGAATTGAGAGGGCGCGGGGGTTGTGCACAAAGCGGAGGGAACAGGGCAGTTAGGGCGTGTGTCGCATTGTGCTGCATGTGGCGCAAAATAATACGCGCAATTCTGTTCAGTGTTCATTTATGGGACACTTCTTTCAGGTGGCCGGGTTGATCGAGATGTCTGTTTGGTTTGTATCTCTTTTGGCAGCAGTGTGTTGCGTTTATTAGCTCAAAACGGTGCGATTTGGCATCATTAATGCTTTATATATTCATCGCCGTGGTGGTAAGCGTTGGCCCGCACTTCCGCCATTGGTACACTGGAAAACGTTCCGCGCCTTGTTGTGCGGAACGTTTTCTTTTTCTTTGTGCCGAAAAAGCACTGTCCGAAAATCACGAGCCGGACGGAGTATTGATTGATCCTGATCTGCCGATTCTGCGTTTTCAGAGAGGCAAATTCGCTCGCTCGCGGGTTCTTAAAACAAGTCGCTTTAGTGGATCGATCATTCTCAGCTCAAAGGCCGCCGATGCCCATCGAATTTCGTTGTGACTGCGGATCCCGGTTACGAGTTCCCGACCAGCGCGCCGGTCAGGTCGTTCGCTGTCCAGCCTGTGAGGAACAGACGTTGGTTCCCAAGCTGGGTGAGGATCCTGATGCTTATTCTGTTGACGGTAAATCTCCCCGCAGTGACGATCTCGTTTCTGTACGAATGGACACGTCGCAGCGTTCCTCCAGGAAGCGAACCAAATCGACATATCGGGCAGCACGGTCGAGTGAGCCGCCCACATCGAAGGCTGCCCCATCCGCTTGGCGGTCAGCATCGCGGGAAAAGCGACGTTCCCAACGGCCATGGTTGGCCAGTTTTCAGTTCCCGTTTCAGGACGAAAACAAATTCACGCTTTTAGGATGGGGAATCGGCTTTGCGTTTGTCGCAATCATGATGTCAATTCCGATCCCGTCTCTTGTTGCCAACATCGCTCGACTTTTCGTGCTGTTGATCGCTGCGGGATATTTTTTCCATTTTTTGAGCGAGGTCGTCCGTGTTGCCGCTGGAGGGGATGTCGAACTGCCTGAAACATCCTCCGGTGAAGATGTGCTTCAAGATGCGGTCACTTGGTGTGGTGCGATTGTCTTGGGATTGTCTCCCTGGTGGGGATTCCACCTGCTCCGGTGGTGGTTTGCCTGGGAGACTCCTGCGGAAGTCGGCGAAATCCTGCTGCTGATCGGTGCATTTTACTCACCCATGGCCTTGCTGGCCGCGACGCTGTTCAATTCAATATTGGCTGCCAACCCTCTGTACGTTCTGGGGGCGATTTTCAAATTGCCACGGCAATATTTAACCTGTTGCTTGCTCTCGGCCAGTGTGTTGGTCGTCTATTTTTTATTGGGCGCCGTGATCATGTCTATGCTGGGGCCGGACAGTCTGTTGATGATGTTGTTTGTCCACACGATTTCGGCACTGCTGCTGCTGTACGTCTCCATCGTGGTCATGCATCAGCTCGGCACGGTGTATTATAAAAATCGCGCCAAAATCGGTTGGTTTCGCGATTGAGCCCGCAGTGCTGACGCTTTCACAATTGTCCAGCCCCGGTTTTGCAGTCTGTGTTGCGGCGAAATGCTGATGCTGGTTGTCCTCGCGCCCGCTGGTGGAGTATCATTCCCCGCGCAAGGATTTTCAAAAAATGAGCGAGTTTCAAGGACTTTTGGGGAGATACACCACGTGGCTGAACGCGTAGTCATTATCGGCTCCGGCCCCGCCGGATGGGCGGCCGCCATTTATACATCACGCGCCAATCTCGAACCGGTTGTTTACGAGGGGGCAGTGACCGAAGAGAACCGCTTGCAGGGGACATTGCCGCTCGGGCAATTGGCCCTGACCACCGAGGTTGAGAATTATCCCGGATTTCCTGCCGGCGATCTGGGGGGCTACCTCGACAATTCGATCGACGAATCGAAACGAAAATACATGGCGCCGCACCTCAAAGAAGGGGTCAGCGGGCCGGAGTTGATGGAATTGATGCGGCAACAGTCCGTGAACTTCGGCACGAAGGTCGTGACGGACGACATTGTGGAAGTCGATTTTTCGGTGCATCCGTTCAAACTCAAGTCGCTGGAAGGCACGGAGATCGAAGCGCTCTCGGTGATTATTGCCACCGGAGCCCGCGCCAATTATCTGGGACTCGATTCGGAAGAACGTTTCAAAAACATGGGTGTCTCGGCCTGTGCGGTTTGCGACGGCGCCATTCCACGTTTTCGCGACAAGCCGCTGGTGGTCGTTGGTGGTGGCGACAGCGCGATGGAAGAGGCGACTTTTCTGACCAAATTCGGCAGCAAGGTCTACATCGTGCACCGTCGCGATGAATTCCGCGCGAGCAAGATCATGGCTGATCGCGTTTTAGCCAATGAAAAAATCGACGTCAAATGGAACACCGTGGTTGATGAGGTGCTTGGCAACGATAACGACGGAGTGACCGGCGTACGGCTCCGCAGCACCTTGGATGAGGAAAAAACGGAAGAACTGGAAGTGGCCGGTTATTTCGCCGCCATTGGCCATACGCCCAACACCAACTTCTTGGCGGGCCAGTTGGAGATGAACGAGAAAGGCTATCTCACCTGGACGACTCCGCAACGAACCTACACCAGCGTCGAAGGAGTCTTCGCTGCCGGAGATGTCGCGGACGATTATTACCGTCAAGCGATTACGGCCGCCGGGACCGGTTGCATGGCAGCCCTCGACGCCGAACGTTGGTTGGCGTCGAAGGGGTATGATTGATGACGAAGTGGCCGGTGGCGAGTGGCCGGTGGCCAGTGAAACAGAAGTGTCAGGTTGTTGAGAGATTGGCTTGCGATGGCGCATCCTCAAGCCTGTCACCTCACGCCTCAGGCCTACAGTCGACGGCCTCCTAATTAGGAAAAAACGATGTTAACCGAAGCGGGATGTTTAGCGCGGCGGGCTCGATTGTGGGCGAGTGTGCCGGAGAGCGTGGAGTGGTTGTTGGTGGCGGATCCGCGCCACGTGTACTACCTCAGCAATTTTCTGGTGAACCCGTATAGCTTTTCCGGAGGCGAACGGGGGTTGCTGTTATTGGAACGGGGCGGCACAGCGACGCTCTGCGCCGACAATTTCACCGTGCGCTCCGCTGCAGGCGAACATTTCGTAGATCGGGTGATCGAAGAAACTTGGTACAACCACCAGCATGCGGTCATCAACCGGGACCATGCGCTGTTTAAAGCGCTGGAAGCGATTGATGGACACATTCTCGGCCGCAACGGCGCGGTCGAAGCAGAATGGTTACCGTTGGCCGCCTGGGAAGTGCTCTCGCCCGATCGCGAACGACATTCCGTACAAGAACGCATCGCCGATGCTGTTGGTTCAGGACGTCCGGCGATTGATTTAGGATCGGTACTGCGTCGCTTGCGGCGGCAAAAGGAACCGGACGAATTGGAACTGATGCGGTCCGCCATCCGTGCCGGCGAAGCAGGCCATGCGCGGGCACGCGAAATCGTGCGTGCGGGGATCAGCGATTTTGACGTCTACCGTGAAATCCACGCAGCCGCCATGGAAGCCGCGGGACGCCCGGTGATTCTCTACGGGGATTTTCGCGTCACCAATGCTCAGCAGTTTAAGGCGGGCGGATTGCCGACGGGAGAAATCCTCAAAGACGGCGATTTGATGCTGATGGATTTTTCGGTTGTGATCGACGGTTATCGCGGCGACTTCACCAATGTACTCAGCGTGGGGTCTCCCAGTGATGAACAGACCATGCTGATGGAGTTATGCCAAGCAGCTATGCAGAGCGGCGAAAAGGCGCTCAAGGCCGGTGCCGCTGCGAAGGATGTGCACGCGGCGACCGAGCGGCCGCTCAAAGAATCGGGCTACGGCGATACGTTCAATCATCACGCTGGACACGGCATCGGTTTAGCGCATCCGGAACCCCCGATTTTGGTTCCGCAAAGTGAAGATATTTTGGTCGCCGGAGATGTGGTGACGTTGGAACCGGGCCTGTATGTCGAAGGCATCGGCGGTATTCGCATCGAACACAACTACCTCATTACCGAAACCGGGTATGAGCAATTGAGCAATCACTTGATTTCGCTCGCATAACAATACGTCCTCCAGTCACTATTTATTGTTCGCGCCGCGATTGTGTCGGCCGGGAATCGCGTTTTCACATGTCCAATGCGTTGCCCTGGATCAATGAAGAACTGGAAGAAATTGAGCGTCGTGGTTTGCGGCGACGACGGCGGATGGTCGAACCCTTGCCGGGCGGACGCTGCCGGATCGATGGCCGGGAGATGTGGAATTTCGCCGGCAACGACTATTTGAATCTTTCGCAGGATCCGCGGGTCATCGCAGCAGCGCAACAGGCCGCTGCGGAAGCGGGGACCGGCGCCACGGCCAGTGCGTTGATCTGCGGACGCACACAATGGCACGCGCGGTTGGAAGAACAACTGGCTGAGTTTGAGGGGACCGAGTCGGCGCTGCTGTTTCCAACCGGCTTTGCCGCCAACATGGGAGTGATCGTCGCCGTGGTTGGCCGCGAGGATGCGGTATTTTCCGATCGCTTGAACCATGCCAGCTTGGTGGACGGCTGCCGGTTGTCCAAGGCGGCTTTGACGATTTACGATCGCAAGAATCTCAGTGCCCTCAGCGAGGCATTGTCCGCAGCATCGTCGGTGCGCCGACGATTGATTGTCACGGATAGCATTTTCAGCATGGACGGCGATGCGGCGCCGCTGGCAGACTTGTGCGAATTGGCCGAAGCGCACGATGCGATGTTGATGATTGATGAAGCGCATGCGACGGGCGTGTTCGGGGCACAGGGAAAAGGTTTTGCAGAATTCGCGGGCGTCGAAGACCGCGTGCATTTTCGCGTGGGAACGTTGAGCAAAGCGTTGGGAGCAAGCGGAGGATTTGTCAGTGGCTCGCAATCGCTGATTGACTGGCTATGGAATCGCGCGCGGCCTCAGATTTTCTCCACAGCCTTGCCCCCGCCGGTTTGTGCGGCGGCTGGTGCGGCTGTTGAGATAATCCGAACAGAACCGCAGCGACGCACGGAGTTACTCCAGCGATGTGGAGATTTCCGCGCCGCTCTGATCGCGGAGGGATTTGCGACCATTGAGGCGGCGGTCGCGCCTATCTTTCCGATCCTGCTAGACGACCCACAGTTGGCGGTGCGGACTGCCGCTGCGTTAGAGGAGCGGGGGTTTCTCGTGGGAGCCATTCGCCCGCCCAGTGTTCCGCCTGGGACGTCTCGTTTGCGGATCACGTTGTCGTGGGCGCACGACCAGCGGGTGATTGAGGAATTCACCACAGCGTTGAGAGACGTCTTACGCGACGTAGCCCCTGGAAGTTGATAGACTCTCTGCGCAGTTGTTTGCCGAGCGGATTTTGTAGAATTATTGATACCGTTATGAATTCACGTGCTGGCTTTGAATCGGAATATCCATTTGCGTCGAATTATCTCGACCTCGACGGCGCGCGCTATCATTATCTCGATGAAGGCGCGGGCGAGACGTTGTTGTTCGTGCACGGCAATCCAACGTGGAGCTTTGCTTGGCGGAATTTGATTAAGGACCTTTCGGCGGATTATCGCTGTGTGGCGGTCGATCATATTGGCTGCGGGTTTTCCGATAAGCCGCAGGACTATCCTTATACGCTCGACCAGCATGTGACCAATCTGACAAGATTGATCAACACGCTCGATTTGAACAACACCACGCTGATTGCTCATGACTGGGGCGGCGCAATCGGCATGGGCGCCGCCACTCGATTGCCTGAACGGTTTTCGCGGTTTGTGCTAATGAACACAGCGGCGTTTCGTTCGACATCGATTCCGCTGCGGATTGCCATCTGCCGTATTCCGATATTCGGCACGCTCGCCATTCGCGGCATGAATGCGTTTGCCCGCGCGGCCATTTCGATGGCTGTGGAGAAGCACGAGCGGATGACGCGTGCAGTCCGCACCGGATATCTGGCCCCCTATGGCAATTGGGCGGACCGCATCGCCACGTTGCGGTTTGTGGAGGATATTCCGCTTAAAAAGCAGCATCCCAGCTACGGCACGTTGAAGCAGATCGAAGAGGGTTTACAGCAGTTTCGTGAATACCCGGTGCTGTTTCCCTGGGGAGAGCAGGATTGGTGTTTTACGCCGGACTTCTTAGAGGAGTTTTTGAACTTCTTCCCCAACGCCGAAACGTTGCGGATTCCCGAGGCGGGGCATTATGTGTTTGAGGACGCGCATGAGAAACTCATCCCTCGGATTCGCGAATTTCTTGCGGCGCATCCCCTCAAAGCTGTCGGCGTCTGAATCGTGCAACCGAGTTACGGTTTCGGTTTTTGCTTTTCAAACACGATGATGTGCTGCCAAGGTAAGACGTCGATGGTTTTTGTCCATTTCAATTGATGCTCCGGCAGGCCGATTTCTCGTTTGACTTGGGCTTCACTCATTTTATGGACCCGTTTGATCGGCACGCTGGTGTCCTCTTTACGGTACTCGACAAACACCACACGTCCGCCCGGTTTCATTGCTGCGGAAATCCCTTGGACCATTTCGTAGGGGAAATCAAATTCGTGGTAGACGTCGACCATGATCGCCAAGTCGACCTTTCCGGCGGGCAATTGCGGTGATTTTGTTTTGCCGAGAACCGGCTTGATGTTTTTGATGCCTAGCCGATTGCATTTGGCTTTGAGGGCATCGAGCATTTTCTGTTGGACGTCGACTGCCAGGACCTCGCCGTTGGGGGCGACTTTCTCAGCCATGAGGACGGAGATCACTCCACTCCCCGCGCCGATGTCGGCAATCACCATGCCGGGTTTGAGTTGCAGTGCCTCAATGAGTTTTGAAGTGGCTTCTTCTTCCTCGCGTTCGTCCCGTTCCAACCAGGGCATTCCGGCAAAACCCATGACATGGGCGATCTCACGATCCATGTAGAACTTGCCAATGCCGTTGGGATCGTGGTCTTTGCGAAACGAATACCGCTCCTCTGGTTTTGTCGCATTCTTCTTAGCAGCCGGTTCATCGCCGAATGCGATCGGTAAATCGCTGGCCAGGCTCACAGTCACGAGGACCGCAAACAGCGCCCAGGACCAGAAATGAGTGCGGCAGCCTGAATTCGCATGCGGAAGTCTCATCGCGGCTTTCCTTTATTCTGGACGCCGAGGGATTACGTGGCTTCGAGCGGTTTCCCGGTTTGTGGATCGCGCTGATGCCGCGCCATCACGGCGGACCAATCTTCGGCTGACAACTCGACCGCTTCGTCGATCAGCATGATGGGGATATCGTCTTTGACTTCGTAACGCAGGCGCGACTGCGGGTCTACGCTCACCAGCAAGGCCCCGTCGAGCACGAGGTCTGCTTTGGTCTTGGGGCAAACCAATTTAATTTTTTCGAGCGTATCTTGCGTAAATGCCATGAATTCGCGGCAACGCTATTTTAGCGCGCCGTCCTTCGTCATGAGTGTGTAGAACCAGTTTCAAAACCCGGTTGCGCTTGTTCTCGAAATCTTCAGATCCGTGTCAGTGAGACGCGTCAGCGGGTTTTGAAACGACTTGTCGTCAATACTTCTCAAAAACCACGGGCAGTGCGAATGTGTTCGAAGCCGCGCAAGTCATAATCGATACCGACATAATCCAAGACCGAACAGAGTCCGCGGCAGGCAACGCCCAAACCGTCCGGTCCGCTGAACCCTCCGAATTGTCCGCCCCCTTTGAGGTGCGGTTCTAATTCCAAAAAGACCCCGGGAACTCCCAGCTTCTTCATTTTTTTGTCGAGTTTGGTGACATGCGCGCGGAAATCTCGCAAGATCGCTTCGTGTCCGGTATCGCCCACGTTGGCCGGCACAAAGTTTTTCAAGCGTTCTTCATCGACGACGCCGGTCCAGGATAACGTCGGATCGACGGCGTAGTCTTTGATGTGCATCCAGCCGATGTGCTTGCGCATCGCTTCGTATTCATCAAAACATTCGACCGGTGTGAGATTTTGGCAGGCGAGGTTGCCTCCGTCGAAAATGCAGACCATGTGCGGGCTGTTGACTTTTCGCGACAACTCAGCCAGCAGTCGCCCGTTCTGTCCGATCAGATTGGCTTCGACTTCCAACCCGAAGATCACGCCGCCCGCGGCACAGGCTTCGACGATTTGTGCGAGTTGATCGACTGCTTGGTCAACGTGTTCAGCGGGATCGGTCCCGGCGGGATGATAAAACGAAAATCCGCGGATCAATTTGGTGTCCAATTGATTGGCGCGGTCGATGGCCGTTTTCACGTCCGTCGCCAAATACTTTTTGAAGGGCACAAACTTGTTGTGCGATCCATCATCGACGTCCAGCAGTTTGACCTTGCCGATCGGCGAGCCAATGCTCGTCACGTGCATGCCGTAATCGGCGTGCAGTTTGTTGAGTTTTTTAATTTCCTGTTTGGTCAGCGCCATCACATTTTTGACTTCGCCGGAAACATCGACGAAACGAGGGCTGTAGTATTCCAGCCCCAATGCGGACAATGTGGCCATTTGTTCAATGGCCGTTTTGGACACGGCACCTTCGTCGGCAAAGGCGCTCAGAATGACTTTGGGATTTTGCGACATCGTCAGGAGCAATCTATCCGTATCGGGAAATTTGTGGAGTCTGATATCAACGCAGAAACCGCATCGGTTTCCCGGATTGTAAAGGATGAGCCCCCTAGGTAAAGCATGCGGCAAAAATGTCCGCCCGAGCAGCTCCTCAGCGGTAATTCTCGATCTTCACGCTCCGGGTCGCTTGGCTTGTTGTTCCCGCCAAGATGCTCCACAATCATGAATGGACGGTTTTCCAGGCTCCCCCCTCAGATAGTCGCAGTCGCCAACCGCACCGAACAGCTTTGATTCACCGAAATCGGAAAATAGACCGGAATGAAGAAACGGATTTGGATAGGACTGATTCTCGCCGCCGCCATCTTGGCGGTAATCGCGTGGCCGACGCTGGATTGGTATATCGCCTTGCCGGAAGGCCGCACGGCGACGTTTGTGGGCCGGCAGTCCTGTATCGAATGCCATTCCTCGGAGTACAAAAAGTGGCAAGGCTCGGATCACGATCTGGCCATGGACTTGGCGACGCCGGAATTCGTGTTGGGTGACTTCAATGATACACAATTGGAACATCACGGCATCGTTTCCAAAATGCAGCGTCGCGGCGACGATTATTTCGTCGAAACCCAAGGCCCCGACGGCGAGACGGCGGAGTTTCAAGTCAAATATGTTTTTGGCTACCATCCACTCCAACAATACCTGACCGAGCTGGAACGGGGGCAAGTCCAGGTTTTACCGGTGACGTGGGACACAGAGGAGAAGCGTTGGTATTACGCCAATCCCGATGCCCCCTTCGGACCGGACGATCCGTTGCATTGGACCGGGTCGGCGCAAAACTGGAACCACATGTGCGCCGACTGCCATTCGACCAATTTCGCCAAAAATTACGACGTCAAAACCGATACGCATAACTATTCGTTTCATGAGATGGACGTCAGTTGCGAAGCGTGTCATGGACCGGGGAGTATCCACGAGGAGTTGGCGAATTCGAATTCGCTGTTCTGGGACCGACATTATGGTTACGGATTGGCGAAGCTCAAAGATCCCAACGCGCGAGCGCAGCTAGAAACTTGCGCTCCCTGCCATTCGCACCGACAACACATTCATCCTGGATTCCAACCGGGAGAGAAGTTTCTCGATCATTTCAATTTATCCTTGCTCGAAGATCATCTCTACCACGCCGACGGACAAATCGACGAAGAGGTCTACGTCTACGGTTCGTTCCTGCAAAGCTTGATGTATCGCAAAGGAGTCCGCTGCACCGATTGCCACGACCCGCACTCGACCCAATTAAAGTTCGAGGGGAATAAGCTCTGCACGCAGTGCCATTTGCCGGCGAAATACGACGGCCCCAACCACCATCATCACAAGATCGGCACCGATGGCGCTTCTTGCGTGGAATGCCACATGCCGTCGAAAAAATACATGGTCGTCGATCCCCGCCGCGATCACAGCCTGCGCGTGCCACGTCCCGATTTGACCGTCAAGATTGGCACGCCCAATGCCTGTAATGGTTGTCACACAAAACCGGAAGAATCCCCGCAGTGGGCGGCGGACAAAATCGTTGAATGGTATGGCCCCAAGCGGCGGCAGGATCCGCATTATGGTGAGATCATCGATGCCGGTCGAAAGAGCGCACCGTCGGCGGTGCCCAAATTGGCCAAACTGGCCCGCAATCGAGAAGAAGGGGCCATCGTGCGGGCGACAGCCGTGTCGTTGTTAGCGACCCGTTTTAATACTAACGCCAGCCGCAACGCGGTTTATAAGGCGCTTGAGGATGGCGACCCCTTGGTCCGGACGGCGGCGCTGCGATTGTTTGAGGGTTGGCAACCCCGCTCTCGCGAAGAGGCGGACGAACAAAAACGCCGTTTGGCTCCGCTACTTAAAGATACGTCCCGGTTGGTTCGGGTGACAGCAGCGCGACTACTGTCTGCATTGCCGCCGGGGGTGTTGAATTCTACCGAAAGCAAAGACCTCGCCGCCGCGTTGGCGGAATACCAAACCGGCCTCAACGCGCATACCGATCAATCAGGCGTCCATTTGAGCTTAGGGCTGCTCTATGCCAACCAAGGCAAACCGCAGCAATCGGCCGACGAATACCGCACCGCGATTCGCTTAGAACCGAGCGTTGCCGGGCCGCGTTCAAATTTGGCGGGGCTGCTTGAACAACAAGGGGAGACAGATGAAGTCCGCCAGCTTCGCGAAGAAGAAGCGGAGATTCTCGCTCGTGATGCGCGGCTACTCCCGAACAATGCGACGATCCATTATCGTTTGGGATTGGTGAATTATTTGCTCGGGCGGGAGGAGCAGGCGATGACGGCGCTGGAACGAGCCTACGTGCTTGACCCGACGAGTCCCGATTTTTTAATGATGCTGACCCTGCTCTATGAAAAGCAACAACAATGGGACAAAGCGGTCGATGCCGCCGACCGGTTGATGCGGTTACAACCGGGCAATCGGATGTTCTTGGAAATGAAAACACGGATCGAGCAAGGCGCTGCCCAGCGACGTCGCCCGACGATTGGTCCGCCCGAAAAGACGGGCAACTGAGCGGAGTGTGACGCTTTCCCCTTTTGGGTAAATTTGTGCTTGAATCATACTCGGGTGCTGTGGAATCCGAATCAATAAAATTTGAGGGAGCCTGTGATGCGAAATAGCTTTTGGGTGTTGAGTCTGCTTGTATTGTCCGCGGCCGGTTGTGCCCAAGAGGAACCGGTCCCTGCCGCCGTTGATTCTCCGGTGGAGGAATCTGAAAAAGTGGCAGCGCCCGCTAAAGCCGAACAGAAAGCGGCTGTCGCCACACAGCACCGACCGTTGTCGCGTGCGGAGATCACCGAGGGGTGGATTCAACTGTTTGATGGTGAATCGCTGTTTGGTTGGAAGGCGACAAACGATGTGAACTGGAGCGTTGAGAATGGCGAAATCGTCGCCTCGGCGGGCGAACCGGGTTGGTTGAACACGACCACGCAATTTGCCGACTACGAACTGCGCTGCGAATGCTGGGTCGAAAAGGGAGGCAACAGCGGCTTGTTTTTGCGCGCGCCGCTCGAACCCCAGGACCCGTCAGCCGATTGCTATGAATTCAATCTGTGCGACACGCACGCGGCATTTGCCACGGCCAGTTTGGTGACGCGGCAACAGCCGGCGCAACCGGTTGCCAACGACGGTGAGTGGGTGGCATATCACATCACCGTGGGGGGAAATCAGATCATCGCCAAGGTCGACGGCAAAACAGTTCTCGATTTCACCGACGAAAGTCCCGATCGGCCGGTCACCGGGTACATTGGGCTACAATTTCGCGAAGGGACGGTCAAATTTCGCAATATCGCTTTAAAACCGTTGGGAACCTCGCCGATTTTTAACGGCACCGATCTCACCGGTTGGCGTGTGGTCGAAGGGGGCAAAAGTACGTTCGAAGTCCAGGAGGGAGCCATTCACGTTTCCGATGGTCGGGGCTATCTGGAAAGCGAATCGACATGGGACGACTTTGTATTGCAAGCGGAAATTATTTCCAATGGCGAACACCTCAACTCCGGCATCTTCTTCCGGGCGCTGCCTGCTCCCTCAGCCGATCAGATGAATGGTTATGAAGCGCAGGTCCGCAACGAGTGGAAAGGGGATGATCGCAATCAACCGGTCGATTTTGGTACCGGTGGTATTTATCGTCGTGTCCCCACGCGGCGGGTGATCAGTTCTGATCACGAGTGGTTCACGATGACGGTCATCGCGCAGGCCGCTCACGTGGCGGTCTGGGTCGATGGTTTTCCCGTAACCGATTGGACGGACGAGCGCGCACCGGCTGAGAATCCTCGCGAAGGTTTGCGCACCGCAGCGGGACACTTCAGTATTCAAGGACACGACCCGACCACCGACTTGTCCTTCCGAAAGCTCCGCGTCGCCAAATTGCCCCCGCCGCGAATCAAAGAAACGCCGTAGGGGATTTCGATAGTCGCGATTCAACATCGTGCGAACGGCGCAGCGGGCTCTTTTCGGCTTAGTACTGTTCCGGTTTGAGCAACCGTTGCATCTCTTCGGTGTTCATATTTTCGGGCGTGGCGACGTATTCGCCGGTGACGATTCGTTTTTCGACCTCTTCGCCTTGGAGATGCTTCATCATCGACATCACCGCTTCGTAGCCCATCTTGACCGGGTCCTGCAGCACGATGCCATGGACCTGATCGTTGGACAGTCCGTCAATCAACGGTTCGTTGGGGTCGAAACCGACGAATTTCACTTTGCCGGTCAGCCCCAATTGTTCAATCGCTTTGCGAACTCCTTCGCCGTTCGGTTCGCAGACAGCGAAGATTCCGTTGACCTGTCCTTCATATTTCTGCAGGATCTGCGTGGCATTGGCAAAGGCTTCTTCCGGGGTGACACCGGCGTATTGGTCTGAGGAAATCACATTGACTTCGGGATAGGCCTCTTTGAGTTTCGCCAGAAATCCTTCTTCGCGTTGTTCGGTACTTTCGCTGCCGGTTTTGTAACGCAGCAGGATCACGTTCCCCTTGCCGCCGATACTTTCGGCCAAGGTCTGGGCGGCTAATTCTCCGCCGTGCCAATTGTCAGTCGCCACGTAGGAGACCGTATTCGATTCATCATCCAAGCCGCTGTCAAAAATAACGACGGGAATTCCCGCTTCCTTGGCGACGTTGACGTGCTCGATGAGCGCTTGCGAATCAAGTGGTGCTAGACAAATGCCATCTACTTTTTTGACGATGAAATCCTGTACCACATCGACTTGGCCTTTCGTGTCGGACTCCAGCAACGGGCCTTTCCAGAGCACCATAACATTCCCTAGTTCGTCGGCAGCGTTCTGGGCACCGGCGTGGACCGATTTCCAAAACACGTGCGACGTCCCTTTGGGGATCACCGCAATCGTATATTGTTTTTCGCCGGAACCGGTGTTTGTCTCGGTCGACGATGTGTCGTCCCCGCCGCAGCCGACGGCTAGGGCCAAAATACCAACCAGGAAAATGCGGGGCGTCATGGGGGCTCCAACAAAAATCTCAATGAAGGGATGACTCGACGGGTAGGGAAATCCATTAGCTCGTTGCATCGTACCAGCCTCGTAAGGCGGCACCAAGTCTGCCACGAATTCTGCCGCTGTCGGATGCAATGTTTGCTCGTTGATTACTTCTATTGCAGGCGTTTCGAGCGTTCATGGTGACGTTCTGATTTGCTGGAGTCACTTCAGTCCTGGTGAACCGGTCGCGGGAATTCGCCGGCAAAGTTCGGCCTCAATCCTGCCCGGATTTGTTGAATGTTCCCCATGTCGGTTTTTGGTCGTTTTTATCTGAGAACTTATCTTGCCGCAGATTCGGTGTTGGGATAGAATTGCGAAATTCGTTTGCTGTTATTTCCCAACTTTGCACCGAGAGTGCAAAGGAGTCGGTCGTGGCTTGTTTGAGCGTATACCAGGAAGGGCTTCGCGAAGCCGAGCGCCATAAGTGGATCGAAAGCGAAAAGCGGGGGTGGGACGTCGGATCTGTCGCCCTCGGCCAATGGTACGATCGCTACTGGCCCCACTATTGTCGCGGCAAATGTTTAGAGCATTTGACCGGCAGGCAACACTGGACGGAGTTCGGTGACGACGACTTCGGTCTGATTCCCCGACTGCTGGTCGAAAACGACCTGCTGCTGGATCGCATCCTCGATCGCGTGCTTCGCGGTTATGAAAATCTGGATGTGATCTGCTGGTCCTTGGAATGGGGGCTGCCAATCGATCCTGTCATGAGCATTCTGCACCAGTTGAATATCAACCGGGCACGGCTCGAACCGGTTCCCGCCCGCATCTGAGGCATAACGACCTGTTAACCTCCGTGCAGAATCCCTCTGAAACTGCGGCTGAATCCGGTATCGTCGGTGGTGAAGCGGACGCTCCCGATCAGCATCGGCAACGGCTCTTTTCGGGACTACGCATCGTCAGCCTTTGCACATTGCTCAGTCGGGTTTTAGGTCTGATCCGCGACATGGGCATGGCCGCACTGTTTGGTCTGACTCCAATCGCCGACCACTTTGTTGTTGCCTTCAGCATTCCCAATCTCGCTCGGCGTCTGTTTGGCGAGGGAGCCCTCTCCGCATCGTTCCTGCCTGTGCTCACGCGGGAACTGCAAAAACCGGATCGCGAAAACGTCTGGAGACTCGTCAGCGCCGTCTTTGCGCTGTTGACCGTTTCTTTGACCGCCTTGGTGCTTGTCGGTGAACTCGGGATCTGGGGGCTGCTCAAATGGGGTAGTCACGACACGGACATCCACATCCTCTTGGGCCTCACCGCAGCTATGTTGCCTTATCTGATTTTGATCTGCCTGGCTGCGCAGGTGAGTGCGGTGCTACACGTGTTGGGACATTTTACGTTACCCGCTTTGGTGCCGGTGATGTTAAATCTGTTTTGGATCGCCACGTTGTGGTTGGTCGCACCGTTTTTCGCTCCCGATGCGCTGAGTCAGGCCTATGTGATCGCCGTTGCCATTGTCATTGCCGGTGGGGTGCAAGTCGCCATGCAGTGGCCGCTGCTCAAAAAATATGGCTTTCACTTTCGCACGGACTGGAGTTCAGCGATGCCCCGCGTTCGCGAAATCGTGTGGGCCACGTTGCCGGTCATGTTGGGCATGTCGACCACGCTGATCAATACCCTCGCGGACCGAATGATTGCCTGGGGCTTTGCCCGGTTTTTAGAGAATCCGCCACTTCAGGAGGGGGCAGCAGCGGCGCTCTATTATGCCCAGCGGCTCTACCAATTCCCGCTCGGTGTGTTTGGCGTCGCACTGGGCACGGTGTTGTTTCCCCTGCTCGCGCGGCATGCGGCACAGCAACGCTATGACCTCTTGCGGCACGATTTGACATTGGGACTGCGGTTGGTGGTCGCCATCGGTTTTCCCGCCAGTGTGGGTTTAGTACTGCTGGCGCGACCGCTGGCGACAACCTTGTTTGAATATGGCGAATTCGATGCCGGTGACTCGGCGCGCACGGCTGGGTTGATCGCCGCGTATGGCTGCGGCGTTTGGGCCTATTGCGGGCAATTGATTTTATACCGGGCGTATTATGCGCTCGATGACCGTACGACACCCCTCCGAGTGGGGTTAGCAAGCGTGGGTGTGAATCTGGCACTGAATCTGACATTGATCTGGCCGCTGGGCGGAGAAGGCTTGGCGTACGCGACCACGATTTCCGCCACGCTACAAGTGCTTGTGCTAACGTGGATGATCCAATCCCGCGCCGGACAGGTCGACGGCCGCCGCTTGTGGGGAACTATCCTCAAATCCGGTATCGCAACCGCCGTGATGTCGGCAGCATGCTTTCTCGCCATGTGGATGTGCGGTGAGGCCCAAGGAATCCCATCCCGCGTGCTGAGCGTGGTGATACCGGTCGTGGTATCGGTCATCGTTTATTATGCCGCTGCGACGCTGCTGGGCATGAACGAACTAAAAATGCTCCTTCGCCGCAAGGTCGACGAGGAGCACTAGTTCGTAGGTCATGCTGTGCATGACGTTGCTTGGGAAGAGGTGGCATTGGCGAGTGTCGTCATGCACAGCATGACCTACGGCTGCCCATCACCCGACGCTATTTTTCTGAGCGGGCCGTTTCGTCGGCCACGGAATTGGCGTCGAGGACTTGTACGACGAATAGGGATGTTTTGGACTCAATCGGCGCCATGCCGAAGAAGACGGGGCGTCCAATCGGTGCTGAGATTTTCGAGGCGAGTTCGCATGTCGCTTTTCTCGAAGCACCCATCTGTTGCACCACGGGTGATCGTTCAATACTTAAAGAGGTGGTTTGCACATGTACCTCAAGTTCAGCAACTTGATCATCTTTAAATCTTGACGTTCCGCGGACTTTGAATTCGCTTTTCCCTTGTATCGCCGCGGTCCCGCTCCCATCAAATTGCGTTTGTTGAGTCACGTGTTGGTTGATGATGATTTGTCCGGCCGTCACGAGCTTGCCTAGGCCAAATTTTGTACTCAGTTTCTCGACCGTGGGAATCAAGTCTGGCGGAATCGCGGTCGCGTCCCCCTCGACGAGCTTCTCGTCCACCAACCAGACGATGCGAATCATGACGTCCCGCGCGGCGGGTTCATTTGGTTCAAGATTTTTGGGTTCGACATCGAGGCTTTGTAACAAGCTCCCCACTAATTTCTGCGTTTTTTCATCGCCCGAGACAATCAGTGATTTGGTATTGTGATCCACTGCAATTCGGACGGTTTTAGACGTGTCGGAGTGTTCAACGATCCTAGCGATTGTAGACATCAAGCCCGAAGCGTCCTGATGTTTGACGCGATAAATCTTGACTAAATGTTCGGGCGTTTGTTTTTCCTGCGTTTGCTGGGCTTCCTGAGCATATGCCGTCATGGCCCCGTTTAAAACCAACAACGACAAAAGTCCGGCAAACAATATCCGGCTCTGATAGCGATTCAACATGAAATGGCTCCTTGATAGTCAACGGTAATTTCCGCAGTGAAAAAACGTCCGTCCCGCAGCACTAATTTTCAGTCTTCATCACCATCAGGCTGATACACCGGGTAGACCCACACCACCGTCACGTCCGGATCGCCGATATCAATCGGCACGCCAATCACATCGTCCGGCAACTCCACGTGGGTGACTGACGGTGGAGGCGTGACATCCGCAATCTGGTCCTCGACCGCGACCTCCGGTACATCTTGCCGCGCGGTGAGCGCCGCAAAAAACAAACCGGCCATCAAACAAACCGCCGCCACCGCTGCCGCAAACCGGCGGGCGCGTGACGGTTCACGGGACGGCGATGGGGCCGGTTCGTACATCGCCTGAATGGATTGCAACAGCCCTGCAGGTGGGGTTTCCAACGTGCGAGAGGCCCGCGATAATTCTGCTCGCAATGCTCGCCACTGCGCCACTTCTTCGCCGCACGCCGCGCAGTCTTCGACATGCTGTTCAAACAACGGTTCCCAGTCGCACGGCAATTCACCGGACAGGTAGTCGTCGAGCCATTGGCAATCGAGTGGTTTCATGATTCCGCCTGAAACTTCTCACGCATCTGTTTACGGGCCAAGCTCAGGTGCACCTTGGCTGTGCCCGGATTGATCTGTAATACTTCCGCGACCTGTGCCAACGACAATTCCTCCACGGCGACCAAATGTAACACCTCACGTTGTCGCGGCGGCAGGTTGTCCAGCATGTCGAGCACGCGCCTCAATTCCTCACGACTCTCTAGCGATTGCTCCGGTGCAACGTTCGTGCAGGGGAGTTCTGTTTCCAACCATTCCGTATCACCGTCACGGCGATTTCTGAGTCCGTCTCGCCACAGGTTCACTGCAATGCGAAACAACCAGGTCCGCATCGCCCGCGGATCACGCAGCGAACCTCGCTTTCGCCACGCCCGCAAAAACGTCTCCTGCGTCAGGTCCTCCGCACGGTGCGGATCTCCAGTAAGTCGCAATGCAAAGCGATACACACGCGAAACATAATCTGCAATTCCGTCGCTCACTTTGACGGGTCCGCTCCCAAGCGCCCTGCGAATCCAATGAATCGCGAATCGTCATGTCTCCGGCCTGCAAAATTAATAGTCTAACCTAACAGACGCGAGATACGCGAAATGGTTAAAGACGAATCCCCGCAAAAGCAGATTTTTTCAAGATTCGCGAGAGTCTACGGAAAACGACCGGCAACGATCCGATGAGTCCAGGGCGTTGCGAAGTGCCGGTTCAGCGCAGAACGGCCGATAGCCCGGAAGCAGTGAGACAGGCAATAGCACGTGGGCAATCGAAGAGCCGCCCGCTAGTGGAGCACTCGAATTCGGCACAAAAAGAAAGCCCACCGATTGCCATAAACCAATGCAATCGAAGGGCTTTTGCAGAGCCGCCGAAGAGACTTGAACTCTTGACCTACGCATTACGAAACCTGAGCGACTCTGAGATTCGGGTATCGTCTCTGATGTTATGCTGTAAAATCAGGGGTTTAGCGTTTGCCGAAACCAGTCTAGTTGCGGTAGGGCGGGCCGGTTTGTGGTCATGAAAGAGTCATCAGGAATTCAAGGATCGGAACGTAAAATGAGCATTGTCAGCAATACCAAAGAGATCGTTGATCTCATCAGGAAGCTCGACAACCAAGAATTGTACCAAAAGATTTGTGATCTCCGTGACGAGATTTTCGATATCCGTGAACAGAATCTGGAACTCAGAGAGGAATTGAAACGGCTGAAGGAAGCTGAGGACATTTCTAACGAATTAAAACGCGACGGAAATGTTTACATTCGCAAGACCACGGACGGGACGGAAAGTGGTCCTTTTTGCATGGCGTGTTGGGATTATGATCGAAAGCTCGTTAACGTCCGGAAAAATAACCATGGCGGTTTGGTATTCCTAATTTGCAACATTTGCGAAGCTAGAAAAGGGAAAACGAGCTAGAAACAGAGCGGGATAGGCTGATCACCGAACGGCCGGATTGTCTTGCCGGCCTTCCCGCTTGGTTTTCAAGGCATCCACGAAAGACGGTGGGACGATGAGTATTAAATACGATTGTGAATGGTTGATTACGAACTTGTGGATAAAGTCTAAACCGACGCAGGTACACCTTGATCGGCTGACTCGGATTCATGAAAAGTATCCGAACTACGTTCCCAGCGAGTGGCCAAACTTCGCAGAAGTACAAGACATTGCTACGCGGAACGCACAAACCAGCCAATTTTCCGCAGGACTCCGATCCGTGTTGGATCTCATCAATGAGCAACTTGACCCGCCGGACTATTTGCAAGGTCAAACATCCGACCCGGCTGAGGAATCATTGACTGGTCAAGCGCTTCTGATTTATCGGTTTCTCAAGAGCCACAAAGGTTGGACGAGCTATGATACGTTGAAAGAACAACGAGATTTCTGGAGGAATAGTGAGTTCACTACCGACGCGGGAATTAAAGGCGGGCTTGTTCGACTGCAAAAAGGTCTCGGTCTAATAGACACCCCCTGTACCCTGAGGATCAATAACAAGGAGCGTCGCACAAGGCTGGAAAATCTTCCAAAAAATCAATGAATGGGCAAGTTGCCCATCGGTTTGTAATTCGCCTCGATTAAAACGATGCCATATTCAATGGCCCGTTTTGGTTGAGGTTTTTTTGATGACACTTTCAATAATTGAGAAGCTGCCACCGATTGAGGAGATCGAGCGAGAGTTGACCCGTACGAGGCGTGAGGCGTCATTCCTGAAATCACTGTGCACTCTCCTGAAAAACCGTGCGAGCCTTGAGGAAGTGAATGCCCGAATTGCAGAGCATCGCCGAGAGGAGGCCGCAACATGCACGTAGAAGTCCCTATCGACGAAATCCGCGCCGCAGTGCACGAGACGCTCGAATCGATCCGCGAAGACGCGAGCCTGATTGCGGCCGAAAAACTGGCGATCAATGAAGCCAACGCCGCCAAACTTCTTGACGTCGCCAAACACAAACTCGCCGAAGCCCGATACCGTGGCGAAATCGTAGGCAGTCGCGTTGGTAAATCGATCATATACGAGCGGTCCGAGTTGTTGGATTTTCTGCGCCGCCAACGTGAGGAGGGCCAACGATGAGCGCACCTCCGCAACGCCGAATACATGAATTCCTCTTGTGGTGGATATTGATCGACACTCGCGAGCAACTGCCGTTTGATTTTTCGCGGTCGACTGTTGAGACACGCGTGCAAACGCTGGCGACTGGCGATTACAGCGCCGCGACGGAGCATGAGGACTACAGCGACCGAATCTGTATAGAGCGCAAATCAGCCGGAGATTTCCTGAGTTGTATCGGGCACTCTCGAGAGCGATTTGTTCGGGAACTTGAGCGCATGTCCAAATTTGAGTTCGCGGTCGTGATGATTGAGGCGCCGCTCGACTGCATCGTCGAAGGGGACTATTGGACAAAAGTCGAGCCGGCATCAGTTGTCGGCAGCACTATCGCGTGGATGCAACGTTACGGCGTGCACTTCATCTTCGCGCCGAATCGTCGTTATGCGGAGCGATTGACCCTCAAAATGCTCGAGCGTTTTGTTCGAGACGTCCACGAAGGAAAACGCCCCCAGCAGACGGAACGCATTACAGCATAACGCAAGCAACCCCGCCGGGACCGAACCGGCGGGGCGCTGATTTCAACATTCCCGAGGGAGTAAATCGAGAACAACAGAATGGTAGCAACCTACCCCGACACATCAATAGCAACTACGGATCAATGCGAACCGCCGACATGTTTCAATTGCGGCAACGAATCCGACGCGACTTGGAATCCCGAGAGCGGGAGCGCCGAGCCGCTGCATGTCTGTGTGTTGTGCTCTACACGCGTTTTCGCAGCTATGGCCGTGGATGCTCATGGAGCTTTATCGGCAAGATCGTTGGACAAATTGATCAACGCATTTACGGACCGTGCAGCGAGAGTCGTTACCCTTCGGATCGCAGGCAAGATCAAGGAGCGCAATCGATGACAGACGCGCCGCCTATTCTCTCACGACTCCGCGACGTCGAAACAACGAAATCGGGCTGGGAAGCGAAATGCCCCGCGCATGACGATAACAAGAATTCTTTGTGCATCTCTATCGCCGATGACGGAAAAACGTTGGTGAAATGCCAGGCCGGTTGCGCGACGGGCGACGTCCTGAAAGCGGTCCGCATGTCGTTCAATGAGTTGTTTCCGGATTCGACTTGTAACGGCAGCCGAAACGGCAAACGGATCATCGCCGCGTATGACTACCGCAACGCGATGGGCGAGCTGCTCTATCAAGCCGTCCGCCTAGACCCCAAGGACTTTCGGCAACGTCAGCCGGATGGCAACGGTGGCTGGACGTGGTCGATGAAGGGAGTCAATCGGATCCTGTATCGGCTGCCGGACGTGCTCGCGACCGAATCTTCCGAAACGGTCTTCGTGGTCGAGGGGGAGAAGGATGCAGATCGACTGGCCACAATGGGGCTGGTCGCGACAACCAACATCGGCGGCGCTGGAAAGTGGAACAAATCCTACTGCCCGTTATTCAGGAATCGCACGGTTGCCATCATTTCCGACAATGACGATCCGGGCCGGGAGCACGCCGCCAAAGTCGCGAGGTCGCTGTCAGGCATCGCCACGATGGTCAAGGTCATCGAATTGCCGGGACTGCCGCCCAAGGGCGACGTTTCGGACTGGCTGGACGCTGGCGGGACGGTTGACGAACTGCAGCGGATCGTTGCCGGAGCTCCCGAAGCGGACGTGATGACGAACGCCGAACCTACGAACGAACCCGCAGCAACCGCGCGGATCCGCAACGCTGCTTCGATCGCTGGCGGAGGTATGGCGCCGGTCCCCATGCCTGAGATATTGAATACGATCAAGGCCGCAACTGGCGATTGGCCGCGCCGCGTTGGGCCGGCACTATTCGTGCACGAGCATGATTCCCAAATCGATTGGCTCGACAATCCCGCATCACTATTTGGTTGGGTCGGTTCGGCAACCGGTATGCCGCCATCGTTTTCGCGAGGCGATCGTCTTCACACGAAAAATGAGGTCTTCTCCGAACTGAGGCGAACTGCGACTGATTACGAGGGGATCGAGACTTTGCCCCACGAACCGCGAGTCGACGGGCACTACTACGCATGCAAGTTCCCGCAGCCAGGTGATGGCAAGGCGCTTAATACGTTGCTCGATCGCTTCTCCCCCGCAACGGACATCGACCGCGATTTAATCTTGGCCCTATTTGCTTCCATCATCTGGGGCGGACCCGGGGGAGCACGTCCCGCATTCCTCATCACCAGCGATTTCGGAACTGGCGTCGGAAAATCGACGATGGCTACTACCGTGGGAGAATTTGCCGGCGGCTTCCCCGACATTTCGGTACGGGAAGATATCACCGTCATCAAACAACGGTTGTTATCCCCCGATGCCGTAGATAAGCGTGTCGCGATTCTCGACAACGTCAAGTCACTCAAACTGTCATGGGCCGAACTGGAAAGCCTCATCACAACGCCAGTCATCAGCGGCCGACGGTTGTACATCGGCGAGGCGAGCCGCCCTAACCTCATTACCTGGATCATCACGCTCAACGGTGCGTCGCTATCGACTGACCTTGCTCAACGCGTCGTGACAATCAAGCTGGGCAGGCCAAAGTATTCCGCGACATGGTCTGAAGACACCGCCGGATTTGTGCGGGAACAACGGCAGGCCATCATTGGCGACCTGATTGCATTTCTGCGGAGCGAGCCGGCAATCCTTACAAAGTTCACGCGATGGGGGGACTGGGAACGAGAGATTGTCGCGCGGCTGCCCGAACCGACCGAAGCCCAGGCCGTCATCGCCGAACGACAGGACATCGCCGACAGCGAGCTAGAGGAAGGAGAACTGATCGAGGAGCACTTCGCCAACGAATTGGAGCGGCTGCACTACGACGCCAATGCGGACCACGTTTTCATCCCCACCGCCGTCGCCGCCGAAATGCTGAACAAAGCCGCCGGTGAAAAACTCAAGACCCAATCCGCCGCGAAGAAAATGGCCGCGATGATCGAAAAGGGCAACTTCAAACGCATTCAGGTTTGCCCATCGCGAGCCTACGGACGTGGTTTCATTTGGGCGGGTGAAAACTCCAATCCGAACGAAACGCATCGCGATATCAAGGAACGAATCGAACGACAAAAACATCCAGGATCATTCAATTTCACCTGACGGCTGGGACGCTTGGGACGCTTGGCACCTATTGTTAAACGTTTCCACAAATGAAAACACACCATATAGGGCTGGAAAGTAACCACAATAGGAAACAGCCGTCCCAAGCGTCCCAAGTGACAGCACGAATAATACTAGCCAATCGAGTCAACATGATCGAAAACGGCGCAGAAAACCAAATGCCTGTATCGAAACCGAACACTCCCGAGCGCGATGAGCGCGGGCTGTTCGTTCCGGGAAACTGCGGCGGACCCGGTCGGCCGAAGAAGGCGCCGCCGACGCCGGAGGATCGGCTGCGAACCCTGGCGGAAAATGTGAGCAATGACGACTGGCTCAAAATTATCAAGGAGCAAATTCGGCGAGCAAAGAAAGGTCAGCCGAGCGCGGTCAAATGGGTTTCTGAACGGCTGTTGCCAGACAAAGCATTGATCAACATCGAAATGAATTCGTTCTCAGGCTTCAACAGCGCGATGCCGTCGCCGGAACAAATCGACAGCGCCATCGGCGACGCCATTCGAGAAGTTCTGGGAATCCCACCATCTACCGATAGTCAATCAGTAGACGACCAATCGCAACCCGTTGACCAGATATCACTTACGCAAATTGACGTCCCACAGACTCCACCACAAGACTCATAAAGGCCAACAGCGGCCCGAAAATGGAAGATCAACCGCAATGCAAATTCTGTCCCAACGCGACCGCTGAGGGCTTCCGATTGTGCAGCGATTGTCGTGCGAAAGCCGGCAAACGTCGCCACGATCCAACTCCCGCAGAGATCCGCGCGGCATGTGCGGAGATCCAAGCCAAATGGAGCCAAGCCGAAGAATACCAAAGCCGCACCGGCCGACATTAACCGCCAGTCATTCAACCACCACAGTCACGAACGTTCAACCAGCGTCGCCGCAGACAGCCAAATTGATATCACCAGCAGCCGCAAGGCCCCCTGACATGACCAACGACACCCCACAACCCGAACAACGCAATACAAGCGAACTTCGTGCGTCTGGCGAGATCACGCCGGAGATGATCGAAGCGGCCGCGAACAATCCGCGCGTTCGTGAGTTGCTCGAATTGAAGGCGAGCGAGTTGATGACGTTCCAGCCGCGCAAAGACAATCTCGCGCTGGGTGATATGCAATCAAGCTTCTGCGATTCGACGTCGCCGGTCAGTGTGCTTCTCGGCGGTAACGGTTCAGGCAAATCGACGGCCGCCGCCTACAAAGTTGCCAAGTTCCTATGCCAAGAACAGCCGCCACCGCGCCGCGATTGCCCTTATTGGGTGATCAGCGATACCTACGAGCAATGCATTGGCATCGGCTGGGCCCAGGGCTTGCGACGCTTTATCCCGCCATCATTGGTCGACTGGTCGCGAGTGCAATGGCTGTCCAGCAAGGCCGAATGGCCCTCGCATGTTCCCTTGAAGCCTTGGCCGGGCCGACCGGGCAAGAATTGGGTGATCGAATTCAAATCGACTGAGCAACGCCGGCAGAAGTTCCAGGGGCGGAGCATTGGCGGCGCGTGGTTTTCGGAGCAATTCCCGTGGGAGATCCTCGAAGAAGTCATTCGCGGTCTGCGGGACACGTGGTATCCCGGCAGTGTGATCATTGAGTGCACGCCAATCGACCCGGACCTGAGCATCGAGCTCGAGGAGTTGTACGACAATCCGCCGCTGGGCTGGTCGTTTTACAGCCTGAATACGATGGCGAATAGCGCCGTCTCAAAGGAATGGAAAGACGCGTTCTTTTCGAGCGTCAGCGACGAAATGGTCGCAACTCGCCGCGAAGGTAAGTTCGCATCGTATCGCGGTCAAATCTACAAGTCATTCAATCCACATGTCCATCTTGTCGGCGACAACGTCATTACGCATCCGAATGGTGTGCAGTACGTTCGAGCTATCGACTGGGGCGGATCGGCGGAGCATCCGTTTGTGTGCCTATGGGGTTACGTCGACGGCACTGGTCGCTGGTTTATCTTCGACGAACTCTGGGACGATACGGGCTTGCTCAGTGAACTTCGAGCGGAGTTGATCAAGGACCGCTTCCGTTGGTTCGGCGGTCATGCGCAATTCGGCCCGACATATTGCGACCCGTCGCGTCCGGACCTGCTGAACGAATTCTCCGCGCGGGGTATCCCGACATCGTCGGCCCGAAACGATGTGCACCGCGGCATCGAGTGCGTTCGTCAGCATTTGAAGCTCGACCCGCTGACTGGCCAACCTTCATTGTATATCCACAAGGAAAACTGCCCGCACTTGGCCAAGGAGATGCGAAAGTATCGTTGGCTCCGCGCATCGGGCAAAGGTCTTAACCCCGCGAGTCCACGACATGAGCCGTTGAAAAAGGAGGACGATTGCGTCGACACGTTGCGATACATGATTTTTTCGCACGTCCAAAAGCCCGAGGCACCAGGTACCACATCACTTCAAAGGAGCGACCCTCGCCGCTTTGGGATCCAACTAAAGCGTGCCGACTGGCGGCCGCGAACTTTTGTACAAACTGGCTACGACCCAGAAGTCGTTCGCCGCATTCACGACTCCAATTAGACAGGACAAAACCATGAAAACCATCACACGCGAAACCCCTGCCCGCAGCCTGATTCGCGGCAAAACATCGAACTACGAAATCACGCCACATTCACCCGACGCCACGACCGTATCGTTTGACATGAAGACCGGTCGCATCGTAGTGGGGCGCTGCACAATCGTTGTGCCAAATAAATACATCGATGACGCCAAAACCCACCAACCGTGCATGCATGGTTTCAATGAACGCTGTCATCAGGAATTGTTGATTTTGCTAGATGACGATCCGTCCGACTGGCGTGAAATGATCGTCGCCGCGCGGCCGTAGTCTCACTAGCCACCACTTTTTTTCGCACCCTTTTTGAGGAAAACTAAACATGACGACCGAAACGATTACTCAAACCGCAACGCAAGCTGAAACGAAAACGCCACAAGAGGAACTCTTCGGAGCGATCGAAGCGGCGCAGAAAATTATCACGGATTTCGATGATGGAAAGATCCAAACAATGCCGCCGCTGACCGGCCCAATTGAGGATATCGTTACATCACTGGCACGTTGTACACCGACGGTGGAACTCGCGCCGCTGTTTATCGAGGGCTGGAAACTGTGCGAGCGTCACAGCGCCGAAACGCAACAAGCGCTTGCGATCAACCCATCAACCGGCACGGACCACGGAGAATTCCGCTACAGCCAATCATTCTTCGGCATATTACAGCACTTCTTCGACACACTAAGACGCGTCCAGAATCCGGAATCGCCCCCGCCGTTGGAGTCGATTGCCAAGCTCAATGAGCAAGGCGTTTCAATTCACCAAATTGCACGGATGCATAACATCAGCGCGACCGAAGCTTTCATGGAAATCGACAAGCCTGGTTCTCTCAAACTTCCAGACGATCACGAGACGGACCACGATCGCCGCATTCGAGAAAGCGGAGAACAATTGCTCGATGACGCCCTGTTTAACTCCGCTCTTATTTCCGAAGTCGCACAACACATTCTTATCCGACGTCACGCCAGAGAACGCGAGTTGCGACAACGAAAGTTGAACCCGGACAAATTCGGCACGGGAATCGTTTAGCCGTTTTCGGTCGGGCGCCGGTCGGCCCCGGGTGATGCCGGCCGGCGCCAATTTTCAACTCACGAACTTTCCAAACCAAAGGAAAATGAAATGACTATCCATCAAAAATCAATCAATGCCATTGTCGGCCGCGTGAACCAAAGAACGCATGCACGGATTCGAGCGAGACAACGTTACAGCGCCCCGACGGTCGGCAGTGTCGACGGACGCGGCACCAACGCTGCGACGCCGGCCCAGGCGGCCAAGACCGGCAAATTTCAAGAAATCGAATCGAAATGGAGCGTCGTCCCCACGTCCGGTGACATGAACACTACGAACGATGAGGCGGCCGCTTTCGCCGAGGAAGTTGTTCAATTCGCTTTGCGACGCGGATTGAATTACGAAGACGCCAAGGCCGAATTGGTGCATCTGAAGAAATACAACCGGTCCCCAGTCGATCGACTCAGCAGGGACCACTACAGCAACCGCGCCCGGCTTGACCGGCTCGAAGCGGAAGTTGAGCAGGGAACTATAAACGACCGCGGCGGCGAGATGGCGCGTCGCCGTGCCCAGCGGATCCAGAAATATGCGTTGCGTCACAAATGCAGTTGGGACGATGCAAAATACGAATTAAAAATCGAGTGAGTTTTACACCGAGATCAAGTCCGGCGGTTTTTTGATACTTTCCCGCCGGATCGCAACCCGGTCGCTGGTTTTTGGCGACGCCGGCGGCCGGGATTCTTACTACAACACTCCCCACCAACAATGCAGCGGGTCGGACAGCCATTGTCCGTAGCGTCCTTATTCGGGTGCTTCTCGAATCTGCTTTTTTAATAACGATTTGTCGAAGTAGTGGTCTACTAATCCACCGGGGACGGCAATTCTGACCACCACGCCGCGAAGCCTAGATTCGCCCCACGCCAATGGGCCAAATCCAATCCTCATCGCATCGTATTTGAAGTCGCGAGCGATGACGGTGTTGCCATTGACACTCTCACCAACAAAGGAGTCTTCTGCCAGTAAAAAATACCCTCCCACATACGGCCCGACCATCAGTATCAGCCCAACGAACGCGTAGGCAATCCAACTCTGCCACCATTTCGGTTTATCCGTCGTCATGGGGTACCTCTGGGGCGCGAACTAATTTGAAATCATCGGGCTAGCAGCAATATTACCCATCCAACACATGAGGCGACTAGGGTCCATCCGCCGATTCTTCAAATCAGGACACTACCGAATACTTCGTGCTCCGAACCTTTGAAAGCCAAATGCAGACAGCCCGCAGCGAATTGCCGATGAAGCGGATCGGCCGTTACAACCCGGCGCCGAGTCGCGGCATGCCGAACAGGGGGGCTCCCAATAGGGGGGAACCGAATCGCGGGCGGCCGAACCGAGGGCGGTAGTCTGGCCGTGACGGGTGATCTTTAGCAATTTGCTCCACTACTCAGTCGGAGTCCATGCAGCCGATGCACAGACACTACGAGACGATTGAAAACGTCAACCTCTTTTTTTGTTTAGAGCTTTAGAAATTGATTTTAGCTCTCCCACAACCTTGTCCAATGACATTTTTCCTAAGGATAACGATGGAATTGATCGACTTACTTCGAGGCAAGTTTTGTAAACATAGGGATTGCCAGCTAAGTCTTTATACGAAACAGCGAGATCGACACTCGCTCCGAAGTGCTTTTCCGCCTCGAAGAAGAATGTAACATCCATATAGAACGGATTGTTGCTGTCGATGACCGCGATTTGAAGAGGGAAATACTTTTCATGGCCTTCTAATAGTCCTTGCAGCGGAGATAGCGAAATTTCGACGTTTATGGCTGGTGATTGTGTTACGGCTACGACTCCAAGCTGAATCACACCTGAGTTATCAGGGTTTTGCCGGAATACATGAGAAAGGCGTGGTTTTCCAAAGAACCTCTTCGCCCAAATAGCGTCAACGATAAAGTGTCGAGCGGGATCAGTATGCGCGCCAGATCGAATATAGTATTTATTGTCCTTTGCCATGTGGGGGCCGGTTTGGCTTTCACCAACGGCAATAACAAGAACGACGTTGTCATTATCGATGGTCCCCCTCCCATTCGGTTCATCTATTAGTTTTATCGAATAAGGTGGCGTTGGCTCGACGAGATGGATGATCTGGTCAGCCCAGTCGCGGAAATCTTGCCTTCCTTTCGTTTTCGGGAATCCTCCGTCGGCATTGCCGGTCCCGTTAACACCCGCAATGAAATATCCACCCCCAGAATTCCCAAACGCCGAGACTGCTCGGCTGATTTCTTCCTTTAGAGACTTCTCGGGTGACTTGCTCGATTTGAATTCGTATTCGTCATCTTCAGCAGTCGGAAGCATTGAAAGGTCGAAATCCGACAGGTTGACGGAGGACATGGAGTGATTCCTTGAGGCTATTGGAAATGATTATGACATCAAACATCGCTTCGCAATTTACGAACGCATATCCCATTCCTACGCCGAGTCCGATCGCGGAACCATGAAGGGCGTCTCAAGCACAGTCTGTAGTTCTTCAAGCGTTTACGGTGAAAGTGAAATAGGTACGGGAATCGAAAAGAAATGTAGCGTGTTCCAGAAAACTAAAATCAAGGACACAAAGTAACCCCAATACGATAGCGAATACAGTGTGTTCCAACTGCAAAAGCTATGGCCAAGTGAAAACTGCACGGGCAACCCCGTCACGTCCTGTTGAGTTTCCAGTTTTTTCGTCTTCCAAAGGAGAACAACGCGCAACGCGCTGTAGATTAGCACCAAGCAGAATGGGAAAAACGATCCGGGCGCGAGGGACCAGCCTTCGCGCCAACCCTCGCCGCCGTTCCAAATGAAGCGGAACAATGCTTTCCACAACGGGATTGATTCGCTTGGGATTGGGACCTTTTCTTGAACATGTGCAACTACCCATTGGCGGCAGACGAACCACACGTAAGGCGCGGCGAAAATGATAACCGAAAGCACGTGCGACCACATCCACACACCGCTGTATTGTGATCGAAGGCGTGCAATGTCGTCGCGGACCTCCAGATCCATCAACACTGCACGTGGAATATTCTCACGCATGTACTCCATCGTATAGCGATCGACCTTGCAGCCGCGGACGTCCGTCTCCGAGTTAAAGCGCGTTGTCGAGTCAATCACAACCTCGAGTAGGTCGGCGTCGCGGAGAAATCCTGAGTCAAATTTAGCACCGATCAAATTGGAGCGATTAAGCTTGGCGTCCTGCAGGTTGGTCTTGCTGAGATCCGCCATAAATAATCTCGCATCACGTAGGTCCGCATGTTGCAGCGATGCTCGTTCCAGCGCGGCCTTTTCCAAATCTGCGCCGATCATAACTGCATCGTTCAATTTGCAATTGATAAGATTTGCTCCGATGAGAGTCGCCTGCGTTAAAGTGGCGTTGTTAAGTTCCGCATTGAGAAGGTCACAATTATCTAGCTTTGCATTGCTCAGATTCGCGCCGGTCAGGATGGTCTGATGTATTTTCGAGTGCCTGAAATCGATCCCGTTTAGCTTGGCGCCGCTCAAATTAGATGAAGAAAGGTTCGTGCGATTAAATACCACCCCGCGTAGATCACAATTTTCAAACTTAGCGTCCGTGACAGTTGCATGTGAAAAGTCACATCCAGCCATTTTGGCTCCTCGAAACGTCGCTTTGGAAAGCAGGGCATTGGCCAGATTCGCCCCTTCAAGATTTGTTTCCAAAAAAACAGCATTTGTGAGCTTCGTATTACTTAGATTCGCCCCGCTCAAATCGATGCCTTTGAAGCTGGCTCCTGGAATGTCAAAGCCATCAAAATCAACGTTGCTGAGATTGGGCTCAGCTTCAGGCGTAGACCGCCGTGCGTTCCAACGGTGGACTTGTCCGGTTCTGAGGAGTTCTATTGCTTCTTCTCGATTCATTCGAGGCCCCATGATGAGTATGTTTTAAAAAACACCGTGCAACGTGCATAACGGCCTACGTCCACCTTATCTCAGAGTAACCGATTTTGTCCGGAACTTTTGGGTTTCCTGGAAACACCATAATGAAAATTCCTTGAATCACGGCACCCTCCGTAGTACGATGAGGACGTCAAACCAAGTCGTCTGCCGCTTGCGGACGCGGAGTACTACAAAATATGTCGAACGAAAGTACTAAACCAGAGCGCCACCATCAGCAGGTTTGCGGGACCGGTAACGACCGCGCGCGGCTAGTACCCGCGTGACAAAGCCCGTTGATGGTGGCACTCTTTTTTTACGCCCATCGCCATGGGCGGATGGATGCAGCCTTCTCGGCACGACGAAACTCGACTGAGTTTCCGTAATTGACGTATTACCGAGACCATGAGCAACGATCCCCTGAAGCGGGTCGCCGGGGCTTTCCAATTCAATTGAAACCGACAGCATGCCCGAGATCACAACAACCTCTGAACCCTGGACCGCAGCCATCCACGAGGCAGGCCACGTCGTCATAGCAGCCCTGCACGGCGCGTCGATCCGCGGGACCCGTATCGACGTGGATCCGCGAACCGGCAAATACCGCGGGCTCACGAATCTGCTGCGAATGAAGCCCGAGGCCGAGCCGCTGATCGGCATAGCGGGACTGATGGCCCAATTCCTCGACGATACCGAAGTGCTGGACCTCGATACGTTGCGAGAACAGATACGAGGACTGGATTTTTCGTTCAACCCACTGGATGCCGAATTGATTGGGGAGACAATCACGTTTGAAATGCTCGACTCGACGGTCACGCTGTTGGTGAGAAATTGGCAAGCCGTCATGGACATCGCCGGCCAACTGGTTGAACGCGGGACGATTGGCGGCCGGGAGATTTATTGGATCGTTTTTGGAAAGTAACTTTCACCTAACTAGAGGAAAAGAATTATGCAACTTAGCGAGTTCATCACAACCGCACTCGAAGACATCGCGAAAGGGCTCTCGGATGCACAATCTCATAAACGACCAGGTTTCGCCTATGTCTTACCGCAATTAAAAAAACTCGAAAACCCGAACTGTGAATATATGACTATCGTCAATGTTGATTTCGATATTGCTCTGTCTTCAACGACAACCGGCGGCGCTTCCGGTGGGCTGCAACTATTTGCAATCAAGGCTAGTGGCGATATGTCTCATGAAAACTCTGCAGCCCATCGCGTCAAGATCTCCGTCCCAGTCGCATTTCCAAGCGAACCGAATTCAATTGATCATTGAGAGATTTTAGAGAATTTATATCAGTGGATGAGCTCCGGGACACGAGTTACTAAAACCGATAGCGTCAAAAAGGGCGATAACAGCATCAAACTAATGGGGAAGTATTTTCATGAGCGCATGGGTTAAACAGAAAAAGTGGCAGGTCGAAAAGCATGGCGAGAAAAAAGCTTCATGGTATGCCGAATGGAACGAACCAGACGGCACACGGCGCGCCAAAAGTTGCGGAACGGGGAGCCGTGGTAAGCGCGCTGCCGAACGATTGGCCGCCCGGATACGCGAGGAGTTGATCACTGGCACTTATCAGCGCGAGGAGCGTAAGACGTGGGACGAATTCCGCCAGCGGTACGAAGCCGACATCAAATCGCGACTACGTCCGGCGAGTGTTCGTTCGGCCAAAGAGGCGTTGTCGCATCTTGAACGGATCATCAAGCCCAAGCAGGCATCGTCCGTCACTGCGGAGCGAATCAGCGAATTCGTGCGCGTGCGGAAAACGGAACGTGGTAAAAAGAAAAAAAGTAAGGTTTCCCCCGCGACGGTCAACGGCAATTTGCGATGTATTAAGGCCGCGTTGAGACTTGCCCATGAGTGGGGATATATTAAGACGGTCCCCCGGTTCCGAATGGAAAAGGAGCCGAAGAAACTGCCGAACTACGTCACGCCAGAACACTTCGCCCTGATGTACCAATCTGCGGGCGCGGCAACGAAACCCGCCGAAGCTCCCTACCCCATCGCGGATTGGTGGCGCGCGTTGCTGATTACCGCCCAAATGACCGGTTGGCGAATTGGGGAGTTGTTATCGCTCAGGTGGGACGACGTCGATCTCGATGCTGGCACCGCGATCACGCGGCATTCTGACAATAAAGGGGGCCGCGACGAAAAGGTTGCGTTGCATCCAATCGTCATCGAGCATATCCGACCGCTGAGGGCTTTCGTCCCGTGTGTCTTCCAATGGGACCACGACCGTCGGACGCTGGACGTCGAATTTGCCAAAATTCAGGACGCTGCGGGGATTAAGCTGCCGTGCCGCGACTCTGGCGATCCCCGGCACGGGAAATGCACCGATGCCTGCTACCGTTACGGCTTCCACGATGAGCGGAGAGCATTCGCGACGTTGAACGCCGAGAATATGACCCGCGAGGCCCTGCAGGTCTTGATGCGCCACAAATCGGCTAACACGACCGACCGGTACATCAACATGGCGCGGCAGATTAAACCGGCGGTGGCCAATCTTCACGTGCCGGCGTTGTCTCAACAACAACTGAACGATCGCTCAAAAATGGCAAACTGATTCCACCGTTTCATTCGAGACCGTGAGTCTTTTCAATGTACGAAATGAACGACTCGCAGATTTGGAGGGTTTCCTCGGCTTCGTCTTTTGTGGCGTCCTTTCCGGCATGAACGACCTTATTTCGGCGCTCAACGGACGATTTATATGTGGGCTGTTTTTTCCAAAACTTTTGTTCGGTCAGCTTTTCGTCGCCAGTCAATTTTTTGAAGAGCTTGCAATGCTCTTTTTCGAGCAAACTTTGCCATCGACACACGGCATCGAATTCTCGTTCTAGGTCGGCGATTTTTCGCTCCTGAAAGGCTTTGGAAGCCGCCCTTTGAACGATCACTTCACAAGCGGTGTGAGCAACAATTACGGCAGGCGCAAAATGCTCAAGTTCAATCAACGCCTTAGACGTTTCCAAGAGCCTAGTCCAGTGCCGCTCGATTACGGCATTAGCCACTATTGAAGCCACCCCCAAGAAAGAAACTGCCCCTGCCGGGATACTTCTATTGAGCGCTCCACATTTTGGGCATGGTTTTCGTTTTTCCAGTGGGTCCCCAGGTTTCTCCTCGGGAATCTTCTCTCCACAATTGCTGCATTCGACAACTTCATCTGTCATGGTGCACCAGTGGTCATCAAGTGGTCACAAGCCAGTGACGGGCAGCAGTGAGCGACGTAAGTCCTTGATACAAAAGAGCCGCCGAAGAGACTTGAACTCTTGACCTACGCATTACGAATGCGTCGCTCTACCAACTGAGCTACGGCGGCTTGGGGGGTGGGCGGTTCCTGCGGATTTTCGCGGAACGTTACAGCAATGGTATATCTTACGTTGGCCGGATTTGCAAGCCGAATGGCCGTCGGCGGCAAACCCTTTGGGGGACTGTTGATAGGGTGGATTGTGCTTAGCTGTTTTGTGGCGGATTTTCGTCTTCTCGTGTGGGAATCTGGCCGATTTTGTACTCCGGCCAGCGACGTTCGATGAGGTCGACGATTTCTTGCGGCATGTCCAATTGCGACGGCCAGGGGCGTGATTGGGTCTCTTCGGGGAATTTGGTGGTTGCATCCAGGCCGATTTTGGCCCCGGTTCCGGCAATTGCGTTGGCATGGTCCAGGTAGTCGGCTGGGCCGCTGGTTTGAAAGACGTCCCGCGCGGGATCCAGGTTCGCGCCGACTTGAAACCAGACTTGCTCCTCATTGTGCAAATCAACGCCGGCATCGACCACCACCACCAGCTTGCTGTACATCAATTGGTTCAGACTCCAGATGCCGTTCATCACTTTGCGAGCCTGTTGCGGATAGGTTTTATTGATTGAGACGAAACAGATGTTCCGCCCTGCTCCGCTGCGGGGTAGGTGAAAATCCTCGATCTCGGGCAGGAACAATTTGATCAACGGCCGAAAAATGCGCTGGACGGCACGGTTCATCCAATACTCTTCACGTGGTGGTTGGCCGTACACCGTCGTGGGGAAGACCGGATTGGCGCGATGCGTGAGTGCGGTGAGCTGCAACAATGGTCGCGGCATGCGGGGCGAATAAAACCCGGTCCGACTGCCAAATTCGCTCCCCGGTTGCAGTTCCTGCAGAGCATCGATGTAGCCTTCGAGGACGATTTCCGCATGTGCGGGGGCCTGCAATTCCACACTGCGACAGGCAACGACCTCGATATTTTTGTCCCGCAAAAATCCGCCGAATACCAATGGGTCGCTATCAGCCGGCAGTGGCAGCGTGCAGATGAAATCTAGCAGTGGGTCGCCTCCCAGCGAAACCGCCACGGGGGTCTGCTTGCCAAGCTGGCAGGTTTTTCGGAAATTTTGAAAACCAACATCGTGCGGCGTCCAATGCACCAGTGCCGAGGTCGCTCCCCGGATCTCCAACGGCACGTTGCCGACATGCCGCGTCCCGGTCACGGGATCGACAGTATGAATCTGTCCGCGGGTAATAAACGGCGCTGTCTCTTTCGGTCGGCAGTGCAGTTGCGGTAGTTCTCCCAGATCGATGTCGCGGCCGACTTTGACCACCTGTTGGCTGATTGCCGTAGCAACGGTTTTGGGAGGCAGGTTTGTCAGTTGCGAAAACTGCGGCAATAATTTGAGCTTCTCCAACCAACCGTCGGGAAGTGCGGGTCGGATCAAGCCGGAGACGCGGTGAGCCACCTCTTCGACATCGGCAACCCCCAGAGCGCGGCACATCCGTTTTTCGCTGCCCAGCAGATTGACTGCTACCGGGAGCGCGGTCTGTTTGACGTTTTCGAAGAGGAGTGCCGGACCGCCATCCGCGGACTGTGTGATGCGGTCGGTGATTGCGGCGATTTCCAGAACAGGATCGACCTCAGCCGCCACGCGGATCAACTCGCCGGAATCGTGGAGGTCGGACAAAAAATCAGCGAGATGATCGTACGGCATAAGTATCGCTGCAAATTTATTTAGAGTGCGAAAGTCGAATCCTCTTGAACTGAAGTGGGGAGGATTATAGCAACTTCCCCACCCGTTGACTTGTGCTCGGCCCCCGGATTTCAGTTGAATGGCGACGGTGGAGTTACCTGCGAGCTGCCGCTCGAATCGACAACAGTCGTTTTTGGTGGGTTGCCTCTTACCTCCATGACGGCAGGCGGGAGCCTGCCCTACGGGTGCACTGTATTTTTTTGGTTGCTGCAACAGTGCTTCCGCTGGACTGCTGCAAACGTTCGCCGTTATGATTTTGAAAAGACCACTTAAACGATACTAGGAGTCCTCGACCCGTGCGAATTCGCTCATTGCTGCTGATAGCTGCTACGATTTCACTGATCTTTTCCGGAACGATCACGAACGCCTTTGCGGGCAAAGGTGCTAATACGAAGGCGATTGCCGAAGTCGCATCGGGGAAACGGACCACTGCCAACGCGGCTTGGTGGGGTTTTGATGCTGAGGATGCCACCGATACGTTGCAAGCTGCCATTGATTCGGGCGCCAAAAAGGTCATTGTCCCCTACATGGGGCAACCCTGGATTGTGCGTCCGATCAAGTTGCATGGAAATCTGGAGTTGGTGTTTCAGCCCGGTGTGTTAGTGTTGGCCAAGGCGGGAGAATTCCACGGCGGTGGAGACTCGTTGATCCGCGCTGAGGACGTATCGGACATCACCATTCGGGGGTACGGTGCGACGCTCCGCATGCGTAAGAAGGATTACCAACAGCCGCCTTATGAAAAAGCGGAATGGCGGATGGGTGTGCGTATTGTCGGCTGCCAGCGGGTCAATATTTTGGGACTGCGTGTTGAGAGTTCGGGCGGCGACGGAATTTATATCGGCTCCAGCGGGAAAAATCGTTGGTGCACGGATATTACGATTCGCGATTGCGTCTGTCACGACAACCACCGTCAAGGAATTAGTGTGATCAGTGCGGAAAACCTTTTGGTTGAAAATTGCATCCTCTCGGGGACGGATGGGACCGCTCCGGAAGCGGGGATCGATCTCGAACCGGATAGCCCGGATGAGCGGTTGATGAATTGCGTGGTCCGTAACTGTGTGATGGAGGACAACTCGGGGCATGGGATTTTGGTGTATCTCAAGCCGCTGACAGCGGAGTCGGAACCGGTCTCGGTGCGGTTTGAAAACTGTCTCACGCGGATGGGCAAACCGGGCATGACAGCGGATGATTTCACCGATCCCCAGATGCGCGGTTGGGCCGGCATGGCGGTTGGAACAGCGCGGGATGACGGGCCGCAAGGTCTGATCGAATTCATCAACTGCACCTCGGAAAATACCGGCAAAGAAGGCGCGAAGATCTTCGACAAATCGGCCAAGAGCGTGAAGGTCCGGTTTGTGGATTGCAACTGGCGAAACTCTTGGGTCGCACGGCACCAGGATTATGGTGGACCGCGGCCCGCCGTTTTCTTTCACCTACGACGGCCCGAAATCGTCACCGCCCCGGGTGGGGTCGAATTCGTCAACTGTCATCTGTACTACGACGCGATTGGCCCGGCTTTGGATTATGTCGATGATCACGGCGGGCATGATTTGCAGGACGTCACCGGGCAGATCACACTACACCGGCAACACAAAGTCCCCAACCAACTGGGGGACGAGGCAAATCGTGTTCAACTGCAGTTGATTGAAGTTGAAAAATAGCCACCGATGAACACGAATAAAACACGGAAAACGGATTAGCAAGAACTTCGCCCTCACCCTAGGGAACCGTTGGTGTTAAAACATGTCTGACGGATTGAGTTGTATAGTAAATCGCTTGTCGTGCGAAAACCCTCACCCCGGCCCTCTCCCAGAGGGAGAGGGAGAAGTTGTTGTCGGGTGCGTCGCGACGCACCTTTCTATGCAGGACGTTTGATTAACAATTAAAAAAGTGAGCGCGCGAAGCCGCAAAGTATCTGTATCGGACAGCTCTGTTTTTCCTTTGCGCCTCCGCGTCTTTGCGCGAGACTTTTTCTTTTCATTGAACAAGAATTCTCTGACAAAACCTGGAACGATTTCACAATGACGACGACCGCTGAGCTAACTTTGAATGGCGTTTCCATTGTGGATACGTTTGCCGAGGCGTTTCCGACGATGGCGGCGCGGGTGATCGTAACGGCTGCCAATGCCCATTGGGCTGATGTGGCTGGCACGGTGATGACCGGCTATGCGACCAGCGTGATTGCCTGCGACGCCGAAGCTGCGGTCGAAAGCGTGCTTGCGGCCGATGAAACGCCCGATGGGCGGCCGGGGGTGAGCGTGTTGGTTTTTGCCTTCAATCGCGATGCTTTGGCCAAGGCCGTTGTGGGACGTGTCGGGCAATGCGTGCTAACGTGCCCGACGACTGCTTGTTACAACGGCCTGTTGGATACACCAACGGACAAACAGTTCTCCGTCGGCGGGCAATTGCGTTTTTTCGGCGACTCGTTTCAACAATCTAAAAAAATCGGCACGCAACGGCTTTGGCGGATCCCGGTGATGGATGGCGAATTTGTTTGCGAAGATCGTTTTGGATCGCTCAAGGGGGTCGCGGGCGGCAATCTCATTATCGCGGGACGTTCTCCCCAAGCCGCCTTGTCCGCATCCGAAGCGGCGGTGACTGCGATTCGTGAAATCCCCAACGTGATCCTGCCGTTTCCCGGCGGGATTGTCCGTAGCGGCAGTAAGGTTGGGTCGCGCTATAAAAAACTCAACGCCAGCACGAACGATGCCTATTGCCCGACACTGCGCGGCATGACTGACTTGGCGATTCCCGAAACCGTGGAAGCGGTCTATGAAATCGTCATTGATGGCTTAGCGGCCGACGATGTTCAGGCAGCCATGCGCGCGGGCTTGCACGCCGCTTGCAGTGTGGAAGAAATCGAAATGGTGACGGCCGGAAACTACGGCGGAAAACTTGGCCCGCACCATTTTCATCTGAAGGAACTGCTGTAACCATTCGTTGTTTGAGACGAATCCGCGCGGGTGCCACTGGCGGCTCGTCCGTCAGTGCGCACGTGGAGCGACGTCCCTAGGCAAGGAAAACCCAGCCTGATACGGCACTGGCGGACAAGCCGCCAGTGGCACCCGGCGCGCCTGTTGCTGTCGTGCTAATCCTTTTGTTCCAATTCGCGGCGCAGGGCGGCGAGTTCGTCTTCGATGACGGGATCGCGTCCGGTGGGAACCTCGTTGGATTCGTTGTCATCCGGTTCTGCGCCGAGGACTTGGGTGTCGTTGAGCAGATTGTCAACGGTGTCGTTGGCTGACGATGCGTTGGATTGGCTCAAGATTTGTTCTTGCAGCCGCCGCGCTTCGGCAAGTCGTGCTTCTAGGGCGCGGCGGGTGGTTTCTAATTGCTCGCTAGTGGAGACAGCGGCGGTGTGTTGCTGCTGCAGCCCAGCAATCAAGTCTTCGACTTCCCGTTTTCGCATCAGCGCACGTCGTGCTGCTTCCTCGTGGCCGGCTGACAGTTCCTCGCGGGCTTTGTCCTGCCAATGTGCGATGTGTCGGCGGTGTTCGTCGATTTCTGATTGAATCCGCTGTTGGTTCGAGGTCGCGGTCGCGACGCTACGATTGGCGCCGGCAACACCCGCTTCCATTTCGCGGAGGATACTCAAGATGGCCGCTTGCGGGTCGGCCTCTCGATCAAGCAGTTCGTTCAAATTACAGGTGACTATGTCACTGAGCCGGCTGAAATAGGTCATCGCCGCTACTCCGATTCCTTCATAACGCGTTTCAAAATCATCCGCTGTTGGGTTGTGTTGATTCTGGTGAATTCCCCAGACCGTGCACAACCGAATTTTGAAACGGGTTCTCGTGGGCCGTTAAAAAAAGTCCCGATGCTTCGCTGGTGCGTCGAGAGCATCCCTTGGTAACGTCAAATCGCTGAAACTGGTTCACTCCTCAGCTCAGATTCCATCGATTTTTAATGGAATCCTCCCTTCGCCCGGTGGGCGATGCCGTCTGTGATCATTCTAGGCTGTGCGTGTTGTTTTTTGTCATCACATTTTTTTGAGATTTCGCTAAACGATAACTGTCGATCATCAATAGTCCTCGGCCGGGCCGCGCACGCCGCGGGAGAGTAATTTTTCTTGGAGTTTTTCACGTGCCAACCGCAACCGGCTTTTGGCGGTCGAGGTCGTCGTCTCCGTGGCATCGGCCACTTCTGAGAGCGTCAAACCAGCGTAGTGATGCATGACAAAGGTCGTTCGCTGCAATTCGGGCAATTGTTGCAGCAAATTGTCGACGATTTGTGCCAATTCCTTCACGTGTGTCTGATCTTCAGGAGAAACAACCTCACCCACCAGCCGCGCCAGAGCGTTGTCGTCTTCGTCGCGGGACTGCACCGCGCGAATCAGTGCGTCGTGTGACTGTCGGCGAATGCTGTCGATCATCAAGTTGCGGGCGATGCGATACATCCACCCGCGAAACCGTCCCATGGGAAGGTAATCCCACGATTGATTGTAGACTCGCAGTAGGGTTTCTTGCGTCAAATCTTCGGACATTTGCCGGTCGCGCGTATTCCGGAAGAAAAAACCAATCAGCGGTGCTTGGTAACAGTCGACCAGCTCTTCAAAGGCGCAGGAATTCCCGGCCTGAATCTCGATCATCAGGCGATCGTCGTTGTTGGTGACTGGTTCCGGCTCCGGCACGGCTTTCTTCTCGCGCTGCAACTTAGCTGCTGAATTTCTCGGACTGGTCTCTCGACCGCCGCAGACGCCGCCCCAGTTGACGTCTCGGTACTTCCCACTATAGTGACGCCAGCGTCGGATGTCACTAATACGTTCCCGTAAGTTGCGTCCTCTGCCTGATGGGTATGAGGCATTTTGAGGATTATTCGGCGAGTTTTTTACTGTGTCCATTTCACTGCACTACGGCCAACGCCGCGTTTATGAATGTGATTGCGATCCGTCGCAACTCCAAGCGCAATTAGCGCTTCCGCATCCTACGGCTGATTTCGACGCGGATCTCAAGACCGCTTTCGAGCAGCCGCTCGATTTTCCTCCACTGTCGCAGTGCGTCGTGCCCGGCGACAAAGTGGTACTGGCTGTCGACCATCACACTCCGCGGGCGGCGGAGATTGTCGCTGGTGTCTGCGAGATTCTCATCGCTTGCGGCATCGAACCGGGCGATGTGACGATTTTGCAGCCTGCCTCATCAGGCAATGGTTTATTGATCGATCCCCGCAGTCGGTTGGCCGATACGATCCAAGCGCAAGTCGAATGGGAAATCCACGACCCGGCCGATGAAAACCAGAATGCGTATGTCGCCACGACGGCGGGAGGCCAGCGGATTTATCTTTCCCGCAATTTGGTCGAAGCCGATTTTGTGCTGAGCATCGGTCAAATCACCTTCGATCCGGTCATGGGATATCGCGGAACCAATAGCGTGTTCTATCCAGGGCTCTCCTCGGCCGATGCATTTGGCCGTGCGCAGGGACAGGGGCACAGCGAACTCGGTCCCGATGAAGAACGCCCCTTTCGGCAACTTGTCGATGAAGTTGCTTGGTTGCTCGGCACGCAGGTCAGTGTGCAGGTGATCGCTGCCGGGCGTGGCGAAGTCTTGACCGTGTTGAGCGGAGCCAACGAGTCGGTGTTGCGACGCGGCATTTCATTGTTGGGTGATCATTGGCGGCTGCAAGTCGATGAACGTGCCGAGGTCGTGGTGGCGGCCGTTAGCGCGGATGCGGGAGGACATAGCTGGGATCAAGTCGGAACAGCAGTGGCCAATGCCCGTCGGCTGGTCACGCGGGGCGGCCGGATTGTGATCCTTTCGGAATTGTCCGCCGAGCCGGGCGATGGCATGCAGCTGATCCGTGGCAGTGACGAACCTCGCGATGCGATTCAACCGCTCTGTGATTTGTCTCCACCAGACCTCATTCCAGCCCTGCAATTGGCTGATGCCCTCGGCTGGGCGGAGGTGCATCTGTTGAGCAACGTCCGTGACAGTATCGTCTTGGAATTGCATATGCAGCCGTTGGCCAGTGAGAGTGCTGTTGATGCGATCGTTGCCGAGGCGGCATCCTGTATTTTTCTGGATGGGGCGCAACACGCGTACGGGAACGTGCGGTCTTAATACATCCGTCTGGATTTCTTCGAACATGGCGAGAGACTCATGACTGATCCGGAAACCCCGCTCGATCTGCTTGTCGTTGCTCCGCACCCCGATGATGCGGAAATCAGTGTCGGCGGCACCATCCTGCTCAGTCGGCAACAGGGACTGCGGGTCGGTGTTGTGGAACTGACCAGCGGAGAACCGACGCCGCACGGCACACCGGCAATTCGCCAACGCGAAACTGCCGCTGCTACAGAAGTGCTGGGGCTCGATTTTCGCGAAAACCTGGGACTCCCCAACCGCAGCCTAGAACATACCTTGCAAGCGCGGCGGGCATTGGCCGGCGTGTTTCGGCGGACACGTCCGCAAACGATCTTGGCTCCGTACTGGGATGATGCACACCCCGATCATGTTGTGGCGAGTGCGCTCTGTGATGCGGCTCGGTTCTGGTCGAAACTCTCGCGGACCGATCTGCCGGCCGAGCCATTTTGGCCACCGCGCATCCTCTATTTTTGGAGCATCCATCTGCGGATCCACCCGAAGCCATCGCTGGTGCTCGATATCAGTGAGCACATCGAGACCAAAATGGAATCGATTCGTTGTTACGAAAGCCAAGTCATTACTGACAGGTCCACGGAGTTCCCCACGATTCTTGACGACATTCGAGATCGCGCGCGGTATTGGGGTTGGACCATCGGCAAGGGATACGGTGAGCCGTTTGCCAGCCGTGAGGAAATTGGGCTGGGCAGTCTGGAATCGCTGATTTGAATCTCACGGCATGACCGCGGCCGCATTAAAACGGCAGTGGTTTCCCGATCCGCTCTTTGGTCGCCAAGTCCACGAGTTTTGCCGCTAAGGCGACATCCTCAATTGCTAGGCCAGTCGATTTGAACAGCGTGACGCTATCTTTTTGCGGACGGCCCGTGTTGCGACCCGTAACGATTGCTGACAGTTCGTGCATCAGCGGCCAATCGATTGCGTGTTCGGTCAGTGCTGCAGAGAAATCACCCGCTTCCAATTGGCATTGGGCAATGCTGTCACAAGCAATGACATCGGCGCGGCGAACCGTGGTGACGTCGATTTCCGCTTTCTGCAAAAAATTCGAACCGACGACATTGAGATGCGTCCCTTCATCCAGGACGCGGCCATCGAACACCGGAGCGGAGCTGCCGGTGGCGGTAATCACAATATCCTTCTCCGTCGCAGCCGTGTCGGGCGCATGGACCGGTTCGACTTCGGTGTTGCACAATTCAGACATCTCGTCAGCGAACCGGCGGCGGTTTTCGTCGTTGCGGCTGTAGACCTCGACATAATTAATCTTGCGGGTTTCGCAGACTGCTTTTAATTGGGTGCGGGCCTGTTTGCCGGTGCCAAAAACACCCACAACTTTAGAATCAGGCCGCGCCATGTAATCGGTGGCGACACCGCTGGCGGCGCCGGTGCGGAGTTGGCCGAGATAATCGGCCTCGATCAGCGCGATCAGTTTGCCAGTTTCGATGGAATACAGGCCGACGAGAAATTCGACATACCCGGGCCGGCTAGAGTAGTTTTTCCAGCCGGAGACCCCCAGATAGTCGGCCGTGGCTGACATGGTATGCAAAAAGAACGGGCCGGGTGCGAAGGCTCGTGCACGCGGAACGTTCTCTGCGGTTCCTTCGGCAAGAGCGACAAACGCCTGTTCCACGACTTCGATGGCCGTTTCCATATCCAATAGGTCGCGAACCTCGTCTTCAGTAATGAACAGTGCAGCCATGCCATCTCTTTCATTCGTGTGGGATGCGATACTGCGAGCTTCAGTCATTCTAGCGGCGAGGACAGACAGGGGCGCTCGTAAATCGCTGAAAAATGAGAAATCCTGCGAACAGATGCGAGCGGTTGATTCAAGAATTCGCCATGCTGAACACGCTCGGCTCGTTGAAATACTGTTTAACATCCTAAAGTTGGGTGCCACTGCTGGCTTGCCCAGCAGTGTATTGCCGGTCACAAATTCTGCACTGGCGGACAAGCCGCCAGTGGCACCCATCATGACCATCGGCACCCATTTTTCGATGGGCTACTATGATTCGACCAACTCGGCGATGGCTGCGTAGTCCGTCTTGAGGGATTGATACAACTTGCCGTACAGGGGATAGGCGCGGTTGTAGGCGGCTTTGGTTTTGCGGTCGGGAGTGGTACGACTGGTCGTGTCGATGGCTGCCGCACACGCCTCGACAACGTCTTTATAGGCGCCTGTTCCGGCTGCGGCGAGCAAGGCGACGCCGTAAGCGGGGCCTTCTTCGGCGTTGATGGTCATGACTGGCTTGCCATAAATGTCCGCTTGCATTTGCCGCCAAAAGGGGCTGCGGGCGCCGCCGCCGGAGAGACGGATTTCGCGGACGGGGATTTTCATACCCTCGATGATTTCCAAGCAATCCCGCATGGCGTACGTTGCCCCTTCCATCACCGAGCGAATCAAATGCGGTTTGCCGTGCCGCAGTGATAACCCAATCCAAGCGCCGCGCGCATGGGGGTCCGCATGCGGTGTCCGTTCGCCGGTTAGGTAGGGGAGAAAATACAACCCTTCACAGCCCGCCGGAGCTTCGGACGCTTCGGCAGTTAACAATTCGTAAGGATCAACTTTTTGGCGACGGGCGGCTTTCACTTCGGCGGCGCCCAATTGATTTCGATACCACTGAAAACTGCCTCCTGCCGACAAGACGACCCCCATCACATGCCACTTGTCGCGGACCGCATGACAAAATGTATGCACGCGGCCTTGGGGGTCGATCTGCACTTCGTCGCTGTGCGCGAAGACAACGCCGCTGGTGCCCATCGTGGCGGAAATCACACCGCGGCGGACGATGCCGTTGCCGATCGCACCGGCCGCTTGATCTCCTCCGCCTCCCACCACCGGTACGCCGGCGGCCAGGCCCATTTGTTTGGCAGCGATCGGCGAAAGCTTGCCGCTGACTTCTTCGGATTCATAAACCGGCGGCAGCAATTCTGGGTCAATGTCCAGTTTTTTGAGCAGCGGTTTGCACCACCGTCGACGTTTGACATCCAATAACAACGTTCCCGATGCGTCGCTGACTTCCGTGGCAAATTCACCGGTGAGCCGGAACCGAACGTAGTCCTTAGGCAATAGAATCTTCGCCGTACGAGCATAGTTGCGCGGTTCGTGTTCGCGGAGCCAAAGGATCTTGGGAGCCGTGAATCCGGTCAGCGCCGGGTTGGCAACCATGTTGATCAGTTTTTTGCGTCCACCGGCCTTGGCTTCGATCTCGGCACATTGAGCAGCGGTTCGCTGGTCGTTCCATAACAGCGCCGGGCGGATGACGTTGTGGTCGCGGTCTAAAAAGACGCTGCCGTGCATTTGTCCGCTCAAGCCGATCCCAGCGACATCGGCCGGTTTGATCTTTCCAGCTTTCAGAACCTGTTTGACAGTGCGGACGGCAGCTTGCCACCAATCGGCCGGGTCTTGTTCGGACCATCCCGGTTTGGGGCTGTCGAGGGGATACTCAGCTGTGGCGGATGCGACGATCTGTCCGTCTTCTCGAATAGCCAACGTCTTCGTGCCGCTGGTGCCCACGTCGATGCCCAGATAAATTCCCATCGCTGTGAATCCTTGTTGCGAAATGTGACGGTCAATGAATGGAATGGTCTGCCCATTGGTTGTTTGTCGTGTGGCCAATCGTCAATGCTGAGCGAAACCTTCCGATGGATTCGCGCGCGCCACCACATTCAACAGGGGATTTGTGGATGCACGCCCTCAGCAAGCTGCCGCGAGCGATTCTGCAGCATCGGCGGCGAATTGTCCAGCAAGAACACGGCAGTCAGGCCAATGGCCACAACGATGCCGAGGAAGGCGACAATCTCTAATCACGGCAACATCATCGGAAACAGCCCCACGGGGTAGTCCGTATTGATGTCGGGCGGCGTGACTTCGGAGGCGATTTCACCGGGCGCCCCGAGACCTTCGGAAATCAGCAATCCCTGCAGGCGGACAACGCTCAACCATAAGGCCGTTTGCACCTGCACCGCTGCGAGACTTTGGCGGAAATAGGTTCGCTGCGCGGTGAGCAATTGCAAATAATCGAGTTGTCCTTCTTTGTAGCCACGGCTCACCAGATCGAGATTCTGTTTGGCCTTAGGCAGGATTTGATCGCGGTAACTCTCCATCTGAATCCGCGTGTTCTGGTAGCTTTGAAACGCAGTAGCGAGACGGTCGCGCAGATCCAATCGCAGGCGTTCAATTTCGCGGCACGCGCGAATGTGCTCCGCGTGGGCGGCGGTGATATTGCCTTGATTGCGGTTGTGGATCGGGATTGGAAAACCGACTTGGATGTTGACGATGGTATAATCCGTGGCAAAATCTTGTGCGATACCGAGTTGAGCATCCATGTTGGGAGTCGGTTCAACTTCGGCACGCTGGATCGCCCACCGTGCGCGATGCACATTATAATACGCCGCCTGCAATTCCGGGCTGTTTTCTGTCAACCAGTTCCAGACCGAATCGTATTCCAGATCCGGCGGCGTTTGATCGAGACTGCCAACGAGGTTCTCCGGTTGCAATTCCGGGGAACCGACGGCCAACGACAAACGTTTCAGCGAGGTTTGACGCACGACGCGCGAAGTATTGACCAGATTCAAATTGCTCTGGGCTTCGATCTCAGCTTGCAGCACCTGCGAATAGGTCCCCTCCCCTGCGTTCTCCAAACTACCCGCAATTTCTGCGGCCTGTTGCGCCAGCTTTTGTAAGTCCAGCGCGAGTTCCAACGTTTTATGCGCGCCGAGTGATTCGTAAAATCGGCGGCGGACGGTATTGATGACGCGATGTTGCTGCGTTTCCCGCTTCCAACGGGCTTGTTCAACAGCACTGCCTGCGACGGCACGATTCAATTCTAACTTCCCGCCGCGGACAAATTCCTGCCCGATGAACAAACCTTGTTGGCCACCGTATCCATCATTGCCGACTTCCGCTGCTTGGTAACCCATAATCGGATTGGGCCGCAGCCCGACCTGTTCGCGCACGCCATTGAGTCGCATGATCTCGGCGGCCGCTTGCTGTAATGTCGGATTGGTCGTCAGCGCCAACTCTTCCAATTCCGACAGCGAATAGGCGATTCCCGGCTCGGGTTGGATCGCCTCCGGCTGAGCCGGTTTTATCGTGGACATGCCGGCTTCGGAAAAATCGATAAACAAATCCGCGTTGGAAAGATGGACCACTCCCGAATCATCCGCCCGTGCAGCATCGATTTGACCGGGCAGCGGTTCCTCGGCTTGTGCGTTTCGTTCGCCTGCTGGCAACGCCATTATCAACGGAGCAGCGGTGAGGAGACTGAGCGCAAAGCGGCGCAGGCGCTGGTAGGGTCGTTCCATGGAATTCATCCCTGGGGAGAGGACGAGAGACTGCGGGGGAGTTTGGGTCATTTTGTAATCGCGCACGGCTGGGACCGTGCGGATAACGTTTATATCGACGGTAACAGTCATTGGGATTGAATGTTTCCTGAGGGCGGCTGGGCATCTCACAGCCGAGGTTGGCCAGAGCGGCGACGATTGTTGATCTTTGGGCTGCCAAATGGTACAGACCCTGTTCACTCTCAAAACACATGCTGTGGAGTCGGGACTATGAAAATTGCCGGTGTGCAGATGGATGTCGCATTGGGACAACCCGCGGCGAATCTTGCTAAAATCATCTCAAAATTGACAGAAACCGCGGCCGCCGGCGCGACGCTAACCGTGTTTCCTGAATGTGTATTGACGGGATATTGTTTCGACAGTCGCGAGGAAGCGCTCGAACATGCCGAGACGATTCCTGGCCCGTCGACACAACGTCTCGCCGAAGCGTGTGCCGCGACCAACAGTTTTGCTGTCGTCGGCATGTTGGAAGCGGCAGGCGACAGTCTCTACAACGCCGCCGTCTTGGTGGGACCCGCAGGGGTCTTGGGAAGTTACCGCAAAGTACACTTGCCGTTTCTGGGCATCGACCGGTTCACCAGCTATGGCGATCGTCCATTCGCCGTCCACGCTGCCGACGGATTGAACGTTGGCATGAATATCTGCTACGACGCCTCCTTTCCCGAAGCGGCGCGCTGCTTGGCATTGCAGGGGGCGGATTTGATCGCCTTGCCGACCAATTGGCCTCCCGGTTCCGAGTGTGCCGCTGCCAGCGCGATCAACACGCGGGCAATGGAGAACGGCGTGTATTATATCGCTGTGAACCGTGTCGGTGAGGAAAATGGGTTTCCGTTTATCGGACACAGTCGCATCGCCGACCCGACCGGAGCCACATTAGCAACTTTGCCCCACGACAACGAAGCGATTCTCTACGCCGAAATCGACCTGTCCCGCGTGCGGAATAAACATTATGTTCGAGTGCCCGGCAAACATGAAATTGACCGTTTCGCAGACCGTCGCCCGCATCTCTACGGCCCGGTCATTGAGCCGCATGGACTCATGCCGCCGGGACGAACAGACAGTGACAGTGAATTGGCAAATTGAACGGAGCAGCAACATGAAATCCGCACTTAGCTTTGGGAGAATCAAACGCCCGTTTGTGGCTGCCGTGACGGGTGACATCAAGCGGTTATAGTCGACTGATACTGAAGCTGCGCATTGGACGCCGACTACTGGATTGTTGTAGGATAGGGGGAGCACAATTCAACGTCCTTTGACGATAGCGGTCACAATGCTCCGTTTTTAGTTCGCGAACTTGTCTCACAGTAAAAACCGTCGCTCATCCAAAGAATCATTTCATTCTCGAACCCCTCCCGTAAATGTCACCGCAGAATCCACAACTGCTCTACTTCTTGGCGCTGGCCGCCATTCCGGTGATTTTGCATTTTCTGTTGCGGGCCAAACCCAAAAAGTTGCTGTTTCCCGCATTGCGGTTGATTCAGATGCAACGACGGGCCAACCGGCGGCGGATGCGATTGCGGCATTTGTTGCTGTTGTTATTGCGCATGGCTGTGATTGCACTGATTGTGATCGGGCTGGCGCGGCCCACGGTTCCCTCGGCCAATTATACGCCGTCGATCAGTGAAATCGTGACGACGCTCGTCATTCTCGCAGCCGCAGCGGGGGGGTATTGGGCCATGCTGCGTTTTTGGCGCCGCAAACAATTGCCGGACTATGAATTGGCCCAGCGGCGGTCGTTTTTACGCGGGGGCGTTGCTGTCGGCACGCTGGTGCTGTTTCTGCTACTTGTTGTTTGGCCATTTCAACGGCGGATTTCCGCGGCGATATCGCAACCGACCATTCAACAGGCGGAAAACCTGCCGGTCGCGGCGGTGTTTCTGTTCGACACCAGTTTGAGCATGGATTTTAAATATGAAAACAAGACGCGGTTGGAACGGGCAGCGGAAATCGCCACTCAGCATCTGAACAACCTCCCTGCATCGAGCCGCATCGCCATTAGTGACACGGCATCGAATGAGCCGATCCATTTCAGCCCCGACCGTGCCATCGCGCAAACACAGATTCAAGAATTAAAATCGTCAGCAATCTCCGCAGCGATCAATGACCGCATTCGCGCAGTGGTCGACCTGCAAGTGGACGACATCAGTCGTGGGCAAGGTGCGGTTGCGGATGGAGAGAAATTCGAAGATCAATTTGTCCGGGAATTGTATATTTTCACGGACTTATCCCAGCACGCTTGGCAGCCCGAAGGAGCGCGGTTGTTGCAAAATGAACTGGAACGCTTAGCGGCGCTAGGGGTGTATTTGATCGACGTTGGTGTCGAGGAACCTTCGAATACCAGTTTGACCGACTTGCGGTTGTCCAGCCAAACGGTTCCGCAAGGGGGAGTGGTAACGGTCGATGCAGCGGTGACCGGTACTGGAACCGGAAGTGGCGCCAAGACTGTGGGAATTTCGATTCAAGGTCCTGCTGGTGAAATGATCGACCAAGGGAGCAGCGACGTGCAGGTCGACCAGATCGCCACCCGCGTGCGGTTTCCCCTCAGCGGCTTGACCGGGCCGGTGGTGCAGGGAGAGGTCCGACTGGAGACGGACGATTCGTTGTCGTTTGACGATGCCATTTCTTTCACCATCGAAGTTCAGCCTCCCAAGCAAGTGCTGATCGTCTCGGACAATTATGCGACGAAAGCCAATTTCTTTCGGACAGCCTTGTCGCCGGAGGAATTGGAACTCTCGGGGGATTCGCCGTATCGCACCAAAGTCATCGACTCGGCGCAGTTCGCTGCTGAGGATTTGAGCCGTTTCGATGTGGTCTGTTGGCTGGACGTGGGGCAGCCCGGTTTTGCCGATTGGCGAGCGCTGCAACGATTTTTAGAAGCTGGAGGAGGGGCCATTCTCTTTTTAGGCCCGAACGTCAACCAAGCCAGTTACCTCGATGAAACCGCGCAGGCTATTCTGCCGGCGGACTTATTGGCAAATCGCCCCTTCAGGGAGGACGAACAATTCGATTTGCGAAACCTCACGCATCCGCTGCTACGGGCATTCGCTGAATGGGACACGAGCGAATTGGCGAGCGTGAACGTCACGCGTCACTGGCGGACCAAACCGGCCGACGATGCGACCGTGATCGTGCCGTACACCGATGCGAACGAAACTGCTGCGATCATTGAACGCACCGTGGGCCAAGGCCGGATTATCATGATCACCACGCCGTTTGACCGCAGCGAGTGGAGTAATCTAGTGACCTCCGTAAACGTCGCCGTGGTGCTCAGCGATCAATTGGCCCAATACGTTTCCCGGCACGACGATGAGCGTTACAACTATACCGCCGGACAAATTCCCGTCATCAAACTCTCCGACGAATTCGAGATCAAACAGTTGCTGGTCCGCAAGCCGGATCGCACACAACCGGGCAAGGACCTTCCGCCGGGAGCAGACGAAGTGGTGATTGACGATGCGCGGCTGCTGGGGAATTATCGCCTCATCCCTCGCAACGCTGACATTGACTTCGAACGAGGCTTCAGCATCAATGCCGTCGCCTCGGAAAGCGATCTTTCGCGGCTGGGGACCAGTGATCTGAATGCTCTGTTTGGAGAAGGACGTTACGAAGCGGCCCGTGATATCGACAACCTCACACGACAAGTCCGGCAAGGCCGTGTCGGACGAGAAATTTTTCCTTGGGTGTTGGCGATCATGATTGGGATTTTTGTCGCTGAGCATTTCGTGGCCAATTATTTCTACCAAACAGAGACGACCGCTGCGGAAGATATCACGCGCGGGATGTCATCAAACGCTGATCAACCTGCCGCCTAGGGGCCTACTGCGGATTCTCCATGTACGACATCTTCCCCGACAACCTGCAACCGCGGATTGAACCCATCTGGCCTTGGCCGGTGGTGGTCGTGGTTTCGGTACTGTTGTTGGTGATCGTCCTGCGTTCCTATCGGCAACGGGTCGCGCATTTATCACGGGGCACGCGATTCTGGTTGTTGGGGCTGCGAACGGTAGCAGCCTTGCTATTGATCTGGGCGATGTTCCGACCGTCGTTGGTTCTGACTGAAACCGATGAGCGCGCCGGGCAGTTGGTTCTCGTGCATGAAAACTCGCGGAGCTTGGATCTTGCCGACGGCCCGGGGGGGCTGACACGCTGGGAGACGATTCTAAAAATCTTGGCCGACAATCAAGACTTGTTGGACCAGATCAAAGAAAAAGTTGAAGTCGTGCATTACGAGTTCAACAGTGAGATCACCCAGGTAGACAAACCCTCGTCGGCCGCCGATGGGGAGATGACGGCCATCGGTCATGCCTTGGAATACCTAACCCGCACCCTGCAACCCGATGTCGTGACCGGTGTGTTTCTGTTCAGTGATGGAGCACAACGGGCGCTGCCGCCGTTCGATATCGATCCCCGTGGAGCAGTCCGCCAATACCGGGCAGCACACAATGCGCCGATACACACCGTCGGCGTCGGTTCGTCGAGCCTTACGGATTCGACGATGGACCAGATCGCTGAAGACCTGAAGGTCAATCCAACGGTGTTTGAAAAAAACCAAGTGCTGGTCGGAGCAAATATTCGCGCCTTGGGGGTCGCCAATCGCGATTTGACGGTCAAGTTGATGGTCGAAGATCCCAGCATTCGCGATCCCAACAAGAACAACATGAAATTGGCAGCACCAGCGCAGAAGCTGCGCACGACCCGCACACAAGACGTGCTGCCGGTCGAGTTTACATGGACGCCGCAATACGCGGGCGAATACAAAATCTCGATCGAAGTCGAGCCGCTCGAAGGCGAGTTGATCACCACCAACAATGTGCTCACCACGTTTGTCACGGTTCTCAAAGGCGGGCTGAGCGTCGCTTACTTCGATGTTTGGCGGCCGGAAATGGGAAAGCTGGCCGAGGTTGGCCGCTCGCCCGATATTCAAATCGACCGTCAAATTGTCCGGTATCGCGGCGAAGCTGAGCCGACGAAAATCAATGACGAATGGTTCGAACCCGGCCGATATGACGTCTACATCATCGGCGACGTCCCTGCCAAGGTTTTCGGCGAACGGAACCTGCGGCGTTTGGCTGAAGCTGTCAGTCAAGGTGCTGGCTTGATCATGACCGGCGGGTTTCACAGTTTCGGTGCCGGCGGCTATGCAACGACGCCGCTACAAGATCTGCTGCCGGTGGTGATGTATCCCACGGAGATCCTCAATGAGGACGAACTCGATGAGAGTTTGCAAATCTCGAATCCGGTACAAATGCTGCCGACCGCCGAAGGCCGCGGCGATTTTGTGATGCGGATGGGGAATCTCGGCGACGACAATACCGGTTGGGAACAACTTCCCAAACTGGAGGGAGCAACCAAACTCACGCCGAAAAAATTGGGACTGGCCCGCGTGCTAGCAGAAACCGAGATGCAACAACCGTTGTTGATCGCCCAAGAATACAACCCCGGCCGTGTGATGGCGTTTGCTGGCGACACCACGTATCTGTGGTACCTGGCGGGCTTCGCCAAAGAACATCAACAGTTCTGGCGGCAAGTGATCTTGTGGTTGGCGAACAAGGACTCACAAGGCGATGATTCGGTGTGGGTCAAACTAGAAGGACGACGGTTTCGTCCCGGACAAAAAGTCCCCTTCACCTTCGGCGCCCGCGACGAAGAGGGTAAACCGCTCACCGACGTCAAATTTCAAACACAGGTGGTCGGCCCGGAGGACAAACGATATCCCGTGGCTCCTCAACGCAGCGGAGATTTGAATTTCGGTGAATTCGCCGAATCCGCTTTGCCGGGCGAGTATCGCGTGGAAGTCAGCGCCGTGCGAAATGGCAAGCCGTTGGGTTACAGTGCCAAGGCGCGGTTTGTGGTCTTCGAACAAGATTTGGAAATGTACAACCCGGCAGCCGACCCGTCGTTGCTGCAAGAGATCTCGTCGGTCACGCAAGGACGGTTTCTGTTGCCGGAAGATTTTCGCGGTTTTCTTGAGGAATTGATCGACAAGGGCATCAATCGTCAACTGACGCAAAACAAGGTGGTTTCGTTGTGGGACAACTGGATCTTATTGGTCTGTTTTGTCGGTGTGATGTCGACCGAATGGTTTCTCAGGAAAAAACGGGGAATGGTTTGATGCGGAGTGCCTGCTGCCTCCGCCAACTCTCCTCAGTCGCCATGTGAGCGAAATCGCTATGCCAGCTAGAACATTTTCTGACGCCGAAGCCGCCATGCGCCGCGCCTTGGAAATCGCCGCCTGGGGGACCGGGCGGGTCGAACCAAATCCGCAAGTCGGGGCGGTGATTGTAGATGAGCAAGGAACGCTGATCGGTGAAGGGCACCACCAACAATTCGGTGGCCCGCACGCCGAGGTCAACGCCATCGCCGCAGCTGGCGGAAACACCGCCGGTCAAACGCTGTTTGTGACGTTGGAACCCTGCTCACATCACGGAAAAACCCCCCCCTGCTCTCAAGCGGTCATTGATGCGGGGTTTTCTAAGGTCGTTGTCGCCATGCTCGATCCCTCGCCGCACACCGCTGGTCGTGGGGTGCAGCAGTTGCGAGAAGCGGGGGTCGAGGTCGAGGTGGGGTTGCTGGAATCCGACGCCCGCGCATCGATCGCCCCGTTTCTAAAACTGCTCACAACCGGTCGGCCGTATGTACACGCCAAGTGGGCTATGACGCTCGACGGAAAGTTGGCCTCACGAACCGGGCATTCCCAATGGATTTCCAGCCCCGAATCGCGGGCGATTGTGCATGAATTGCGGGGACGGATGGATGCGATTGTCGCGGGTGCGAAGACCGTCGCCAGTGACGATCCCTTATTAACCGCACGCCCGGTCGGTCCGCGGACGGCAACCCGCGTAGTCGTTGATTCGCAAGCGGAAATGCCGCTGGATTCGCAATTGGTCAAAACAATCTCCGAAGCTCCCTTGCTGTTAGCAACACGCAACGAAGCCTCGCCAGAGCGCGTGGAACAACTGCGAAGTGCCGGCGTCGAAGTAGTCCAATTCGCCTCCCCTGCAGGAACCGGGGTACCGCTCGGTGCGTTGTTGGATGAGTTAGGCCGTCGGCAAATGACCAATGTGCTATTCGAAGGGGGAGGAACTGTGCTGGGATCGTTGTTCGATGAACAACTCGCCGATGAAGTGCATGTGTTCGTCGCTCCCAAAATTGTGGGAGGCCTCTCCGCCGTCACCCCCGTTGGTGGTATTGGCCTGGAACAGATCCCCGCTCTGCCGTCGCTGAACAGTCCATCGATGACCATCGTGGGCGGGGATGTTTATATCCACGGGCGTATGAATCCAACCGATGACTGAAGGCCGCCGGTCGACGTCGCAATTTTGCACGACCGTAGTAGAATGGGCCGGACGCCCACCGCACAAATGGTCATAAATATTTCAGCCACCTTTTTTCATAGAATTCGTTCTCACTATGCGTGTCAAACCTATCGTGATTGCCTTGTTGGTCATGGGTCTCACGACAACGGCGCTGCCGGCCGCCGAATTTGATGTGGTCATCTACGGAGGCACCTCCGCCGCCGTCACGGCCGCCGTCGAAGCCAAGCAATCGGGCAAATCGGTGGTGATGGTTTCGCCGGATAAACATCTGGGCGGGCTGTCGAGCGGTGGACTGGGCTGGACCGATACCGGAAACAAAGCGGTCATCGGCGGATTGGCCCGCGATTTCTATCACCGCGTGTGGAAGCATTATCAAACCCCCGAGGCCTGGAAGTGGCAACCTCGCGAAGAGTATGGCGGACGCGGACAGGGAACCCCTGCCATCGACGGCGCGCAGCGCACCATGTGGATTTTTGAACCCCATGTGGCCGAGTCGGTCTTTGAAGATCTGATTCGCGAACACGAAATCCCGGTGCATCGCGATGAATGGCTCGACCGCGAGAAGGGGGTTAAAAAAGAAGGCGCGAAGATCACCTCGATCACCACCCTCAGTGGCAAAACCTACAGCGGGCAAATGTTCATCGACGCCACCTACGAAGGGGATCTGATGGCAGCCGCCGGTGTGGAATATACCATCGGCCGCGAGGCGAAAAGCCAATACGGCGAGCAGTGGAACGGCGTGCAAACCGGCGTGCTGCATCACAAACATCACTTTGGTGCGGTGAAAACGCCAATCAGCCCATACCGCACGCCCGGCGATCCGCAGAGTGGATTGCTCCCGCGGATCAGTGCGGAGCCGCCGGGGGAATATGGGGCAGCAGACAAAAAGATTCAAGCATACTGCTTCCGCATGTGCCTGACGGACGATCCTGAGAACCGTGTGCCGTTCCCCAAACCGGAAGGCTACGACCCGGCGCAGTACGAACTACTCGTGCGGATTTTTAATGCGGGTTGGCGTGAGACGTTTAACAAATTCGACCCCATCCCCAACCACAAAACCGACACCAACAATCACGGCCCGATGAGCACCGACAACATCGGTTACAACTACGACTATCCGGAAGCCTCATATGAGCGACGCCGCGAAATTATCGCCGAGCATGAAACCTACCAAAAAGGGTGGCTGTATTTCATCGCCCACGATCCCCGCATCCCCAAAGAGGTGCAACAGGAGATGCAACAATGGGGATTGGCAGAAGACGAATTCGTCGACAACGGTCATTGGCCGCACCAAATCTATGTCCGCGAAGCCCGTCGCATGGTGGGCGACTTTGTGATTACCGAAAATGAACTGCTCAACAAACCACCGATCCCCGATTCGGTCGGCATGGGGTCGTACGGCATGGATTCGCACAACGTGCAGCGGTACGTCACACCCGACGGACATGTGCAAAACGAAGGGGACATCGGCCGCTCCACTCGCGGGCCGTACCAAATCGCCTATCGCGCGCTGGTCCCCAAACGGGGCCAATGCGACAATTTGTTGGTCCCGGTCTGCGTCTCCAGTTCGCACATCGCCTTCGGCTCCATTCGCATGGAACCAGTCTTCATGATCCTCGGCCAGTCCACCGCCACAGCAGCGGTGATGGCGATCGACGAAGGACTAACCGTGCAGGATGTCTCCGCAGAAAAACTGCAAAAAGAATTACTGAAACGCGGACAAGTTCTTGAACTTCCAACAGAGTGAACGCACCACGGTTGAGCGTCTGGCAGCTTCGCTACAAAAAATAAAAGAGGAACCACGAAAAAAACGAAAGACACGAAAACGATAAAAAAAGAAGACTCGAACCAGTTTCAAAACCCGGTTGCGCCTGTTCGAGAATCTAGAACACAAGTGCGTGTGCGACGCGTCAGAGGGTTTTGATACCAGTTGTAGAAATCACCCCCTTTCTTTTTTCGTGTATTTCGTGCCTTTCGTGGTTCTTATTCAAACCCAATCCAAACGCCGCTTACCGCACAACCAAGTCAATAGTTTTTCGGCTTAAAGGTCCACCAGTATGTCATCTACCATCATCGCCGGTCGTTTTGTGAATCCCGAACGGGAATGGACCGGGCAAATCCGACTTGAAGGCGGCACGATTGTCGAAGTTGGCGAGCAACTCGGGTCGCCGGATGTGGAATTCGGTGAGGACTGTTATGTCTTCGCCGGGATGGGGGACATTCATATTCACGCCCGCGATGATCAGAGTGAGACGCAAACCTATAAAGAGGATTTCCGCACCGCCGCGGCCGCGGCAGTGAACGGCGGGGTCGTGCAAGTCGCCGATATGCCCAACAATCCGGTCGCGCCGATTGATGATGCTTCATATCGGGCGAAGCAGCAGCATCTGGCGGCGCGCAATGTGCCGATACAAGTCACGCTCTACGCAGGAATCGGGCCCGGGACGCGGCCGCTGTCGTTTGCTGTGCCGTACAAGGCCTACATGGGGCCGAGTGTGGGGGATTTGTTTTTCTCGACGTTAGCGGATTTGGATGAGACCCTCGCGCATTATCGTGGGCAGTGCGTGAGTTTTCATTGCGAGGATCCCGAACTGCTCGAACAGCACAAGTCAGCCGCGACACATGAACAACGACGACCGGCGGAGTGTGAACTTTCAGCGACGCGGTTTGCGCTGCAGATGATTGAAAAGTACGAGCTGCGCGGCAAGCTGTGCCATTATTCCGTGGGCGAAGGGCTGCCGTTGATTCGCGCAGCGCGCGCTAAGGGGCTGGACGTGACGTGCGAAGTCACGCCGCACCATTTGTATTACGATGTGTCCGATCTCACCGATGAAAACCGCGGATGGATGCAAATGAATCCCCCCTTGCGAGACATCGCCGACCGCAAGGCGATGCTCGCAGCACTCCACGACGGGACGCTGGATTATCTGGCCACCGATCACGCACCACACACGCTGGAAGAAAACGCCGCCGGCATTTCCGGGCAGCCGCACTTGGATACCTACGGCGAATTCGTCACCTGGCTGATGGCCGAGCAAGGTTTCACCGCCCGGCAAGTCGCCGCGTTTTGTGCGGAGAACCCGGGACGATTCGTGAATCCTTATACAGCACCGTTAAAATTCGGCCGCATCGAGCCGGGATATGTCGCGTCCTTGACGGTGTTAAATCTCGCCCGCCCGACAACCATCCGCCGCGAGAACCTCAAAACTAAATGCGGCTGGTCTCCCTTCGAAGGAGTCACCTTCCCCGGCAGCATCGAAGCCGTCTACATCCGCGGCGAACGCCATAAATAAAAAATCCCAAACCGACGACTTGTCGTCGTAATTGGCGGTCATATTTCCGAAACGGGCGGAAAATCATTTCGAGCGTCACAACACAAAAACCCCGAAGGGGTTTGACATGTTAGCCCAGGGTAAGCGGCAAAGCCGCGCCGTCCTGGGAATGAAAGCCGACGTCAAACAAACCCTGAAAGGGTTTATCAATCATGGGGCTAACGATGCCGGTGATGGGCGCGTGAACAACCCTTTCAGGGTTGTGTCGCAATATCCCATTGCCAACCTGGGGTCCGCTCACTTCGTTCGCAACCCCAGGCTATGGTGAATTATGCCTTCAGCGTAATGTCTGTTGGCGATTGCCGCGTATTACAATCGCAAGAAAATCTTGTTGCGGTAGAGCACATACAAAAACAACCAGACCAGAAAGATTTCGCCGCCGGCCCAAATGGCGGGGTGGATTTTGTGTTGGCCTCGCTGGAAGAGCAACTCAAAGATGGCGGGGAAGTCGACGAATTCGCGGACCATATAAATCGTAATCGCGTTCATGCCGATCACGATGAAGGGAAACGCCAACTTTTTCCAGCCCCAAACATCGACGAACAGATATGAAATCGACAAAGCAATACAACTCCAACCGGTCGTGTATAACACGAACGAACTAGTCCACAAGTTTTTGTTGATTGGAAACCAAGGGTTCCACAATCGAGCCAAGGCGACACAGGCGACTCCGGCGGCGAAGAGTGTGATCGTTTTTTGTTCGCCTTCCTTTTTGCTCAACTTCAACCAATGTCCCGCCAAGACCCCAGTGAGCACGGTGGCAATGGCCGGAATCGTGGAGAACAAACCTTCCGGATCGCGGACCTCTTTGTAGAGTACGCCCGGCATGATCTTCTGATCGATGTATCCGCTCAAAGTGTGCCCCGGTGTCCAGTCTCCGGCACCAAATCCAGGCACGGGAATAAATCGCATCGCTGCCCAATAGCCGATCAAAATGCCAACGATCCAAATCACCTGGCCGCGAATATTGGTGTTCAGGGCAATGAATGCGGCGAACATGTAGCTCAGCCCAATGCGCCCCAGCACGCTGGCATAGCGTTGATTTTCAAAGTCGAGCAGCAGCATGCCGTTGAAAATTGCGCCGAACAGTACCAGCAACAGCCCACGGCGAATCACGCGGGCATACAGTTTGGATGGGGGTATCCCCGCATCTCGTTGCCGTAGCAACGAAAAGGGCATGGCGACGCCGACGATGAACATGAACAACGGAAAGATCTGATCGTAGGCGGTATACCCATTCCACTCGGGATGTTCCGTGAGGAATGCTACCTTTTCGCCCCATTCAGGTTTCATGGCAGCGGCAACGGCTTCGACAAATCCCGCGCCGCCGATGATCCAAAACATGTCGAAACCGCGCAGGGCATCGAGCGACATCAGCCGCGGGGAGGGTTGTTCGGCAGCAGCTTTGGGGGAGGCAGCGGGCATCTTCACGGTCTTTCGCACGGGACAGCAGTTCTAAGGGGATCGCAGCTGGAGATTATCAAGGTAGCAAAACCAGCCCCGCCGCCGCCAGCGAATTCGCCGAATGCTAAGCGAAACTCACCACCGAGTGAGTCGCTGTCACGGCGGTCTTGTTGCGTCGATGCGGCGAAATACGTAACCTGAATAGGTTGCGATCAACGGTTCTAACGATCGCGACCAGCTGCATTGAAACCAATGAGGAGATGACCGACCCGTGATTATTCGCTACGCGACCTGCTTATTTTTTATTATTGCCACACAGTTTCTGACGTGCATAGCCGCGACCGCTCAAGAACCAGAATTTGACTACAACAATGTCCAAGCCCCGCCCAAACCGGCGCCGGGGTGGGTCAAGATGATTGATCAAGGGACATTGAATCCCGAATTGGCCGGCTATCATACGCCAGCAGGCATCAAAGTCGAGATCGTGGCGACCGAACCGGAAATCGTCAATCCGGTCGGCATGCGATTCGGCCCGGACGGCACGCTCTACATCCTGGAATGGGTCAAAGGCAAGTCCGCCGAGCAAACTTACTACGATGTGACCCTCCAGGATGGCACGCAACTGAGCATTTTGCGGATGACTAAGGATGTGCCCGATGTCTTGAAAACGCTTAAAGACACAACCGGCGACGGCAAGTACGATGCAGCGCAGGTGGTTTTGGATGACCTCGAATTGTCTTCGTCGGTGGCCTTTCATGATGGCTGGACGTATCTGCCGTCGGTGGGGCACGTGATTCGTCGCAAGCAATCCAAAGCAGACGGGCCGTTTGATCTGCAAGAAGAAGTCCTCCGTGGGTTTTGCGGATTTCACCATCATCAAATCTCGGGCGTAACGTTTGGCCATGACGGGGGAATGTATGTCACCTCCGGCGACAACGACAATCGCGGCGAAGGGGTCGACGGCACACGCGTCGATGTCATGCGGTGCGGCGTGGTTGTCCGCAGCACACCGGATGGACGGCAGTTGACGGAATTTGCCCGCGGATTTCGCAATCCTTATCGCGACGTGGTCTTCGATGAAAACTTCAACATGTTCCATGTCGACAACGACCAGGAGGACGGGTCAAAGTTCATGGGCGTCCGCATCATGCATGTGGTGGAAGGGGCCGATTACGGATGGCGGTTGTTTCCCGAAGTCGAATGTTGTCGCAGCGACTTTCAACGTGGAGCCGTTAATGGCGAGTTACCCGGCAAGTTGCCTTCGATGATCAAAACCGGTCGCGGCGCGCCGGCGGGGCTGTTGCATTACACCGGCACGGCATTTCCTGAAGAGTTTCGCGGCGTATTCATTTATCCCGATGTCTATCGCAAATCGGTGCGTGGGTATTTCGTCGAACCACAGGGTGCGACGTTCCGCATTACAAAAGAATTCACGCTGATGCAGTCGGACGACGATTATTTCCGGCCCTGCCAAGCAGCGATGGGACCCGATGGCGCCATTTATGTGCTCGACTGGCGGACCGACTCCGGCGGTGCGGGCAAATTGTGGGGAGACGGCGTGCATGGGCGGTTGTATCGGCTGAGTTGGTCCGGCACCGACGAGATGCCGGCTATTCCACTTCAGCCAGCCGACAGTTGGGCCAAGCTGGCAACGGCCGATGATGCGCAGTTGGTCGAAATTCTCAAAAACGGCGACTTCGAACAACGCAGCCGCGCAACGGACGAACTTGTCAAACGCGGCAAAAAACACCGTGCGACGTTTTTGAAAATTCTTGCCGACGAAAAAGCACCGATCCATGCCAAACTGCACGCGTTGGGTGGCATGCAGCGATTCTGGAACGCGAGCGTACAAACCGCGCTGGTGATGGCGCTGCAGAATAAAGATGCAAACATCCGCCGGTTGGCGGCTGACGGATTGGGCAATCACTTGCGCTATGCCCCGGAGGGAAAAACGCCGCAATTCGGGTATTTGCCGGCCGATACGACCGTCTCCCGGGGGTTGGAATTACAATTCCGTACCGAGACCGATTTGGCGGTCAAACGTCAAACGGCACTGGCGCTGGCCAAAATCTACGGGGCCCGCGTCGCCCCGTTGATTGCCAACGCTTTGTATCACGAGGACGCAAACGATGTCTATTACCGTGACGGATTGATCCGCGCGTTGGAGCATACCGGGCGAGCGGGGATTTCAAAGTTCACCAGTTGGCTGCAGTCCGATGATCCAGCGGCACGAGAAACGGCCGTTCGCGTGTTCGAAGCATTACGGACTCGCGAGGCAGCCCATGAGTTGGCCGTCGCCATAGAACACTCCGATAAACTGACGAGTGAGCAACGCATCCGCCTGTTCGCATCCTACCGCAACTATCAACTCAATCCGCCCATCACCGGCGATGCGGTCGCCAACTGGTTGGAACAACATCCAGCGGCCGCCGTCGACGAAACGCTAGCGGGCCTCAATGCGGTGTCGCTAGTGGGGGGAGTCGCGCCGGAGCGGTTGCAGGCGATGATTCTCAAGTTAATCAACTCCGACGAAGCAGACGTGCGGCTGACGGTGATGCAAAGCATTCGTGATCTGGGACTAATCGCCGCCATCGATGCGCTGGCGGCCAATTTGAAGTCTGAACAAACAACACTAGAAGAAAAACGAGAAATCCTGAAAACCTTCGGCGCGCTGCGCGCCAATGAAACCATCGGCCTGCTGGTGGAATGGACCGAAAAAGAAGGTCCGCTTCGCGCTGATGCATTAGAGGCACTCACCGAGGTCGATTTCCGCCGCGCTTTGGCGGTCTCCAGTGAAACGATTGCCACCACCAAAGATGTGGCCTATCAAGCGGCCGCGATTCGTGTGTTGGGAAGTACCCCGGAACGGGCCAAGTTTGCCGGCACGCTGTATGCGGACCGCCGTCTGCCGGTCAGTTTGTTGCCGGTGGTCTCCGAAGCACTCCGCAAACATGCGGACAAGGACCCGCAAGTTGCCGCCGTCCTCAAACGCGTGCTTGCCGGCGGGTTGGCGTTGTCGTTGGATCCCCAGGAGGTCAAACGCGTCGAAGAAATGGTGGCCACTGTCGGCCGCCCGCAAAACGGTATGGGAGTATTTTTAGACAAAAATAAGGTCAGTTGCGTCGGTTGCCACACGTTGGAAGGGGTCGGCGGGAACACCGGGCCTGACCTGACAAAAATCTGGGAAACGCACTCGATCCCCAAAATTTTGGAATCGATGATCGACCCCTCCAAGGAAATCAAAGAGGGCTATCAAAAGTTCATCGTCGAAACAGCACAAGGCCGTGTGCATACCGGGTTAAAAGTGCTGGACAATGACCAAGAAGTCGTGATCCGCGATGCACAGGGCAAGGAGACGCGCATCGCCAAGACTGACATCGAGTTTCTCGAGCCGGATGAAAAAAGCTTGATGCCGGACAACGTGATCGCGCTGCTGAACTACCAAGAATTCATCGACCTCGTCGCATTTCTTAAGGATCGTGACGCCCAAGAAACATTGCGGACACGCAATTTTCATTGGTGGGTCGCCGGGTTGTATCCGGGCGAATTGGAAACGGCCTATCCGCCGGAGCAAAATCCCGATCCCCAGCAACCGGTGAACGATGCCGAAGGCAAACCGCTCCAATGGAAATCGACACTTGTCTCGGCCAGCGGCCTGTTGGATTTGGGCGCTATCTTTGGTGAGCAGGCAGACGTCTCGGCCTATGCGTTGACCTATGTGCATTCCCCGATGGATCAAGATGCGGTTCTCTCGATTGGATCGAATGACCAGTGCCGCGTTTGGCTCAACGGGGAATTGGTCCACAAGCAAACGGCCGGCCGCACGGCACGCCCCGATCAGGACAAAGTCAGCATTCGCCTCAAACAAGGTTGGAATCCGATCTTGGCGAAGATCGTCAACGAAGGCGGGGCGCATCAGTTCTATATGAAAATTCTCGGCCCCCGCGATATACGCTTCAACCGCGAACCCAAATTCCCGGAACCGGCAGCAAAGTGAGGCTGTTTTTTCCCGCTTTTCATGAGGGGGAATTCTACGGAATTCTTGGCCGCACAGAAAACACAGATTGAACACTGAGAAAAACTTTGTATCGTTAATGTCACGAAGTCATTTCTAGATGACTTGCTTTTCAATCATTCATTTCTCGTACAACTTGCTGACAAATTTGATGGTTCGTCGCGTCAGCGCTCGATGTTACGATCATGCCGTGTTCGGCCTACCTTGCCGACCCTGACTGCAAGCAGTCGGTGGGGAAGTCTGCCGGGTCGCGGTTCCAAATCTGTGTTTGAACTGTGTTCAATCCGCGGTGATATGATCCGTCTCAATCATTGAAGCGGCATTCACCACGGTCTGGATATCCTGTTGTTTGTTTTCAGGCACTGTGTTCCGCCACATCTCTTTACATCGGGAGTTCTCCCATGTCGCTGATCGTTTCACGGTCGTGCAGTTGGCTGGCCGTTTTGTGGATTGTGTTGGCAAATTGTTCGTTCGTCGCCGCATATGAACCAGCCGACCCGCCGGAATTCGCCCCTTGGCTACAGCCACAGGAGTGGGAACGCGATACCGAGGGGCCGATTATCGAACTTGGCGAGCACGGCGCGTTTGACGACATGCACGTCTTTGCACCATGCGTTGCGCTGGAGGAGGGACGGTACCGCATGTGGTATTGCGGATCGCAGGGCAAGGTCGCCAAGCGGGTTTTCCGATTAGGACTGGCCACCTCCAAGGATGGCCGCACCTTTGAAAAATATCCCGCGAACCCGGTCTTTGAATTCGGCGACGGCGAATCCTCGATACTCACGCCGACGCTCTTGCGCAATGCCGATGGTTCAGTACTTCGCGAAGACGGAAAATTGCGGATGTGGTTTAGCGCCAGCCATTTGTTTGGAAAGAGCGTACACAATTTACACGAAACCCAAAGTCGCGACGGCATCCAATGGTCGCCCCCCAGTGATCCACAATTGAGCGGCGTCTATGCCCCCACGATCCTGAAGGTCGGTGAGACCTATCAGATGTGGTACACCGACGTCTCCGCCGAACCTTGGAAAATTCGGCATGCGCAAAGCAGCGATGGCCAAGAGTGGAAAGAAACCAAAGAAGCGGTGCTGCGAATTGGTCAAAAATGGGAACAAGGGCGGTTGTTTTATCCGACCGTGATTAAGTCGGGGGATTTGTACTTGATGTGGTACGGCAGTTATTGGTCCGCCTTTGAGGGGAAGACAGCGATTGGTTTTGCCGTAAGCAGTGACGGTATCAATTGGCAGAAGAATCCGCACAACCCAGTCTTCCGTCCCGATCCGTCGCACGAATGGGAATCGCACTACACGACCAGTCAATCGATACGGCAATTGCCCGATGGGAGTTGGCGGATTTGGTACGCCAGCCGCCAAAAACCGCCGTTTGTCCACAAATACTTTGCCATCGGTACGGCACGCTGGCAGGGGATTGCGCCGTCTCAATAGATAACCGCCCGCTGTAACAGTTTCTGATTGCATGCGCGTCCCAGCGCCGTAGAATGGTGTTAAAGGGGGATTGATCAATCAAGCGGATCCATGCCCTGGCTCAGCATCAAGGCGAGATCCGGTTTATGAATTTCAAGTACGCAATTTTCACTTGCCTCATCGCCGGTTGTCTCCCCGCGCCGCTGCTGGCCGACGTCATCGTACTGACGAATCGCACTGGCAAAGCGGTCTCGTTCCAGGTCAAACACCAAGCTGGTGAGAAGATCTCCTACACAATTCCGGTCAAGGAGTTGGTCTCGATTCCCGTAACCGCAGCGGTGGAAGTCCAATTTGGCTCTGCGGACGTCTCTCAGGTCTTGCAGGTAGAACCGAATAGCGTTTGTTTTTTTCACCAGAGCGATCAGAAACCGTTGGAATTAAATCGCATTGGCTTTGCCGCTGACGTGACGAACAAGGCCGTTGCGCACGCTGCGACTGACGCAGATCCCAAACAGCAAGAGACGGCGGCGCTCAAAAATAATAACGATCCGCCGGATACGAAGATCTGCACGATTCCGGTAAAACTGTTTGTGGATGACGAAGAGCCGTTTGTGCGCAAGCTCTGGGAGACGCGGCTCCGTGCGCGGTTAGAGCGGGCTTCAAAAATCTTCGAGCAGCATTGCCGCGTGCGATTTGAAGTGGTGGGCGTCGATACCTGGGATTCTGATAACGAGGTGCGGCAGTTTTCGAAAATGTTGGCCGAATTTGAGCGAGAGGCGCGCGTTGAACCGGCGGCATTGGCAATCGGCTTTAGCAGCCAGCCCCGCATCTTGCAGCAGCGGACTCGATTAGGAGGGACCTTTGCGCCGCTGCGGCAGCATATCCTCATCCGGGAATGGTCAAAAAACATGGGCGAAGCAGAACGGCTCGAAGTCTTGCTGCATGAGTTGGGACACTATTTGGGAGCGACGCATAGCCCGGAAAACGATTCGGCCATGCGGCCTCAATTGAATGATGGCAAGGCAAACTTGCGGTCGTTTCGGATGGGCTTTGATCCGGTGAACACGCTGGTCATGTGTTTGGTCGGCGACGAAATCCGCGAACACAATGTCCGTTATTTACACGAACTCTCACCCAAAACACGGCAACAGCTAGAATCGATTTATCGAGAAATCATCAAGATCACGCCGGACGAACCGGCAACCGTGCGTTTGTTGCATTTGCTCGGAGCAGAGGCACCGGACAAGTCGTCCGCACCGAAATCGAGGACGGTCCCGAAATAATCACACGGATCGAACGGTACCTTGCCGGACTGAATGGATTACTAGGCCAGAACTTGCGGATGATCTCTGTGGGTTGTCCTTCTCAGCATTCACAGCGAATAGGAAACAGCAGTTATGAAGAACTTCCTGGGAGGTGTCTTGGTTTTGATGGCGATTTCAGTGACGGCACAGGGGGCGGAGTTCGGCGAAGATGGCTATGCGGATTCCGACGGAGTCAAAATCCATTATGTCACCATGGGTAAAGGTCCGTTGGTCGTGATGATCCATGGGTTCCCCGACTACTGGTACACGTGGCGGAAACAAATGCCGGTCTTGGCCCAAGACTTTCAAGTCGTGGCGATCGATCAACGGGGCTACAACAAAAGCGATCAGCCTGAGGGGGTTGAGAATTACACGGCCGACAAGCTCGTGGGCGACGTCCGTGCGGTCATCAAGCACTTAGGAAAAGAGAAGGCAATCGTCGTGGGGCACGACTGGGGTGGAATGGTGGCGTGGATGTTTGCCATGACCCATCCCGAGATGCTGGATAAGTTGGTGATTCTCAACTTACCGCACCCCCAAGGACTGATGCGCGAATTGCGCGACAATCCCGACCAACACAAGAGCAGCGCCTACGCCCGCAACTTTCAAAAGCCGGGTGCCGCTGCTGCGCTGACCCCCGAAGCGCTGGCTGCGTGGGTCAAGGATCCAGAAGACCGCAAGAAGTATGTCTCCGCATTTCAGCGTTCCTCAATCGAAGGCATGTTGAATTATTACAAGGCCAACTACCCCCGTGAGCCGTATGACGACAGCGATCGCACGTACCCCAAGATTCAAAGCCCGGTGCTGATGTTTCATGGCCTGGACGATTGGGCGTTATTGCCAGGGGCGCTGAATGACACATGGCAGTGGGTCGACAAGGACCTCACGTTGATTACGGTGCCGGGTGCAGGGCATTTCATCCAACAAGACAAGCCTGATCTAGTCACCAAACGAATGCGGGCATGGTTGACCGAGGAGTAGAGTTATTGAAATCTTTACACGATTTTCTCAAAAACTGGAAGTCATGTAAGGGTTTTCCTTGACATACGGCTATAAAACGCACATCCTGCACGATGTGCCTCTTCTCATCTTTTAGAAAACCAACCGACTGGTCGGTTGTTGCTCGGCAGTTCTGTGCGTATTCACGCTAGTCATTTTTCTTCCGTTCCCGTCATATTTCATGAAGGAGTTTGCCCATGGCAACGCGACGTAGATCTGGTTTTACGCTGATTGAATTGTTGGTGGTCATTGCAATTATTGCGATTCTGATCGCTTTATTGTTGCCGGCTGTACAGCAAGCGCGCGAAGCGGCTCGCCGAACGCAGTGTCGTAACAATCTGAAGCAGATCGGTCTTGCATTTCACAACTACCACGATGTCTATTTGACCTTCCCACAGACCTACATTTCGAATGCCGACCTGACTGCAGGGACGGTGACTCCTTTGCCGGGATCCATGACTTGGCCCACTGCTTTGTTGCCTTACATCGATCAAGGCAATGTTTACAAAGCTGTCAAAGCTGCTGGCGGCATCCTGGATGATGTCGATGCTGCCGCTGCTAATAGTCTCGTGGCCCAATCGACAGCGATTCCAGGTTTCATATGCCCGTCAGCCCCGCACGCCGCCACCGTACTGACCGGCGGAGGCCCCAGCAATCCGCCCATTCCGGCTGTTGGTGTTCCCTCAACGAATACTCAAACGGGCGGCGTTTGCGACTACATTACGATCATTGACCTCGACGGTGACGTTGAGGCAAATCATCAGGCACTGTACCCGGGATCCAATACCGCGGGAGCTATCCGTGGCGCTTTATACCTTGTCGATGTCGGAGCCGGACCGATGGTTGCTATTAATAACAATGACGGCAACCGGATTCGTGACATGGTCGACGGAACATCCAACACGTACTTCGTTCACGAACACGCGAATCGCGAACAAGGTTTTACCGATGGTAAAGCGGATACGTTTGCCAATTCGAGTGTGGGCAGTAACGGTGGGATTTGGGTCAGCGCCTTTACGGGATCTGCCTTTGCCACCGGGACCCCGTATAATTCGTTTGGTCTCATCGATAACGGTGTGCAGAACAGCGGACCGTGTGTGATCAACTGCACCAACGCAGTCGATTCACAGTCGGACGTTGCTGGACCTTATTCGTTCCACACCGGGGCGACACTCACTTTGATGGGAGATGGTTCCGTCCAATCCACCAGCGAGAGCATCGATACCACAGTGTGGGCTGCTCAGAATACCCGTGCCGGTGGCGAAGTTGTGAATCCATAGTGGTTTCCTGCATTGCACTGAGAAAAAGACCAACCGTGACTCGTTCACGGTTGGGCTTTTCTTTTCTATTCCGGAGTCTGGCCCGCCTGAATCAAAAGCGTGCGTTGTTTCTTGCCTTAATATTTGACGGCCAGCGAATGAATTCACTGTGTCAGTCGACCACCTCGGGAGATCAAGAAATCGTGAATAAGATGCAATCGGCGCCGTTTGGCCCGTTGAGACGATTTAGTGTCGCTGTTGTTTTGTGCTTACTGGCCGCAGGCTGTTCAAGCCCGCGAACGCCAGTTAATGAGAAAGAAGTCGTTCCTGTTTCTGGCGTGGTACATGTGGACGGTCAACCGGTAGCCGGCATCAAAATCAGTTTTCATGCTGACGAGAAGGAAACCAGCCACCGAATTTTTCCCAAAGCCACGACAGATGTGGACGGTAAATTCCAGGCATGGAGCTATCGCAAAGACGACGGGCTTGCCGCCGGCGATTACACGATTACTTTCATTGACCATAGCGGTCGCACACAGCCGTTCCAAAGGGAAAGTGAAAAACCCGATCTCTTTAAAGGGAAATACTCGGATCTGAAGAAGTCCGAATTCAGGTTAGCCGTCCCCGCGGGCAGTGATCCAATCGACATGGGCGTGATCGAGCTAACACGTCCTTGACGTGTTCAGCGGAACGGGAAAGTCATTTCTCGCGTACCAGAACCAGTCTCAATACCCGGTTGCGCTTGTTCTGAGATCGTTCAGTTCCGTGTCAGCGAGATGCGTCGGAGGGGATTGAAACTACTTGTAGTCATTAAAAACTCTGTGGGCACATTCGCCGACAGAGTTTTTTGTTTTCAGCCAAAGAGTTTTCGCGTATTGAATAAATCCTTGGTATAGTGGCGCGGATGGTCAACGAGGTCTGCAAAACCAAATCCAATCGGAGGATTGATATGCTGAAGTACCTGTTTCTCGTCGGGGCGCTGACTTGCCTCTCTTTGACTGGTTGTGGAGCAAGCGGGGCGGATGAACCAGCCCCATTGAAGCTGAAAGACGCAGCCTCGGTTGATGTTCCGCTCGAGATCAAAACGCTCACCAGTCGGAATATTCGAAGTCGAACATTTTCTGCCTTTAAGCTTGGGGAAGCCGGCGCGCGGGCGGCTGAGGCTCTTCCCGCCTTGGAAAAACTTGCTGACGGTCCGTCCGGTCCCGAACACCCCGATCAAAAGGCCGCTGCCGAAGCGATCGAGAAAATCAAAGCCTCCCAACTCGCTGCTGACGGCAATTCATAGAGCGTATTTTCAAACTGGGAGGACGAGGCTCCGGTCGAGCCGCGATGAACCCGACAGCTTGCATTGACGATGGAAATCTTCACACTGCCCCACATCAAATGCCATAATGCGGCTCAGCAGGAGCTTCGCCCTCCCGGTCCGCTGGATTGAAGTTGTAAATCGTAATTTGAAACACGATCTTAAACCACTAGCACAGACTCTTCTCTAACAGCCAGCGCTTCTGGCTGCCGTAAGCTGAACCTGCTCGTGCTCCAAGATTGGGCTACTTGCGCAGGATATCTCTCTGCTGTTGGCAGCGGGTTGTAATACATAAGCATCGATTACAGTGCGCTTAGGGTGACCTCTAAATTCGATCGTGCAATACCAATTGTGCCAGGATATGCACGTGATGGGAAAACGGTAAATTGATCCAAATGTGTAATACACCAAGAATTTTCTTGATTATCTGATGGGGACTAGACATTCTGAATGCATCGTTGACTTTAAAGTCTCTTAAGACTGTGCTCTTTCTTGTCAATTGAATGGGAATCTAGCGATGCCAAAAAAACGCCCCTCTGGTTTTACGCTGATCGAATTGTTGGTAGTCATTGCGATTATCGCGATCCTGATTGCCTTGCTACTACCGGCAGTCCAACAGGCTCGTGAAGCAGCTCGACGAACTCAGTGCCGCAACAATTTGAAACAACTCGGAATTGCGATGCACAACTACCATGACGTGCATCGCATGTTTCCCATCGGGACCGCCGTTGAGTCCAGGATGTTCAGCTATTGGGCCAATGCCATGACTTATATGCTGCCTTACATTGAGCAAGGGAACCTGCAAAAACTGTATGACTTCAATGAACACTGGGAACGACAAACCCCTGCAGTGGCGCGAACCCCCATCAATACGTTTACCTGCCCGTCATCAACATTAGACCAGCCGTTCACCGAAGAAAAACTTGGCGCCGCTTTGGCGCTCTTCGGCGCGCCGGTGGGCAACACCTATGGCACGACAGATTACATATTGTGCAAAGGGGCACACGATGCTTGGTGCCTGCCCTCGTCTGGGATATCATCGAATGTGCGGGGAATGTTTGACTTCAATCTGACCGTCAGGTTTCGGGACATGGTGGATGGAACGAGCAACACCTTTGCCATGGGAGAAGGAACCAGCGGCGAGCCATGGAAGCTTTGTACGTCCAATTCAAATCCTTGTACGGCCGCGGTCGACTCGTCTGGCGAAGAGTATGTGGCCGCCAATGCGTGGTTGATTGCACAGCCATCCTCGGACGGGTATGTCTCGCTGCTGGAAATCATCGGGACCCATGTTTATGGCACGACCGTGCATAAACTAAACAAAAACCCCGTGACCGATACCGTCATCGGCGGCTGGAATGATCCGACGAACCCGCCCCCCCCGGCAGTTGTCTCCGACTGTACCAGCAGTCTCGATGGTGGATCCGACCGTTGCAGCGGTTTTCGCAGCAATCACACCGGCGGAGCGTCTTTCCTGCGCGGCGATGGGTCCGTCAGCTTTGTGAATGATTCGATCGACATCAACCTATATCGTGCCTCATCCACGACCGCTGGCGGGGAAGTCGAAGTCGCTCAATGAGCTTTGCGATCCGTCTCAAGGCGTTGTAGCCTCTTGAGCCGATTACTAGCAGAATACCACAGACTCCGGGGGCGCACCCTCCGGAGTTTTTTTATTGGCCGCGACATTCTCTTTGGGGCCGCGCGGCATGCAGGGAGGGCGACAGGAATAGCGACTTGCGCAAAGCTGTGATCACGGCATGATGAATTCATGCCCAGCGGGCCGAATCGTCATGACGGGGCAGTGTGCCTTTTGGACGACCCTCTCCGCCACACTACCGACTAGCAAGTGCGAAATCGGCCCCCAGCCGTGTGTTCCCATGATAATGAGATCGATTTCAACTTCGTCTGCATAGCGAATGATTTCGACAAACGGGCGGCCCTCGCGCATTTCGCGGACAATTGTCCGTTCCGCAGCCCAGTCGTCGTTTGCGATCTTATGCAACTTGCGTTTTGCCGCGGGGCGCATATCCAACATCAAATCGCCCGGCGGCAGAAAGCTCATACCATGCTCTAAGGCCATTTGGTGCGAGACATGGAGGATATGCAGTTCGGCGTCAAATAGTTCAGTAAACTCGCGCGCATATTGCAGTGCGTGTTCGCTGTTCTCGCTGAAATCGGTCGGCAACAATATTTTCTTGAGGTTGATCATCCTGATTCCCCTACCTTGGACATCGCGCAATCACGGCAAGCGTCACCGTCGTTAAGATGACGCTGCCGAAAATCTGCGTCAAACTTTCGGTTCCCATTGCGGATCATAGTCTCGCGACCACAGTTCCATGGCTTTGTCGTCGCCCACGATGTGTCCGTCGTTGTTGCGGCAGGTCATGGCCCGGCCGGTCCGCTGAGCGATATTGCCCAGATGGCACAGCAAGGTGCTCTTGTGTCCCTCTTCGATTTCCGCATTGAGGGCCAAGGGCGTATCGTTGCGAATCGCCGTGAGGAAATTGAGGATATGTTCATTGTCCCCTCGGTTGCCCCCGACTTCTTTGACGACCTTGTCTTTGTTGTCGTATTGGATATACCCGCCGCCACTCTTGATGGAGAGCGCACCATTCTCGCCATAAAATGTGGCGAAATCGTCGACATTGTTGTGTCGATTGCAACTCAGTCCATCCCAGGTGATCAGTTGCTTGTTGTCGAATTCCAAAGCCACAGACGAGGTGTCGGGGGTTTGTTGGTCGTCATTGAACACGTACCGACCACCGGTCGATGTCACGCGAATGGGATAGTCGACCCCCAATCCCCAGCGGCAAAGGTCCAGGGCGTGCACTCCGTTGTTCCCTAATTCTCCATTGCCCCAATGCCAGAACCAATGCCATTTGTAAGGAACTCGGTTTTCCGCATACGGAATTCGCGGTGCGGGGCCTTGCCAGAGGTCGTAATTCAACTGGGCGGGGACTTCGGCAGGAATGGTTTTACCGGTTTCTCCGCGCGCACTGGCGTACCAGCTGCGGGCACAATAGACCCGACCGATGGCCCCTTCGTGCAACTTTGCGATCCCTTCGATGATCCCATCGGAACTGCGTCGCTGTGTTCCCATTTGTACGGCGCGATTATGTTTCCGCGCCGCTTCGATCATCATCTCCCCTTCGCGAGGGTTGTGACTACACGGTTTTTCGACATAGACGTGCTTGCCGGCGGCACAGGCCAAAATGGTTGCCGGGGCATGCCAGTGGTTTGGTGCGGCGCAGACCAGTGCGTCAACTTCGTTGTCGTCAAGAATCTGGCGGAAATCGCCGATTGCTTGCGGAGTCGGTCCGCCTGCTTTTTCGACGGCCCCGACAGCGGCCTCGGCGCGCGTCTTATCGACGTCGCACACATACTTAACTTCGCAACCGGACTGCTTGGTGAATGATTGTGCCAAGGAACGACCGCGACTCATGCCCATGACGCCGACGACGACCTTAGCCGAGGCGGCGTTTGCGGCGAAGCTTGTTCCCGTCGAAGCCGCGACGCCGATGGCCGCTCCTGTGAGAGCGGATTGATTGAGGAAGGAACGCCGGTTGAGAGCATCGGCCATAACAAAATACTCCTGGGTCATGGTTGCGAAAAAGCCGCAAGTTAGTATTGATGTTCGTTGATATGAGTGTACCAAATCACTCAACCATCGTCGAGTTGAAGCTTGTCCGATTGGGAAATCTCTGCCGAATCAACAGAGACCGGGAGCAGTCTTGCGAAACTATTCGGTGTGAGCGGTGTTGATACTGGGGAGGGCGCTATGCTCAGCGGAGAGCGTACGTCCAGCGGTTGTCTCCTTCGAAACGAACCCATAAGGTTGTTTAGGGGCGGCGGTCAAAGGCTTTCCCTGCAAACAGGGACACGACAATCCGCGAGCCGCTGTTGAAATGTGCTTGTCAATTTTTTGTTAATTACGCTGGGGAAGCGACAATGAAAATCTTCGTCCCATGTCTGGTGATTCTCGCCGGTTTGTCCACCAACTTAATGGCAGAAGAACCCGCGCAGCAACGAGAATTCAACTGGCCCGAATGGCGTGGACCGCTGGCAACCGGCGTGGCTCCACACGGCAATCCGCCGCTCAAGTGGAGCGAAGAGGAAAATGTCGACTGGAAAGTTGAAATCCCCGGCCTCGGGTATTCCTCACCCATCGTGTGGGGCGACCAAGTGTTCGTTTTGACCGCAGTCGACACGGGAAAGAAGGGCCAACCCACGGCCAAGCCCGATACTGCCCAGGCCAAGGAGCAACAGCCCACAGGCGACCGCTCCAGAGGACGCGGTCGTGGTCGTGGAGGACGCGGACGTAGGCCCTCTGAGGCTCCGACGACCATTCACGATTTTGTCGTGATGAGCCTCGATCGTAAAAGCGGCGAGGTGATCTGGAAAAAGACAGCGCGCTCGCAGGTTCCCCACGAAGGGTTCCGCCCCGGCGATAACAGTTTCGCCTCCGCCTCGCCAGTCACCGACGGCAAATACCTGTATGCCTCGTTCGGATCGTTCGGCATCTATTGCTACGACCTGAACGGCAAACTGATTTGGGAAAAAGACCTGGGCGATTTTCACATGCGCAATGGATTCGGCGAAGGGGGAACGCCCGCGCTGCATGGCGATTGGCTGATTGTGAATTGTGACCAGGAGACCGATTCGTTTATTGTCGGCATGAACGCCAAAACAGGTGAAATTCAATGGAAAATCGACCGCGACGAGGCTTCCAGTTGGGGGACGCCGTTGATCGTCGAATTTGATGGCAAAACACAAGTTGTCGTCAACGGCGCCAATCGGGTGCGGAGCTACGATATCAACAATGGCAAGGTGATCTGGGAATGCGGCGGCCAAACGGGAAATGTCATCCCGGCACCGGTCCGTTTGGGCGACAACGTGATCTGCATGTCGGGATGGAAGGGAACGGCCATCTTTTCGATTCCCTTGTCCGCCCAGGGAGACATTTCCGGCACCGACACAATCAACTGGTACTACGACCGGAGTTCGGATTATCGCGCGGGGACGCCGTATGTCCCGTCGCCGCTACTATATGGCGATGCTTTGTATTTTCTTAAGTCGTACAACGGAATCCTGACGCGGATGTCGGCGGTGACCGGTGAAGTCGATTACGACAACAAACGACTGGCCAGTATTTCACGCGTGTACGCTTCACCGGTGGGAGCTGCTGACCGGGTTTACATCACCGGACGGAGTGGGACGACGATGGTGCTGAAACTCAGCCCTGAGTACGAAGTCTTGGCGACAAATAAGCTCGACTCGCCGGTTGATTCGACTCCCGCAATCGTTGGGGATCAGATGATCGTGCGGGGGCAAAAGTATTTGTATTGCTTTCGTGAGAAATAGTAGTCAAAGTGGAAGTTCGCCCCCGGTGGGGTGGGCGGTTGGGCCAACGGTAGCTGCGCGCCTCAACAGCCCCATGCCGGAGGCGTCACGGCCGCGTCGATCCAACGGTGGACACGATGTCCGGTCCCATCTTGCCGACTATTAAGGAGCACAGGATTCGTGAATCATTTCAGTCGGATGTCCTGCAATCGCTCACAGCGACAACTGATCGTGCTCCTGTTCATTGCAGTGGTCACTTTCACCTCGGTCATACCGACGAGTGCCGCCGAGGAAAAAACGAAACGCCGCCGCAAGTCCCGCAGGGCGGCCGCTGCGGAACAAGCAGCGGGACCACGCAATTATCGCTCCAAAAACTTCATTATGCATACCGATCTGCCTAAGAAGGAGGCGGAGGACCTGCTCAAGCGGATGGAGACCATGTTGCGGTTGATCTCCCGATATTGGGGAGCTCCCTGCCGCAAGACAATTGAATGCTACGTCGTCAAGGACTTGCAAAAGTGGCCGCCCGGTTCATTGCATCCCCGGGGCGTACAAAGTATTGCCGTCGGCGGCGGCGTGACGCTTAGCCAATCACAAGCCTTGCTGGCCAACGATCAGATTATCGATGCCGACGCCGTCGTATATGCCGTAGCGGAACGCGGCGTACCGCTGCATGAAGCGGTGCATGCCTATTGTGCGTTAACCTTCGGTCGGACCGGCCCCACGTGGTATTCCGAAGGCATGGCGGAAATGGGCAATTACTGGCGGCAAAACGATTCCAGTGTCAAGTTGGAACCGATTGTGCTCCAGTACCTGCAGAATTCCGAGATCAAAAAACTGGAGGAGATCGTCTACGGCGTACAAAACAGTGGGGACTCTTGGCGAGAGTATGCATGGCGGTGGGCCTTGTGCCATCTGCTGGCCAACAATCCGAACTATGCCAAACGATTTCGACCGCTGGGGCTGGCGTTGCTAAACAAACAAAACGTCGATTTCAAACAGGTCTATGGAGCGATGTTCCAGGAGATCCTGTTTGAATACGAGTTCTTTATCCAGCATCTCGACCAAGGACTGCGGTCCGACTTGATCAGTTTTGATTGGAAACGCAAATTCCGAAAAAGCCGCGGCAATTCGCGGGTGCGTGCTAAAATCTCGGCGGGCCGCGGCTGGCAACCGTCGGGGTTGATGGTGGACGCCGAAATCGAGTACCAATACAGCGTCGAAGGGCATTGGAAGCTCGATAAAAAAGGTCCAGAACTCGATGCCGATGGTAACGTGATCCTTCCCCCGCCGACCGCCGAACCCGCTGGAAACGACAACGTGATCGCCTCAGCCAAGCCCGCACCCGAAAAGCCGGCCGATGCCAACGACAGCGATACGGTTCCCTCCCCAGGACAGTTGGTTGGCATCGTCTTGATCTATGACGAAGATACCGGATACCGGCTGTCCAAGCCGTTCAACTTGGGCCGTTACGGAACGTTCACCGCCCCGGAAACGGGCAACCTTTACCTGCGCTGTCATGACAAGTGGAATGAAATCGCCGATAACTCCGGAACGGCATCGGTATCGATCAAGGAACAAGGAGTGGGGGCTCCGTTGATAGAGCCCAAAGCTGAAGTTCTGCGGACCAGCAAGCTGAGGTCCACTAAGAAATAGCTGGATAATCCGCTCCGAGTTTGTAACGGGGCCGACCTCGCCAAAATGGAATCGAGACGCTTTAAAGAAAAGTCGCTGATGAGCACCACGACCACGGGACGGATAGCCTTTAAGGAATGGGCGGCGGTTTGCCAGGCGCTGCAAGCTGGACGGCAAATTGCCATTTTCCGCAAAGGAGGCATCCACGAGGGGCGCGAAGGATTTCGTGTGGAGCATGATGCCTTTTGGATGTTTCCGACGTATGAGCATCAATCTCCGGAAGGCCTCTCCGACGAGGCAGCCGACTTGCTGGAAATGTCTCAGGCAGCTAAACCTGCTGCAGGAGGCTGGGCCATCTCACTGTGGGCCGAGGTGCAAAGCGTGGTTGAACTCCGCGACGAATCTGTTTTGCCACGCCTTTCGGGACAGCATATGTACGCGTCTCGCACGCTGGACGAACGGTTTCACTATCGCACTCCGGGGCTGTTCGTGTTGCCGGTCCGTGTTTATCAGTTGCCTGAACCAATCGTGATTCCCGATTCACCACATTTCGCCGGCTGTCGCAGTTGGGTCGATTTGCCGGACAGCATCGCCACCGACGGAGCGGAGCCGGTGTTGAGTGACGACGAATTCGCCGAGCAGTTACACGCCCTGTATGCCGCGTTGGCCCCGTCAGCGACAGCTTAGTTGGTGGAATTGACCCCAGACAGACTGGCGGTATCGAATCAACAAGCCGTCTTCGATTGAACCAGAAAATTGAACTCCAAATACGACTTAAGAACCATGCTCGACACACCAATAACAACAGATGATATTGCGGCGTTTCATCGTGATGGCTTCATTGTGATACCGCACCTATTTGACACCGAGGAGATCGACCTGTTGGGGAAAATCGCCCGCGCGGATCAGCTGATGGCGGCGAACGCCAGTGGGCGTCGGGATGGGGAAGGCGGGACGGTCAAATTAGCAATCTCCAATGAATTGGAAGAGGACATCTATGCGGCGTTTGTCCGTTGCCCACGCTTGGCCGGGACGATGGAGCAATTGCTCGGCGGCGAGGTTTACCATTACCACCATAAGATGATCCTCAAGGAACCGTTGATCGGGGGCGCTTGGGAATGGCATCAGGATTATGGGTATTGGTACAACAACGGCTGTCTGTTTCCGGACATGGCCAGTTGTATGGTGGCGGTCGATCGCTCCACGCAAGCCAACGGTTGCCTGCAGGTGTTGCGGGGTTCGCATCTGATGGGACGCGTGAATCATATCACTGTCGGCGACCAGACCGGAGCCGATCCGGAACGTGTTGCGGTGGCGCTGGAACGTTTGGAACTGGTTTACGTGGAACTCGAACCTGGTTCCGCCGTGTTTTTTCATAGCAACTTGTTGCATCGCTCGGACCAGAACAAAAGTGTCGATCCGCGGTGGACCCTGATCGCCTGTTACAACATGGCCCGCAACGACCCCTATAAGGAATCCCATCATCCACGGTATTCCCCCCTGGAGCGCTGGCCGGAGGAGCGGATCAAAGAATTGGGGCAGGCGCAATGGGAAAAGATACGCTCCGAGGTCTGATCCGGTGGAATTGAGCAGCAGGAAAACTTCACGAATCACAGCGAAGTGGCCGGTATGAACTTGACGCCATGAGGCGCGCAGCGGCAAGATATGCACAGTTAGTTTTTCAGCGACGCGAGGAATTGATGAGCATTGTCGCTGATCGGTCCACAAGTGATGAAAGATTCCGTTGGTTTTCGGTCATGGCGCTTCGTGATGGTCGCGGGCGGTTAATGACTTCAGCTGTTTCCGGGAGAGTCCTCATGAGTAAAGTCTTTGCGTTACTGAGTACGACGATGATTGTTGCCGGTTTGATCACCGTGGCCACCGCGGCCGACGATGATAAGCCGGTGGCCAAGCATTCCACCAAAGAGGTGATGAAGGATGCTCACAAGTCGGGTCTCATCAAGAAAGTCGTGGGCAAGACTGCCAGCGATGAAGAGCGTGACCAGTTGGTCGAATTGTACATCGCCATGGCCCAGAACGACGCGCCGAAAGGGAGCCAAAAGGATTGGAAAATCCTGACATCCCGTTTGGTCGTGGCGGCAGCCGACGCGGCGGATGATCCCGAGAATGTCGACGCCTTAAAAAAGGTGACGAACTGTGGTGCTTGTCACAAAGCCCACAAGCCTGCTTAAGCAGACTGCGTTTACGAAATTATCGTGACCATTCCACCAACCCGTTGCTGACCGCGGCGGGTTGGTTTTTTTATTGCTGCGGTTGGTTATTCCACGTCCGCATTGATGAACGAGAGCGGGTGTGGCACGGCAGCCGCCTGGGAGGATGTCTCCCACGGCGCCTCATCGGGCAGGTCCGCGGGTTCTGTCGCGACTTCCGCCTTGCCCATGAACCGTTGTGCTTTGAGGACCTCGGCGTGCAGGATTGGGAATTCCGGGATGTTGGCGTCCCATTCCAGCAGCGTCGAACTCCCGCCGGTCAGTTGGTGTGCCTCGCGGTACAGTTCCCACACGGAGTCAATCACATGACCGTCGTGCGTGTCGATGATGTGCGTGCCGCAATTCGTGTGGCCGGCCAGATGAAACTGGACAACGCGGTCATGCGGAACTGCCTGCAGGTATTCCCGCGGATCCAAATCGTGGTTGTAGCAGGAAACGTAGATGTTGTTCACATCAAGTAGCAGACCACAATCGGTTTCTTCCGCCATGCGCGTGAGGAATTCCCATTCGCTGATCGTTGAGGCGGCAAAGGTGACGTAGGTGCTGGGATTTTCCAACACGATCGGCCGCTCAAGCACATCCTGCACGATGCGAATCCGCTCGGTGACGTGCGCCAACGTTTCCTCGTTGAGCGGAATCGGCAACAGGTCGTGGGCATTTTGCCCGGCGACACCGGTCCAGCACAGATGGTCCGAGATCCACACGGCATTGATTTCGGCCGCGAGTCGTTTGAGTTTGGCCAGATATTCGAAATCGACCGGATCGGTGCTGCCGATCGACAATGAGACGCCGTGCATCACCAGCGGATAGCGTTCGGCAATTTGATCGAGGACGTACCGCGGTCGGCCTTGTGAGTCGATGTAATTCTCGGAGATGATCTCAAACCAATCCACGTCGGGGTGATGTTTGAGAATGTAGGGATAATGTACCGCCCGCAGTCCCACACCAAAACCGAGGTTCGGATATCCCAGCCGCGGACTGCTCATCATGCTCTCCAAAAATCAACGCCGAGCAACCGCAATACAGCGGTTGCGCGGCGTGCTAATCCGTCAGCCCCCGACTTCGCCGGGGGGCCGCACGTTGAATCTCCGATCCATCAACCTTTAGCTGGTGCCGCACCAACCGGCTCACCGGCAGCTTTGCGTTCTGCTTCGAATGCCGTGCGAACTTTTTCCCAAGTGCCGTCCATCAACGGGACAGCGCATTCGCCTTTGCCTTCGCAGGCATTTTTGCCAGCCGTCTCACCGCATCCGCCTTGGTTCTTGCATGCATTTTGCGTGTGACAGGTATGTGCTTTGGCTGTAGCGCACGTGCCTTGCCCGGCGCAGTCGTTTTTACCGTCGGCTCCTTTGCCTTTACAGGTGTTCAACCCGCGGCAGACATGTTTTTCTGATGCAGCGACTTCCGTCCCGGTTTCGGGAGTTTCTGTGCTGCTGGTTTGGCTGCCGGTTTGGCTACCGCTGGGCGCTGCCTCTTCGCTGCCGCCGCAACCAATGGCTGTCCCAGCCACCATGCCACCAAACGCGGCGACGGTGAACTTACTGAAATCTCTGCGGTTCAATTCCGATGGTTTCATTTCGATCCTCACCTGGTAAATGTGTGTCCGCCCGGCGTCCCATTCCTACAAGTCGTTTCAAAACCCTCTGACGCGTCACATTGACACTGTTCTGAACGTTTCTAGAACAAGCGCAACCGGGTTTTGAAACTGGTCCTAGGGTTCACGAGCGTCCGTATCGTATCAACGGCCTAGTCGGGTGTGTAGTGTTGCGGGAATTTCATTTTCCCCGAACGACCGCCGCGCAGTCTCGCAGAGCGGTCCGACGATATCTGTGAAGCGTCCCACAAAACGGCAACGACGTTTTCAGCCGCGTGTGGCGTCAAGCGACCGTTATTCGGCGGCGTGCGGAATGTCCTTGCCTTCCAGCTCGTGCAGCGCATTGCGGGCTGCCCGTTGCTCGGCTTCCTTTTTCGTCGCTCCCCAAGCGGCGGCGTAGTTTTGACTTTCGATCACGGCAGCGACTTTGAAGCTTTTGGAGTGGTCGGGACCTTGTTCGTCCAGCAAGGAATAGATGGGAGTAGCGCCCATGAGCTTTTGCGTGTGTTGCTGGAGCAGGCTTTTGAAGTTGCGACCGTGATGCGACTCGGAAGCCAAAGCGATTTCCGGCGCCATGAAGCGTCCCACCAACGCATGCGCCGGCTCCCAACCCCCGTCGAGGTAGACCCCCGCGATGATTGATTCCAACACAGCGGCCATGACCGATGTGGGAACGGTGTCATGAATACTCAGGCCTCGCCCCAGCAATAAAAAGTCTTGAAATCCCAACTGGGTGCTGACCTTTGCGCAAGAATTCCGACTGACGACAATGGACTTAATCCGCGTCATTTCCCCTTCGGGGTAGTCGGGAAACTGCAAATAAAGCATCTCGCAAACCACACCCCCCAGAATGGCGTCGCCCAGAAACTCCAAACGTTCGTTGGAGGCCAATCGATGAGTGGCGATCGAGGCGTGCGTTAAGCAGTTGCGCAATATATCGCGATCGCGGAATTTGTATTGCAAAACCTCTTCGCAGCGGGCGAGGAGATCATCGTCAAAAGAGGGTTCTGGATTTGCGGGCATCGATGTTCTACGTAGGGTCATACGGTCCGAGCAGCACGGAGGGTCTCAAGAAGTCGTTGCGTCTGAGTGCTACGTTCGCCGTTCACATCGCAAACCTTTTTGAGTTCGCCATGCCAACATTGAAAAGATAAGCGACGCTTGTACCGTTTGCTTGGTCTACTGTGTTGATTGCCGTTTGGCATGAGAGTTGAAGTCATCGAACTCGCGTTTCTGATCCGCTGGATTTTCAGGCGAAGTCCATGACTCTCAACACAACCATAGAGCGTGGCTGTTCGTCTACTTTATTTTAAACACGCTCTACGATCAACCGGTAGTCGTTAGATGGAGTCACCAACAGGGGAAGGTAATTGATCCAGCGGGGGTATTGACGGCACTATGAAAGCGGCGTTGAGGGTCACGAAATGACCGGGTTATCTCAATTCCGTTGGGGCGGGCGGGACACTTGGGAAATGAGATTTTCCCGGGTTTTTCCGCATAAAACGGGGGTGTCGTTCGGTTGAGAATTTTCAAACATTCCCAACACCCCGCCCCGTCACCGTCGTAGTAAATAGACGTCAAGCCAATAGCAGTCGATCCGGCAAAATCGTCTGGCTGATAATCGACATCCAACTATAATGTCGATCCGCCGGTGAGCTGGACGAATCCAATGATTCGCGCAGCATTGCTATTGGCGGAATCGACGAGTCCGGTTTGGCCGAATCCGGGTTGGCACAGAACAAGGATATGAACATGACAAAAATTGTAAGAAATGGACAATGGATACTAGCGCTGTTTGGTGTGGCCTGTTTGGTGGGCGCAGCTGCCGTAATGGCCCAACGTGAATCCGGTGCGGATTCGCCGTTGGCCCATGCACAGAATTTTTCCGTCGCCATTCGTAATGCCTCTCAAAAATCGATGCCCAGCATCGTGGCGATTGAAACGACCATTAAGGGAGGCGTGGCGCAAGGTGCCGATATTCAAGAATTGTTCAAAGGCACGCCGTTTGGCGAGCAATTCAAAAACGATCCGCGGTATCGGCAGTTTTTCGGACAAGGCGGAAAACGCCAGATGCCTCGCCGTGAAGGGCGCGGTTCGGGATTTGTGATTGATCCCTCGGGAATCATCATGACCAATAACCACGTCGTGCAAGATGCCGACAAGGTGGTCGTTCGTTTCCAAGATGGCCGCGAATACGTGGCTCACGACATCAAACGCGATCCCAGTTCCGATATTGCAATCTTGAAAGTTGATGCCGATCATCCACTCCCCGCCCTACCGTTGGGAGATAGCGAAGACATTCAAGTGGGCGATTGGGTTCTGGCTATCGGAAGTCCGTTTGGTTTGGACATGTCCGTGACCGCGGGAATTATCAGTGCTAAAGGCCGCGGTCAACAGATCGCGGAACGCGAATATTTTCTGCAAACCGATGCTGCCGTCAATCCGGGGAATAGCGGTGGACCGTTGATCAATCTCAATGGTGAAGTCGTTGGCGTCAACGCAGCCATCTCGTCACGCAGTGGCGGTTACGATGGCGTGAGCTTCGCCGTGCCGATCAACATGGCCAAATGGGTCAGTCAGCAGTTGATCGCCAACGGGACTGTGCAGCGAGCCTATTTGGGCATTGCCATTCAGCCGGTCGATAATGATTTGGCCGATACGCTGAACATCACCACCCGTGAAGGTGCGTTGGTCTCTGATGTTTGGCCTGATACACCTGCCGAAAAAGCCAAAATCCAACCGGGCGACGTGATCATCTCCCTCAATGGCCGCCGCGTGAACGGCACTCCGCTGTTACAACGAATTGTTGAGGAGTTGGAACTCGGAAAATCATATCCGTTGAAAGTCATGCGTGACGGAAAACAGGTTGAGTTGACGATGGTCGCCGAAGCTATGCCCGAAGATTTCGGCAAGCGGCGGATTGTCCCGGTTCGTGATCAGCAGGAATCCGCACCGGAATCGACGGAGCAGAACATCGTCGGGATGGACGTTCAGAAATTGACACCCGAACTGGCCACGCAACTTGGCGTCAGTGATGAGAATCCGCACGGCGTGGTGATCACCGGCGTCAAACCGGACAGTCCGGCCGATTACGCAAACCTAAGGCCCGGAACCGTTGTTGAAAAAGTGGGCCAGACAGCAGTGTCAACTCCTGAAGAGTTTGCCCAGGCGGTCAAGAAAAACTCCACCGACAAGGGCGTTCTGTTACACGTGCGTCGCGGAGACCGCAAGTTTTTCGTGGTTCTTAAACCGTAATCACCAGACGCGATCGATCGCGTAAAAAATAACAACCGGGTTGCGGAGACCTCGCAAGAGTCGACCGCAACCCGGTTGTTTTGTTTGAAGTGCCGGCTTTAGATCGTCACCGGCTTGCCCAGCTTGCGCCGCAAGACGGCCCATTGCCCGGCATGCATGGTGGTATGCATGCCTTGCAAAACCATGATGCTTCCGACCGTCGGAAAATGTGCTCGGAATTTTTCGGGCGCCGGTGCGTCAAGGTCCTCGTCGGTCAGTGTGTCCAAGACTTTGAGCGTCCCGGCCCGTTGTTCCTTCCGCAGCCGCATATATTCGTCTTTGGTGTGAAACTGCGCCGGGTCATCGATCGAGGCGGTTTCCTTGGAGTATTTGTCCAAGAATCCCTCGGGCAGGTCCGGCATTGAACCAGGACGCACACCATTGATCAAACTGTGCTCGGAGCAGATCAAATGCCCCAATTGCCAGGCTGCATGGTTGGCGCCGTCGACCGGGCGGATGAAAAGTTCGGAGTCTTCGAGATCGCCCAAATACGCGTCGGCAATCATATCGGCAGTTTCAATCGATTGGCGAATAGCGGCACGGCTGTCCATGTGTGTGTCCTTTGGTGATGGCTAATTTGCGTGTGTGACTAAATTTGATTGTACGTGAAGTGCTTTCACAATAAGGCAGGCCTCAACAGTGCGGGCAACTTCTGCTCGGCGAGACCTCGCACGCAATCGTCGTCGATTAGTTCTTAACCGGCAAGTCTGCGAAATGAATTGTGGCAGGGATTTCCACAATCAGCGTGGGGGCGACATAGACGAACTCGTATTCGCTCAACGGATGCTCGAGATTCGGGAAGGGATATTCCATCAGTACGGCTCCTGCGTCCGAATTTAACGTGCGCTGGTTTCCCGCGAATTCGATGCGTTTCCCCTCAGCTGTCTCCAGATAGATGTGATTGTGGTAGATCCACGTGCGGTGCGACTCAAAGGCTGGACCTTGCGCATCATACACGACAGCCGCATCGATCCGGGCATCATAGGTCCCGGCCGGCGTTTTTGTTGCAGTCGCTTTGTGGAGAAGTACGCTGATGCCACCCCGCCGTCGAGCGACTCCGCCGCCACGTTCCAGGTCACGAAAACGAATCCGCTGATTCCCAACGACTGTGGTCACGGTAAATTTGCCATCCAATGAGATCTTGTCAATGGGCTTGTCAGTGTCAACGAAATCGATCGAAAACTGAATTTTGCGGCCACCATCTGCGGGATTGAATTCCAAGAATGCTCCAGGATTTTCAGGGGGAAGCAGCAGGCCATCCGGTAGCTGAAGATTCCAATTCTTTGCAGCGTAGGTCACGATCAAAGAACGAATTCGCGGTTCGCCGGTGAAGGCAAATCCCACGCGCACTTGATCGTATTCGCGCCGCTGCTTGATGGATGTGACCGCCACACGAAAAGGTCCGGCATATGTCACTGCAATCTCCGGCGCAGCATCCTCCTCGGCCGGCAGCAATTGCAACGCCTCCATTTTTCCTTCGAGGCGGTGTCGCAGTCGCAATTCCTTGCACAGATGGTCAACGGCTTTCCAAAACGGCGTTTTTTGAAAATCAATCTCGATGGTGCTTTCCAACAGCGATGTCGGAAGCGCAGAGTGGTCGAATTGATTTTCCGTTTGGTCAGTAATCCCGCGCAGAATCTCCTTCAACGGTAAATTCCCCTGCAGCGTTACCTGCGAGGCGGTTGCGGAGAGGCGTGCCTGTCGTTTTTCGAGTTGGATGCGTAGACGTTTCAAGACCTGTCGGACACCCGGTTGGCGGATCAACTCCGGCGGCGGCAGGTGCGGGAGCACGGCGGGGCCTAATTTTAGCAACCGCTCTTCCGCCGCACGGCGAACTGAGAGACGGTTCGCATCCAAATCGGCGATGGCTTGTTTCACCTCAGCCGCCAAATCGACCGTCGGCGGAGGCTCGCCCGCAGCAGTGCGGATCACCGTGAGGCAAACGCAACCGCAGAGCACCCACACCGGTATTCTCGTCCAAAGCGACACGACTGGCTCTTTCTGAATAAACGCTTGGAGTTCGCCCACGAACACATTTTTACCCACAGATCTATCTTAGGAGACCACCGACCGCAGGAAAACTGTCAATTCGCGAATTGCTAGGGATAACCATGTTGCATTAATGCAACATGCGGCAAGTTGAAGCCCCTGTAGGCGAGATGCGACCTATACTTATTGTGGAATGGTTTTGACAGGGTTTTTCCCCTGGGCCCGTACTTCGACTTTTACGATTCGGACTCCCGCAATCATGCACCACCCTCTCTGGATTATGTCGCTCGTCTTCGCGCTGCTGACGACTGCGGTCCCTGCTCAAGGCGGCCAAAAAACGCAGTCCCTGTTGCGGGTCAAAGTCGGCAAAAATACTTACGAGGGGAAAGCTGTTGCGAGTGACAAGCGCCAGTTTTGGCTGATGAGCACCGACGGAGAACTCAATGCGTTGTCGTTCGGCGAAGTTGGCTCATTCAAAAAGATATCACCCCGATTCAAGAGCGATTCGCTTGTTCAGGTGCGCGATGATTTGAAACGGCGGTACGGTCGAAAATATGAAGTCGCCGCCAACGGGCACTATGTCGTTTGTGGACCGCGAGGACGGGCACGAGAATATGCGAAGTTGTTCGAAGGAATCTACAACCGGTTCTATTCGTACTTTCGCGTGCGAAGACTCAAAGTGACCCAGCCGGAGTTTCCACTTGTCGCATTGGTGTTTCCCGACCACGCAAGTTTCGCTCGCTATGCCGCGGGAGATGGCGTCCGGGCGGTGCGGGGGCTGATGGGGTATTACCACCACCATACTAATCGCGTCGCCTTGTTTGATCCCGGAGACAGCGTTGCAGCGATCGATGCTGGCTACGATTATCAGTTACCAGCATGGACCGGCTTTCCCCGCGAGCAACAATCCTTTTCGGGATTCACCGGCGCAATCGCGGCGAGCACGGGTTCATCGGAGAGTGGATTGCGCGACACCATGATTCATGAAGCAACGCACCAGATCGCATTCAATACGGGATTGCATTCTCGAATCGGCGAAAATCCCAAATGGATTGTCGAAGGCTTAGCGACGGTCTACGAGGCGCCCGGAATTCGCGACGGCGGTTCGCACACAAAGACGGCCGATCAGATCAATCGAGATCGCTTTGTCTGGTTCATGAATTATGCTCAAACGCGTCGACCCAAAGGGGCCTTGCGCAATTTTGTCGCTGGGGACAACGCATTCAACGCCTCCTTGCTGGATGGCTACAGTCATGCCTGGGCACTCAGCTTTTATTTGATCCAAACCCGCTCGTCAGCGTACGCCCGCTTTCTCAATGCTGTGGCGCATCGCGATCCGCTGAAACCGTACGGGGCCGCTGAACGCCTCAAGGATTTTGAGGGGGCGTTCGGGAAAAACCTTGCCGTTTTGGATGCACAATTCTTGAGGTACATGAAGAAACTGGCAGCCTCCATGGAGCAACGGTAACGTTCAGCCTCACGAATTTTGAGGGCCTTGCGCAACAAGCGCCTCTCAGCATTATTTGCAACTGCAAAAAATTGCCGGGACAAAAAGTTCAGGGCAAAATTGACCAAAGGGCTTTCCCGACTGAGGGATTTGTGGTTAAATCGAGTATTGAGATGTGTTGGAGCACTATCGTCATACTTGAGAGGACTCGGGCCTTATGTTGCACTACACGTGCGATGCTTGTGGTGTGCGGCTAGACGAACAACGCTACGTGGTCAAAGTGGAAGTTGCGCCCGCTATCGACCCGGAGATCATTAGCGAAGCGGATTTAGACGCCGACCATTTGGAACAGATCGCCGAAATTTTGGCCGCAGGCGACGACATTGCCACTGAGGAAGACCGGCAAGGTTTTCGTTACGATTTGTGTCCGAAATGTCGCGATAAATACTGCCGAGATCCCTTGGGAAAAAACAGTTGGCGGCAACTCAAATTCAGTGAGAATTAAAGTCGCGAATGTACGGTGAAAATATACGGTGAAATAGCCACGCACAGATTTCACTAGAACCAGTTTCAAAACCCGGTTGCGCCTGTTCAGGAATCTATAATACCAGTGTTTGCGTGACGCGTCAGAGGGTTTTGAAACTACTTGTAAGGTGTTCATCAGCAGTTCGGCAGCTTTGTCCGAACCACTGCAGTTCTTAGATGGGTCCCGGAGGCAGGGCGGACATGCCACGCAGGTTTTCTAGGCGCCGTCCCACCCCCCCGCTGCTGGCCGTGGTGATCATCATCCTGTTGGTCGTCGGACGTTGGTTGACCCGCCCCCCGGAAGCTCCCCCACTCCCACCCGCTGCATCGGGCGAGTTCGTCGTCAAGCGGGCTGTCGATGGCGATACGTTGCTATTGGACAACGGCAATCGCGTGCGGCTGATCGGTGTCGATACACCGGAAACCAAACACCCCGACCTTCCCGTCCAACCCTTTGGGCCCGAGGCGAGTGAATACACGCGGAACCGGGTCGAGGGAAAACGGGTGCGGCTGGAATTCGACAAAGAGCGCGAGGACCGGCATGGCCGCATTTTAGCGTACGTCTACATCAACGATGCGATGCTCAACGAAGAGTTGATCCGAGGGGGATACGGCCGCGCGATTACGCATTTCCCTTTTTCTGCGGCGAAGAAACGGCTGTTTCGCCAGGCAGAGCAGGATGCCAAACGCGAACAACGAGGGATCTGGTCTCTTCCGGCGTCGGATCGCAAGCGACAGCCTAAACGACCGGCCTCTCAAAACGGATCGACGCGCGTCCGGAATTGATTGCGAACCGTTCGTATTCCTGAATCTGCGGGTCTATACGGTTAGGGACGCATCGTCTGTAACGGTTATGCGGGCTAGTCCGGCCGGTCAAACGCCTATTCCGCGCAAACCGCTGGAACCTGCAAAGTCGGGACAGTAGGTGCGACGATGACAAACGCCACGAGGCATAAGTTTCTACGTCCTATGCGCTGTCACGGAAACAGTGGGACTGAGGAAACTTAGGTCTGAGATGGCTGATTCGCCAAGGAAGTCGCGAAGCCGCTCTCGCAGACCATGTCTCAATGCGTATTACTTTGCGCCGCGGGCACTTTGCGGCGCTGACGAAAAAACTGCTGGACTACAGCCGCCACGACGGCTGCAGCCGAGGTTTTGCAACCAGGAGGGTTCCATGAACTTCCGCATACTCAACAGACGGGTTCTCGCTGCCGGGCTTGTGCTGACAGCGATTTTCATCACGATTTCGACCGCTAGTATTGTCAGCGGCGCAGAGCCGGAGCAGGCTGAAACTGAACAACGATCACGTTTGCATCCCAAGCGTATTTTCAGCGGCCTGAAGCGCGGCGTCTCCAAACTGTTTGGCCGCGACGAGGAGGAAGCCACTCCCGTGCCCGAACTGCCGAAGGCTCCTTTGCCGGTCGTCTCGCAACAGATTGATCAACAGCGGATCGCCCATGAAACCGCCCGTCGCACGCGGGATCCCTTTATGCCGCCGCGTCCCGCTGGGGCGATCGTTAGCAAATCGACACAGCCTTTAACGGCGCCAAGTATTTCTCTGCCCAAAACGGTGCAACGATCATTGCCCCAAACTGTGCAGCAAATCCCGCAGACCAAGGTTGACTTCAACGATGTGAAACGGCAGGCCGAAAAAGTGGTCGCTGCCGCTTCCGAAATCGAGACGGATAATCCGTTCGCGGATTTCAACTTCGACGAGCCGTTGGACAAATCGGCTGGGAAAGTGATCGATGCAGCTGTGACCGCCGCAAGTCCCGTGGTGACCCGCAAAATCACCCGTGCTGCTCAACAGCAAGAGACAGCGCCGGAAGTCAAACACCTATTGGGGTATTGCCCGGTCAATCTACGGGCTGGAAAATTCCAACGAGGCAAGCCCGAGTTCAGCACTGTCTATCTGGGCCGTACCTATCGGTTTGCTTCCCAGGAAGCTCTGAACGAGTTCGTCCGCAACCCGGATCCATATGCCCCGGTGTTGCAAGGGATCGATGTGATCGAAATGCGACGCACAGGTCGTCACGTCGAAGGTTATCTGTCGTTCAGTTGCGATTATGATGGACGCTTCTACTTGTTTCGCTCGACCCAAAACCAAGAAGAATTCCTCTCCGATCCCACCCGGTTTGCAGTGCCCCGCTAACCGCTTGAGAGTCGTAACGAATCCCCTCTGAAATGAGACGAAGGTCGATCCTCGATGATCGGCCTTCGTTTTTTTATAGGAATGGCCCGGGTGGGTGATTGGTACTCGAAAATAAAAAATTCGAAATAGCACACGAACTCTGTTAGGCTTTCAGGCTGGAGTCGAGCGTTCAGCGGAATTGTTTCTGCACACGCAGAATTTCCAAAAGCATCCTATCAGAGGAAAAAGCACATGTCGGCCAACCACAAAAGCACCTCTAAACATCTGCTGGAATTATGGGGTGACAACGCTCTGCACAAATCAGACGACTACTTGTCGGCCGATTACGTCAATCATCAAATGCCCGATGCCGCTGCCGGGGTGTCGACGAAATCACTTGCCGAATGGAGATCCCTGATCGCCGATTTCCATACAGGTTTCTCGGACGTGAAGATGGAAGTTCTGCTGCAGGTTGCCGAAGGGGACTACGTCTGTTCGCGATGGCGAATGACCGCCAAGCATACCGGGACATTCAATGAGCTTGCGGCGACCGGAAAAACAACCAGTTGGACTGGCGTGCATACCGATCGTTACGAAGGCGGCAAACTCGTAGAGAGTTGGGTCGACTGGGATAAGTATGGTTTTCTCGAGCAACTAGGGATGGTTGGAGAGAGTTGAAGCAACGCGATTTATCCACCCGCCCTTCGCGTCGCCCTTGAAAGCAAGCAGTCGTGAGAATTGCCATGAATCTTCGCTGTTGAGGAACACACCTTCCTTGTTTCAGAGTCTTACGATCCTCTACGATCGATGAGTTCTTGAACACCCGGTCTCGGCGAACGATAACTGACAATGGCAACGTCGAGATCGAAATCCGCATAGAGGTCGAGCGCGCGCTTTATGGCGGCAAAGATCCAGTCGTCACGATTGCCGAATGCTCCGCCACCCAACAACGTGAGAAAGAGCCGCTTGTTGCCGGTCAATTCCGCGTTCAAAATAGCGGCACAAAAGGTGGCTTCGTAGGCCGCTTCGAGGACCAACTGCGCAAAACCAGCCCACTGATCGGCTGGCAAAACAGAATAAGCCACCGGCAGCGCCGAGCAATACGCTTGAGAGACCGTCTGCGGATTATTTCCCAGCGTGACTTCTGATTCCCATTGAATGCCAATCCGCAATCGTTGTCGCAACGCATCGCGTTCCGCTTCACTACAGGCCGTCAACCGAGCAGAAATCTCTTGCAGTCCATTCTCCGATGCGAGTGCGTAGCCATTTCGCATCGTCCACAATTGATTTTCAGTATTCCCAAGGGCGAGGCCCAAATCGTTCAGGCAGTCGATTTGGTTCTCCGATGTTTGTCCTGTGCGACCGTTGACATCGGCGAAATAATTTCGATAGATCGTTCCCGCTCCACAAGCAATTGCGCAGGCGGGACCCTGTGTTCGGTCGTTTTCGTAAATGCCCACTCCATATTCCGGCGTTGCGGAGGGCCCGACCATTTCTAACAGGTTGAATTGCGATGCGACTTGGAATAACGCGCCGGCATGAGCTGGTTCCTGATGCAGTTCTTGCACATCACCCAGTACCTCCGACACTTTCAGCCCAGCTTTCAACCGCGGAACCGACTGTGCGCGTGAACGAAGTTCCGCCAAAGTGGGTGTTTCCAGCCGACCGAAGGTCATCTGTCGCCCATTGGCCGCCGACGTCATCGTCGTGCCGTCGATCGTGATGTTCGCACGAACGTGCTCAGCGGATTCTTCTGGAAATCCAGTGAGCGATTCAAACCAAGTCATGCAGAGCGCTCCTTATTTCCCTGAACATCTTCGCTGTGAATTCGGATTTGCCGATCCAGGTTTATCGCAGCTCACAATATCTGCGGGCGTGGGGCGGCACAGAGATTAGTCGGGGGGAAGCCCCGTCTCCAGGGACGACACTTTTCCCAGACGCCGCTGATGACGTTCAGCTTGGCTGAATTCGGCGGCTAGGAACGTGCGCGTCACGTCCCACGCAACCGCGATCCCGACAACCCGGCCCCCCATGCAGAGGATGTTGATGTGATCGTCTTCAACGCCTTGTTGCGCTGAAAAGTGATCATGAATCAGAGCGGCGCGGATCCCGGAGACTTTGTTCGCACAGACGGAGGCGCCGACGCCGCTGCCGCAGAGGGCAATTCCACGATCTATAGTACCAGCAGCTACCGCTTGGGCCAGCGGGATGACAAAGTCGGGATAGTCGTCGTCCTGGTTCAGACTGGGGGCGCCAAAATCGGTCACCTCATGCCCCGCTCCTCGGAGTTGGTCGGCTAGATATTGCTTCAACTCAAACGCTCCATGATCTGTAGCGATACCGACGCGCATGACTGTTCTTTCCAGTATTCGATTGTTAATGACGCGGGTGTGGGCTGTGCGCCCATGAGAAAATGAAAACGGTGCAACGCTCTCGGTCCGAACTGCTAATCGCTGCGTTGCATCAATTCGTTGGACGGAAGTTGAGGATCCTCAAATTTACGCGCCTGTTCAACTCCGGCCACCGGCAGGCCCGACGGATCAAGCAGACCAATCTGCGCGAGGACCGAAGCTTGGTCCCAATAAATTCGTTCACAGGCGATTTTAGCCCCTTCAAATTGCACGACGACCACCAACGGCACTTCGACCTTCCGGTGAGTCGGTGCAATACCCGGCAACATCCAATCCATTTCAATATCATGCGTGAAGGAAAACACGAACTCATCTATCAACCGATCTTTGCCCACCGTCCGCGCGAGAACCCGCTGCGTGGTATCGGCCGGCATCTTGGGAATGAAATGTTTGCCGTAGAACTCAATCATCTCGTCGTGACCACGCCCGCCGGTCATCGTGGGGACATGATTCACATAGTTGCCCGGCGCCATTGTGGCGACGGTGGCAACCGCATCTTTCGTTTCAAATTCCAATTGCGTATGCAACTCCCACAAACGCACCATTTCGGCTTCCGACAAATCGGTCATTATCGTGCCCTCCTCCGAAAGAATTGAAAACTGAATCATGGATGGTTGCAGGCATGATACCAAATTTTTCTGAGCCTGCCCGGAATCGTATCCGGCGGCACCAGCAGTGGTCCCCTTTTTTTGTGGGACCGATAAACGCATATTGTCGGCAATTATTTAGCCACTTCGATGCGGAAGAAGGTCCACTGGCTCTCGACTCCGGGAGATCCGTCCGCGGCGGGGAATCGAGTCTCATAGTCTGAGATCATTTTCCGCAGTCCGCTGGCAGAAGTCTGTCGCGCCGTTGTTGCTCCCGTGCGATGAAAGAAGCGAACCAGTTCGAGGGCGGAGGGAAACCGTTGTGTATGACTGTGTGAATCGCTTCGCAGTACCTTCCAACCGGCTTCACGAAAACAAGCAACCCATTCCTCCGCACTGCGCCATCGAATGGGCGAGCGGCTCAGCGCAATCGTTTGCCATTCTTTGAGCGTGGGGGCGACGTAAAACCCATGCAGCATGCGCGCCCCCGGTTTAGCAAGAGAGTGCCAATTGCTCAGCACCGGCAGCGGGTCGTCACACCACTGGAGAAAACTAGCGGAGTACACCCGGTCGAACCCAAGACGCTCGATCTGCCATGCGTCACCGACCAGCCACTTCACGTCTGGCAATGCGCAGCGACCCCGTTCGACCATTTGCGGCGCGTTATCCACAGCGGTGAGAGAATCAAACCGCGGAGCCAGCTCACGCGTGAACAGGCCATCGCCCGGCCCCAACTCCAGCGCCGTCAGCCAGCGCGTCTGCTCAATCGGCTCAATCCATTCCGCAAGCCACTTGGCAAGAGACCGCTGCACCACAGCCGCTTGAGTATAAGAATCGGCCCGGTCATTGAATCGCGGCAGGAGCGCATCAGAATTGGAAACGTCGGCAGTCATCGGTGTTGCAAGTCATGGATGAATTCGGCAGCCCCACAGGACGAAAAAGCAGGCCTGATTCCAGCGGATCAATAGGATCAGTGGGGACTGCCGCACAGGCAAACGGAGACTGACCGCAGCAATTATAGCGGCCGCACGACTGGTGGGTAGTCAAAGCCATCGACGCTGGCGTCGCCAGTGGCTAGCCATCTTGCCTGAGTTGGTTTGGTACGCGTTAGTCGTTTTCCGGTAGGTGCTCACATCTTCCCAATGAATCACAACCTCCCACAACTGCTCACGATCGAATTGCTGCGGGATTGGGTAGTGTTGCTATGTGCGATAGGACTTGAGATCATTGCCAATGTCGCTGGGAAATCTATTTCGAAATTCAGTAAGTTGCTTATCATGAAAACAATCTCTCTGTTCACGCGTTTGGTTTTATGCCTATCCGTCGTCTTGACCGCCGGGTCGCTTTCGGCGGCGGAATTTGAGTCGATCTTTGACGGCAAGTCATTGAAAGGCTGGAAGGCGCTGGAGATGAGTTACTGGTCGGTGCGGGATGGGGCGATCACGGGGCAATCGACGCCGGAGAACCCGTGCACCGCTAATCAATTCATGGTCTGGCAAGGCGGCGACGTCGCCGATTTCGAACTCAAACTCAAATTCCGCGTAGAGGGAAATGGCGGGAATTCGGGGGTTCAGTTTCGTAGTGTACTCAAGCCCAATGGACTGGCAGTCGGCTATCAGGCCGATATTTATCAAAGCGGACCGTATCTCGGCGGCGTCTGCGATGAAATGCACAATCGCAAAGGCCACGAACTGTTAACCGCCAATGGCACAAAGACCGTCATCGACGCAGCGGGTAAACGAACGGTTACCAACCTGGACGCGAAGGCGACCATGAAACCGCAGGGAGAATGGAACGACTATCACATCACGGCCAAAGGCCAGCACATCATACTCCGGATCAACGGCGTGAAGTGCTCCGAACTGATCGACCAGGAAAAAGGGCACTTCGACCTGAAAGGCTTCCTCGGATTACAACTGCGGGCAGGCAAGCCCATGACCGTGCAGTTTAAGGACATCTACCTCAAACAGCTTTAAGCGTTACAGCTGCGTCCTAGATGCGAAGTCAATTGTAGCCCGCGTGATTCAGCGACACGCACCGACGCGAATTCTCGTGACCCAAATCCGCCTGTTGGCTGGTTCCCTCCCTTTGTCTATTCGCTGTCGACCGCAGTTGGGCCACTTTACCCTTGGATCTTTATCGAACTATCCGTTTGCAGATGCTGCAAACTCGGTGACAACTTCTCTTAGGACTGCGACGATCCTGTCAGCCAATTCGATTTCAGTGATTTCTAGGTCAATAAATTCATCCATGTCAGCGTAATACTTCCGAATCGCTTCACTTTGGTCTGCTTTCTTTCGGCCCTCAAATAAATTTTCCGACATTGGGCGTCTTTCCAAGCTCGACAATACTTGGTTATGAACTCTCGTGATGCGGGATGCCTCGATCGCACGATCAAGTGAACGCTTCAATGAGGGTAAATCCACCCGACCAATTTCGTGAGCTAATAGGTCGATCGATTGCAACCGTTTGCCAGCACTCATGATGTTGAGTTCGTCCATCGCATAATCCAGAGCCGTATCCCCATCGTTATCTTTGTAAGTTGCGTCGGCTCCATATTTGAGCAAACTTCGCACGATTTCAGAATTTTTCGCACCAAGCATGAGTGCCGTGCAACCGTGGGGGCCGCGCAGGCTGATATCCGCGCCGGCATTGATCCAGAATGGAACCGTTTTTTCCATGCCTCCGGCGCAAGCCTGCATAATTCCCGTCATCGAATCGGCCCGTTTCGCATTCATGTCGGCACCGGCGAAGATCAGTTTTTCAAATTGTTCGCGATTGAAAGGCGGAGATGCCGCCATCATTAAAGCAGTTTGTCCGGTTTCGTCACTGGTCGAAAGGTCGAATCCAGCTGCCACTAATTCAGATAGCTCTGTCGCGGACAATCGTCTGAGTTGGTTCGCAGTGTAGTCGCGCTTCTCTTTCACAAATTCGGTTTCTTCGCCGTGTATCGTTGCATCGGCCAACTGATTCATAGCCTCATTGAACTTCGCCATCTGTTGCTCGTACGTCTCGGTGGGGCGATCATCCGGCACCTGCTCTTGTTCTTGTTTCTCGAACTCGGCACGAATTTCATTTTCAGTATCGAAAATGCGACTCGATGATTGAAGCCTTTCCTTGAACATCCAACCGTCAGGCAGAATTGCCGCTATCGCAATACTGATTTCAGGGTTGAAGTTGTCAGAACCATCTTCCCCTTCGATTGTCCATGGCAGAAGATGCGCGTGATTTGATGTCGTTCTTATGCGCCGGAGGTCATGGTCGTTATTGTGCAGTTCGATCAGCATCGTCGGCGAGTCGTTTGTTCTGCGACTACCAAAATGATAATCAAGCTCGGCCGTTGTTCTACCAAACCGAATTGGGTCAGGTTCGGTCGCGATGTCATCAATCGCGTTCAAGAAGCGAGTAATCTGCCCCTGCGTCACAGTACTTAGCGCAAGCGTGACTTCATCATGCGAGGTCCAATCACCATCCTCCTCCTGCCGCAAGACTAGCCGGCCTGACCTCTGCGGTGACGCAAACCCTGTCCATAAGGCATTGATCTCGATCCGAGTCGGCAATGAAGAAGAGCATGACATGACTGCATTGTAGAATGGTAGAAATTCATTTGCCAAGCGATCATCGTTTTGCTGGATCCCCCCCCATTGGACGCCAACGGCCGTTGCCGGTAAGTTATGCTGAAGATATTCCCCAAACTCGCCGTCCATCGCGCCTCCAGAGAACCATGTCCGATGATCCCCTGCAAACTCCGGTGCAATTCCTGAAAGGAGTGGGGCCGGCGCGCGCGGAGTTGTTGGAAAAGCTGGACGTCCGGACGGCTGAGGATGTGTTGTTTGATTTGCCGCGGGATTATCTCGATCTGACCGTCGTCAAGCCGGTGGCGGAGTTGGAAGAGGGGCAGGTGCAGACGGTCCGCGGTCGCGTGGTGGATCTCGACGGCAAAAAAATCTCCGGCAATCGTACGCTCTCGGCGGTGTTGTTGGATTGCGACGGCGATTTCGTTCGCGGCGTGTGGTTCAACCAGCATTGGGTGCTCAAGCGATTTCAACCCCACGATCTGGTGCTCTTTTCCGCCAAGGTCAAACGCGCCTCGGGACGTTGGGAAATGTCGCACCCCATGATTCAATGGCTCGACGAGGAGGATGCGGAGGCGGGTGGCGGGGTGTTGCCGATTTATCGCCTCACCGAAGGGCTGAACATGCAAGCCATGCGTCGCATCACACGCCAGACCTTGGAATCGCATGCGGAGTTCGTCCCGGAAGAATTGCCGGAAAAGTTTCGCCAATACACGGATTTGATGCCAATCACCGCAGCGCTGCACGGCGTCCATTTTCCACAGACGATCGAACAGCGCGATGCGGCTCGGCGGCGGTTGGTGTTTCAGGATTTGTTGGAGTTTCAATTGGGACTGGCGCTGCGTCGCCGATTGCGGACCCAACAGCCGATCTCAGCCAAGATGCCCACGACGTCGAAAATCGATGCGCGGATTCGGCGGTTGTTTCCGTTTGAATTCACTGCTGGACAAAACTCGGCGGTTGCCGATATCGTGCAGGATCTCGATTCGGGACACGCCATGCACCGCTTATTGCAAGCCGACGTCGGTGCGGGAAAAACCGCTGTGGCGATTTATGCAACGTTGGTCGCCATCGCCGCCGGCTATCAGGCGGTGTTGATGGCGCCGACGGAATTGTTGGCGACGCAACATTGGGGGACCGTCGAAGCCATCTTGGCCCATAGCCGCGTAAACCGCTTGCTACTAACTGGCAGCTTGACGGCCGGCGAACGGCGGCAGGCATTGGCTGACATTTCTTCCGGCGCGGTGCAATTGATCGTCGGCACGCAAGCGGTGATTCAAAAAGACGTGAACTTCGCCAACCTGGGGCTGGTGGTCATCGATGAGCAACACAAATTCGGCGTGATGCAGCGGGCGCATTTTTCCAGCGGCGATCGGGTGCCCCATGTCTTGGTGATGACGGCGACCCCCATCCCGCGCAGCCTGTGCCTGACACAATTCGGCGATTTGGACCTGTCGGTCGTCTCCGACATGCCGCCCGGTCGCTGCAAGGTGACATCGAGCCGCGTCTATACCGCCGCCGCGCGCAAGAAAGCCTGGGAGTTCATCCGCCGCAAACTGCAATCGGGCCGCCAAGCCTACATCGTCTGCCCCCGCGTCCAAGCGAATGAATCGGATGCCGAAACGGAAGACGCCAGCGCCGAAGCGGTCTTTCGCAAATTGAGCGACGGCGAACTGAGCGGCTTTCGTGTGGGGCTTGTGCATGGCCAAATGGATCGCGAACGCAAAGCAGCCGCGATGGAGGCGTTTCGTAGCGGAGAGATCCAGGCAATCGTCTCCACAACTGTGGTCGAAGTCGGCGTCGATGTTCCCAATGCGACGCTGATGGTGATTTATCAAGCCGAGCGATTCGGCCTGTCGCAACTGCATCAACTGCGGGGCCGGATTGCGCGGGGCCGTTTCGACGGTTACTGCTTTTTGTTTTCCGAAACCGACAACCCCGAAGCGGTCAGTCGGCTGCAGGCGATGGAGCGCACGGCGAACGGCTTTGAGATTGCCGAGACCGATTTCGAACTCCGCGGCCCGGGCGATGTGTTGGGCACGCGGCAACACGGCGACCTCCCGCTCCGCGTCGCTGACCTCACCACCGACGCAGCCGTCCTCCGCGAAGCCCGCAAAGTGGCCTTTCAATTGGTCGACTCCGGGCGATTCGACGATCCCGATTACGCGCCGCTCAAGATCCGCGTGTTGGAGAGGTTCCGCGAGCAGATGGATCTGGTCGGCAGTGGTTGAACTGTGAGATGCCGGCTATTTAGGCGTCGGCATGGGAGCATTCACACTTTTTCGCCACTGGTGCAATTGGTCGCGCAACGCGTTTGCCTTGTCCGGCAGCTTGGCCGCCAAGTCTCGTTGCTGGCTGAGGTCGTCACGGAGGTTGTATAGCTCCACGTGATCATCCTCGAAGAATTCCAACAGTTTGTAATCCCCCACGCGGATCGCACCGGCGGGGGTGGTCCGCCAAGTACCTGCTTTAACGTCCGCTTGCAGATAGCCAGGGAAATGCCAATACAGCGCGTCGCGATCCAGTTTGGCTTTCCCGCCCGATTTGAGCAGCGGCAAAAAACTAATGCCGTCGAGTTCGTGTGTCGTATTGGGCTGGGCGGCGGCCACTTCGAGGAACGTGGGATAGAAATCGATGGAGATCACCGGTTCGTCACAGACCGTTCCTGCCGGAATGGTTTTGGGCCAACGAATAATCAACGGCACCCGCACGCCTCCTTCGTACAACATGCCCTTGCCGCCGCGCAGCGGGGCATTGTTGGTGATGTTCCGCCCGGTGGAGCCGCCCAATTCTCCGTATCCGCCCAACCCGCCGTTATCGGAATAGAAAATCACAATCGTGTTGTCGGCCAGCTTCAACTCATCCAACTTGGCCATAATCCGCCCGACCCCTTCGTCGACACTGTCAATCATCCCGGCATAGACCGGATTATGATGCCCGCCGACGGGTGCTTTGCCTTGGAACTTGGCGGTCGAAGTCTCTTTGGCATGAATCGGAGTGTGGACGGCGTTATGGGGCAGATACAAAAAGAACGGCTCGTCCTGATGTCGCTCAATAAACGACACCGCTTGGTCGGTTAAGAAATCAGCCAGATACTCGTCTTCGTCGACCGGAACATGAGGTGTGGTTTTGAAACCAAAGTGTCCCCGCGACGCCGAGATCGCTTCGTCAAAGCCGCGCTGCGACGGATGATGTTTCGGCCCCTTACCGAGATGCCATTTGCCGAACATACCGGTCACATACCCCGCCTGTTTCATGGCATCAGCCATGGTGACTTCGTTGAGCGGCAGGTCAGTGATGTTCTTGACCGGAATCATCTTGCGGAACTTTTCATCCCCCCGAGCGCCCGTACTGACGGTATAGATGCCGTGCCGGGGCGAATAGCGTCCACTCATCAAACAGGCCCGCGTGGGAGCGCAGTTCGGGGCATTTGTATAGGCGCAGGTGAATTTCAGCCCTTGCTCGCTCAGCCGGTCGATGTGGGGCGTTTTGTAAAACCCGCTGCCGTAGCAGCCCAGATCGGTCCAACCCAAATCGTCGGCGAAAATAAACACAATATTCGGCTTGTCCGTCGCCGCCAAAAGTGGCTCGGTCCAGCCTGCGATCTGGGAGACAACAACAAAGATCAAAGCGGCACGCAAAAACATGGCAGTCGAGCCTTTTTGCTGGGGGAGATGTGGCAACTCCACTAAAAATTAACATTCTCGCAGTCGCTGCACCAGCTTGCACGGACTGATTTTCGTCTAGAATCCTTTGCCAAACGTGATACTGTAAGCTCACGTCAAACAGCGACGACCTCATTTATGTTTTTAAACTATGAGGAGAATGAAGCACTAATGATGTCCGATCCCGACACCCGCAAATCGCATGTTCCTCGCACCGGGCTGTTGATTTTCATGGGCTTGGTGTTATTGGTGATCGCCATCGTATTGCCGATCTGGTGGCCACACTACCGGGAGCAACAGGCGATTGCCGAGTTTGAAGGATTTGTATCCACAGAGCTCGAACGTCCTGCCTTGATCCCGGAAGCAGTGGACGAAAAATACATACAGGCGTTTTCTCACGCCGACGTGCTGTCTCTCAATCATCGGTCGGTTACTGCGGAACAACTGAAACGCTTGCAAGATATGCACAAGTTGCGACGACTGGGACTTGGGCGAACACCGATAACAGATGCCGGGCTGATTCATGTCAGCGAACTGTTTGGCCTGGAGCTCCTATCGCTCAGAGAAACCGGCGTCGGTGATGCGGGGATGACTCATTTGCGTCAGTTGAATGGCTTAGTATCGCTAGATCTAGATAAAACTGAAGTCACGGATACCGGGTTGGCGCAGCTGGCTGCGCTGACGTCGCTGGAACATTTGTCGCTCAACGGCACGAAGATTACGGGAACGGGATTCTCCCACTTTCACGGTTCACCCCCCCTCAAGCATGTGAGTCTTGAGAATTGCCCCGTCACCGATACCAGTCTGAAACAACTTGCCGGGTTGACCAGCCTCGTCACACTCAACCTCTCGGGGACAAAAATTACCGACGCGGGGCTCGCACATCTGGCGAAGTTCACCGAGCTCCAGATATTGCGTTTGGATTGCAACCAGTTATCCGATGCTGGCGTAAAGCATTTATCAGGGCTGACCAAGTTAAAACACCTGTCCCTCGAAATGACGCAAGTCACGCAGCCCAAAATGGATAAGCTGGCTGAGTCCCTCCCTGGATGCTCGATAGTTTGGACATCCTCTTCGGTTTGGGGATCTTGCGCGGCAGACGAGTTGCCTTAAAGCTTTGCCGCAGGTTCCTACGGATGCTAAATTGGAATCTATGAATTCACTGTGGCCCCACCCATTCCACAAGGTCCCGCCAACGTCTATGTCCACCACCTTGATACGCAACGTTTGGATTGGTCTCTTCCTCTGCTTTGGCATCGTAGCTGACGCGCGTGCAGCGGGGAATTTTTCGATAACCCAGGCGGAAGATTCGATTACGGTCGCCGACATCAAGGAGCATGTCAACGTGCTGGCCAGCGACACGTTCGAAGGACGGGAAGCCGGTTCACAGGGCGGGATGGCTGCGGGGGTTTATTTGGGTGAACAGTACCAAAAGCTCAAACTGGCCGGCGGTACCAAAGACAATCGCTATTACCAATCCTTCAACGGCAACTACCGCAACATTCTGGGAGTGATCCGCGGTACGGATCCCATCTTGGGGGACGAGGTGGTCATGGTCAGCGCGCATTACGACCATGTGGGATACGGCAACAGCGGCAATAGTCGCGGACCGACCGGCTACATCCACAACGGAGCGGACGATAACGCCAGTGGGACAGCGGCGCTGATCGAATTGGCCGCAGCGATTTCCAACCTCAACACACCGCCGCGGCGGACGATACTGTTCGCGTTGTGGGATGCTGAGGAAAAGGGATTGTGGGGTTCGGAGCATTGGATCAAATCGCCGACGGTGCCCCGTGACAAAGTCAAAATGCTGATCAACGTCGACATGATTGGCCGGTTGCGTCGTGGCGTCTTAACCTGTTACGGCGCCCGCACCATTCCCGGACTACGGCGGATCATCAGCGACAACAACCACGTCGAGTCCTTGAAGTTGGACTACACCTGGGAGTTGCCCGACAACAGCGACCACTGGCCGTTTCTTCAGCGGCAGGTGCCGGCAATGATGTTTCACACGGGATTGCACAACGATTACCACACGCCGGCCGACGATCTCGACAAACTGAATTACGACGGAATTCGCGACATTACGCGATTGATGTTTCACGTCACGTGGGACCTGGCCAATCGAGAAGAAATCACCCCGTTTCGTCGCTCCGTGCTGGGTGAAACCGTCGCCGTCCAAAAACAAACCGAACGCGGACTTCCGCCGCGTCCCAGTCGACTGGGGGTGCGCTGGAGTGAAGTCGACGCCCCTTCACCCGGCATACGCGTGGACCAAATCCGCCCCGGCTCCGCCGCCGCCCGCGCAGGGCTAGTTGTGGGGGATGTGATAGTCGAGGTGGGAGGAACAGCGGTGACCAAAGGCAGCGACTTCCTGGTCGCTGTCTTGGCAGCAGCCAGTCCGACGGACTTTGTAATTCGCCGCGGCGAAGACCCTGAGCCGAAAACGATCACGGTCGCACTGGACGGGACACCGACGCGGTTAGGCATCAGTTGGCGGATCGATCCCGCCGATCCCGGTTGTCTGGTTCTGACGCGCGTGGTCCCCGGCTCACCGGCAGGACAAGCCGGGTTGCGGTTGAACGACCGAATCTACAAAATTGGGGAACGGGAGGTCGCCGATTTCGAAACGATCGGGGGCGACGCGTTTTATCAAACGCCGCAACTGGAATTGCTCGTCGAACGGCACGGCTTTTTAAAATCGGTCGACATCCAGATTCCGGAGCTGCCGAATCGTTGATCGCAGCGGCGACCAAAGCGGCGGGAGAAACCCTCTCCCAAACCGACGGCTCTACCATCGTCATCGACGTTGGTTGGCCGTGACGTTTGGGAAGGTAACGGTTCGTAGAATTCACGGCAGGCGGGAGCCTGCCCTACTTGGAGTGGGGGAGTCTTGGTTATGTGGTATCGGTTGAATCAGGTGCTGGCTTTGGTGGTCTTGTTTGTTGCTGGAATCTGCAATGGCAATGCCGAATTGCGTGCGGCAGAGAAACTCGACATTCTGATCGTCGATGGCCAGAACAATCACGACTGGCATGTGATGACGCCTTACATGAGTCAGGTCTTGGAAAACACCGGTCGGTTTACCGTCGACGTTGTCACGACTCCTCCCAAAAATGCGCCGGCGGCTGCTTGGGATGCTTTCCTGCCTGAGTTCTCAAAATACGACGCTGTGCTGAGCAATTACAACGGTCAACCTTGGCCACAACAGGTACAGAAAGATCTCACCGCCTACGTCAAAGGGGGCGGGGGCTTGGTGATTATCCATGCGGCAAATAACGCGTTTCCCAAATGGCCGCAATGGAATGAGATGATCGGTCTGGGGTGGCGCGGTAAAGAGTTTGGTGAACGGGTTGCATTGGATGACAAGGGCAAGATCCAGCGGGTCTCTGCCGGCAAAGGCCCCGGTGCGGGACATGGTCGGCAACACGAGTATGCAATCGTGACGCGCGATCCGGACCATCCCGTCACCCGTGGCATGCCCCGTGAATGGATGCACACCAAGGACGAGTTGTATCACGGCCAACGCGGCCCGGCGCTGAACATGCAAATTTTGGCAACGGCTTTTTCCGACAAGGCCACCGGCGGCACCGGCACGCATGAGCCGATGGTGTGGGTGATTCCCTACGGCAAAGGACGCGTCTTCACCACGGTGCTGGGACACGTTGGCGGCGAGGACATCACGTCGCTGCGTTGTATCGGCTTTCAAACGGTGATGAATCGCGGTTGCGAATGGGCAGCGACGGGCGAAGTGACGTTGCCGATTCCAAAGAATTTCCCCAAACCGGACGTGGTGAGTGTCGATCCTGGCAAGTGATTTTCCTGAATACGCTGTCAGATTCGTGAATTTCCGTCCGCGTCCAATTGACAGTCCCAGGTTGCCTGCCACAATTTGTGAACGTCGCTGAAAATAAAATGCAGGGTCACAATTTAGCCGTTCGAAGCATTTTTGGCCGAAGGCCTGTTTCATCTTAGCCAGGGGCAACGCCCCTGGATGGTGAGGCTCACGAAGCGGCTTTGGCCGAAGGCCATATTCACAAATGGGCTGCCCGCAAAAATGGCTGGAGTTTCGAGAATGACCTTCGGCCAAAAATGCATCAGACGGCTAAAGTATTACACTGCAGATTTTGATTCTGAGATGAGAAACCACTGATGCCGGAAATTGGCTGGCAATTTGTTGTGTGCGGAGTGATCGTCGCCTGGGCGGTTTATCTACTGACCCGCGATTTCGTGCAGTTAGCGCGGGGACGCTCGGGAGGCTGCCAGTCTGGCGGTTGTGGGGATTGTCCATCCGGCAGTTCAACTGCGGAAGAATCCTCATCGGGGTTTGTGCCGCTGCAGGCATTGGATAGACCGGCCGGGGATGAACGGCAGGAGTGATGGGGTTTATGGTGGTTTGAAAACCCTCACCCCGGCCCTCTCCCAGGGGGAGAGGGAGAAAACAGTTATTGCCCTTCTCCGCGCGAGAGGGAGAAATGTTTTGTGGCCCCTTCCTCTTGGTGGGGGAATCAACGTTCTTAAAGGTGACCGATCTTTGTCGACTGAACAGACGGAAGCGATTGTGATTCGGTTGGCCGATTTCAGTGAAAGCAGCCGCGTGGTCACCTGCTTTTCACGGGAGTTTGGCAAGTTGTCGGCGGTCGCCAAAGGTGCCAAGCGCGCGAAGAGCGCGTTCGAGGCTGGTCTTGACCTGTTAAGCGTTTACAATATAGTGTTCATCCGCAAATCGTCCGGCGGGTTGGACATACTGACCGAAGCTCAACTCAAAAGACGATTTCAGTCAAACGATCGCGACTTAACCGGCCTGTACGGCGGGTATTATGTCGCGGAATTGCTGAATGGACTGAATGAAGAATACGATCCGCATCCTCAATTATACGACGATGTGGTCGCGACCTTAGAAGCGTTTTCTGTCGCTGGAAATGCTGCGACAGCTATTTTGCGTTTTGAGTTAGGCCTGCTGCGTGAAATCGGCCAGTTGCCCGCATGGGATATTTGTGTGCGGTGCGGTCGGCAGGTGGAACCAGCGGCTTGGTATGGAATGAAATCCAGTTTGGGCGGCGTGGTTTGCCGTTCTTGTCTGGCACAAGAAGAATATTTTCACCGGTTAACCGCCGGAGCGGTGGCTGTCTTGCGGCGCCTGTCGGAAGAAACAACATCGCCACAATCGCGCGTCAGCGTAACACGTCAACAGTTCACAGAAATTCGCCACGTTCTCGACGCAGCCATTCGGCAAGCATTGGGACGGCGACCTAAAACGTTGAAGTTTTTGAAGTTCACTTAATACACGAATCCAAAAAGCGTTTCGTCGCAGATTTGCGACACACTCTCATCTCTCCCCGCGACCCAAACCTGTTCTCCCCATCTCACGTCTCGATTTATCAAATCTCACCATGTTCGTATGGCCGGCGTTCTTCGTGCGCTTTGCCCTGGCGGAAGTTCCGTCAGTCGCAACCAAAGTGCCTTTGACGTTGGACCGCACGATATAAGAACAGGCGTTGTCGCCGCCGTGATTGTCATGCCTAAAAACCTAAAAAATCGAAACTTGCTCCCGCATTTCTTTTTGATGGTGGGATGGGCCGTGATGGGGTTGCCCTATCTGGCTGGATGTTCCACAGTCGAATCGGGACGCGAGAAAATCGGCACCATGTTCGGGTCAAGCACGCGGACCGCTGAGGAACGCCTGTTGGCCGACGGTTCTCTGGCCCCCATGGAAGGTCAGGACGAATTCAATGCGGCAAAAAAACTGTATGCCGCCAAGAATTTTGAGGAAGCGGAAAAGGCGTTCAAAAAAGTCACCAAAAAATATGAAGACCGCCCCATCGAGGAAGAAGCCTTGTTCATGCTGGCCGAAAGCCAGTTTCAACAGGAGCGGTTTCCCAAGGCGGAAGATTCCTATAACCGTCTGTTGAACAAATACGAAGGCTCGCGCTATATGGACCAGGCCACATTCCGCCTGTTCACCATTGCGCGGGACTGGTTGGATGGCCCCGCCCCGGTTCAAGAGCAAGAAGTCATTCAAGCCTCGGGTGGCGAGAATCCCGAATCGGGTGTCGTCAGAATTGAGAAACAAAAACGGCCGTTCCCATTGATTCCGAATATCACGGACAACAAACGTCCTGCGTTCGATACCGACGGGCGCGCCCTGGAAGCGCTCAAGTCGATTTGGTTGAATCACCCCACCGGTAAATTGGCGGACGATGCCGTGATGTTGTCAGGTGTGCATCACTACCGCACCGGCAACTATTTGGAAGCTGGCCATTTCTTCGAAATGCTTCGCGAACAGTACCCCAACAGCCCCCACGCAGCGAACGCCTATCAATTCGGAGCGCATGTCGAGCAGTTGATCTATCAAGGCCCCGCCTATGACGGGAGAGGGCTGGACAAGGCGATCGAGCTCACCGAGAGCACGCTGAGTCTGTTTCCGGACAAGGTCAATCGAGAGCGACTGCAAAAATCATTGGCCTATATCAATCACGAAAAGGCCCGCAAGTCCTGGGAACGGGTTCAATACCGTTTAGGCAAAGGGCAACGGGAAGCAGCCGAAATCAACTGCGTGGCGTTGTTGCAGGAGCATCCCGATTCAGCATTTGCCGAATTGGCGAAGCAGACAATGGAAGAATTGCGAGCGGAACGTTTGCAACGCTCCGGTATCGATCCCTCAGAAGAATTGGTCCAACCGGAATTGCCCAAATACGAGGAATCGTATGACGGCGAGGTCGGTGAATTTTACATCGGGGATAGTGAAGAGGGCGAAACGGTCGAATCCGAAGATACGATTGCCCCGCCCGATTTCTCAGACGTCCCGGATCTCTTCGAAAACTTACCGACGGAATAACCTAGCGCGGCCTTCGGTCGCAATTACAGAAAAATTAACCACGAAAAAGACGAAAGACACGAAAAAGAATATACGTTTTTTAATCCGATCTTTTGATTTGAATTCAACAGAATCGTCGCAATTCTTCGTGGTTTCACTACATCATTTTCGTGTGTTTCGCGTCTTTCGTGGTTTATCTTTTTCGAAATAAAACTTCAATAAATGCGAGAAGTACAAAGCTTTTTAAACGTTCGTCGTATGAAACTCGTTCCGTCCCCTCCCCTGACCCAATGGTAAAATAGACCGTGATTCGCACCGTTCAACGAACTGTAGGCGCCGTGACGTTAATGCTGCTGGCATTCACGCTGAGCGGTTGCGGCTACGCGGTGGGGCCGGCGTTTGACAACGAAGTCCACACGGTCTACGTCGAAACTTTCAACACCGATTTGTTTCGCCGTGGCATCGAGATTCAGTTGACCGAGGCGATTCAGCGGCAAGTCCAAACGCAGACGCCGCTTCGCCTAGCAAGTTGCGCGGATGCCGATACCAAACTGTCGGGACGGATTGTCAGCTCCAGAAAACATACGTTGGGGCAAAGCAGTTACGACGAGGCGCGGCAATTGGAACTCGATTTGCGGATCCATGTCACCTGGGTCGATCAGCGAACAGGCGAGCTGCTTCAGGAACAAGAAGTGGCCTTGGCGCCGGACGTGGTGCACTTGATGTCCGAAGGCGATTTCGCCCCGGAAGTCGGGCAATCGTTAGCGACCGCCTATCAAGTGGCGTTGGACGAAATGGCCCGCGAAATCGTGCAGATGATGGAAACCCCTTGGTAGGCATCCTCCTGGTCAGTACGCTGACGCGTCGGCCCGCCTGCAGGACTATTCTCGAATCTTGACCACCATCAAGGTCCGGTCATCGGGAAGCGAATCACCATCGCAATGCGCTTCGGCGCGGCCCCAGATGTTTTGCAGGATTTCAGCAGCCGTCCCTTCGCGGCATTCTCGGACAGCGGCGATGATGCCTTTGGAGCGGAACAATTCCCGCGAACGGTTCATCGCTTCGCTAATGCCGTCGCTATAGATGACCAGCACGTCGCCGGGTTGCAGATCGACCACCGAATGCCCGTACTCGGTATCGCCTAGAACCCCTAACAGCAGACCGTGTGACTCCAACGTGGTGACGTTGTCTCCACGAATAAAGATCGGATTGCAATGGCCGGCATTGGAGTAGGTGAATGTTCGCTTTTCGGAATCGAGCACACCATAGACCAGGCTCATAAAGTGCTGCGAATGTGTCAATGTGTGCAGTGCCGCATTGACGCGCTGCATGACGCCAGCAACGTCAGGATCTTCCACTTGCTGAGTGCGCAGCGCCCCCCGCGCGGTCGCCTTCACCATGGCGGCCGGGATGCTATTTCCTGAGGCATCGCCCACGGCGATCCCCGTGCGATTAGATGACAGCGGAATCGACTCACACAAATCTCCCCCCAGTTCATGCGCGCTGATGCAAAAGGCGGCGACTTCGAACATCGGGTCATCAATGGCGTGATTGACAAAATCATCCGGTTGATTCTCCGAGGCGACCTGCAGTTCGCGCGACAGTCGGTGTTGCACTTCGCTTTCCCGCAACAACACCATACGTTCCAAAATGGCAGCGGTTTGAATGGCGATCGACTGCAAAACATGGATCTGCCGGTCAATAAATTCCCGCTGTCGCCGGTCATAGACCCACATCGTCCCCAACGGCACATTTTCCGCCATCACCGGAACGCACAATCCCGAAAGCGCATCGGACGGCAAGAGTCGTTCACCGTGCGGATCGTCCCGTTGCACTACGATCGGCCCATGAATCAATGCTTGGAAGTCCGGTTGCCCCGATCGTAATTCGCGGGTCTTCAGCGGAATCGTCTCTACCCCTTGACGATAAACGGCCCGCAAGCGCAATGAGTTCGTGGTGGGGTTGAGCAGAAAGAACGTCGCTCCCCACGATTCGGTCAATTGGGCCGCAGCGGTCAGCAAATCCGACATCGTGCGTGGCAGGTCCGTGCCCTCGCGGACTGCGCATTTTAAGTCGACCAATGTCGACAAATCGCGTGAGGACGCATCGATCTGGTGTGCGGCGGAGACCAATTCCGAAATCAGGTTCGCCAACGTTTGCCCTAGCGCTGTCACCGATTCCAGCGACGAATTCGGCTCGTTGAATTCCGGGACATCGAGATGTAAGTAGCCGGCGATGGCTAATTCGTCACGAATCTCCGCATGCCAACAGCAGCAGGCATCGGTGTTCAACTGGTCCAACACCGCTTCAGCCGTCTCTTCCGTGGCGGGGGTGAAACGCAATACCCAGCCAGTCGCTTCGGAAAACTGTCGGCAGATGAGCAAAACGAGTCGGCGATAATCTGTCACCAGTGCGGTCATAATACGTGACGTCCGGCAGGTGTCGATTTCTAAGGGGGAATGATATTGCAGCCCCCAAGGCGGGTGCTGTTTCAGTACCATCGACCAATGCCCACAACTGCAATGAGGGCGCCCGAACATGCATCGATTGCGCCGTTGATAACGATCAGTGATGCCGTAAGGCGATCCCTCAACGAGGATTCGGGTGCTGTTTGCGCGCCGGAACTGTGCCTCAACCGCCCGCTTCGCTATCGTTGTCGGGAGCGTCAAATCTTGCCACAACGGCACAGCCGCAAGAATCGCTCCAAACGTTGACCGACGTGCGGCACATGTCCAACACACGGTCGACGGCGATGATTACGCCCTGTGCTTCGATCGGCAAATCGACCGCCTGCAAAATGATGGCCATCATCACCAACCCCGCATGCGGAATCCCCGCCGCCCCCACGCTCGCCATCAGCGCGGTCACAGCCACAATGATCTGCGATTGCAGTGACATATCGAAGCCCGGGGTCGCTTGTGCGATAAACAATACAGCGACCGCTTCGTAAAGCGCCGTGCCGTCCATGTTGATTGTCGCTCCCAGCGGGAGCACAAACGAACTCACACGATTCGGGACTCCGCCCCGATTCTCGACACTGGCCAAGGTCAATGGCAAGGTGCCGTTGGAAGAGGCCGTGGAAAAGGCCGTCATCAACGCCGGACTCATCGCCCGCGCGAATTCCCAGGGAGATCGCCGCGCGACAAACTTCACAATCAAAGGCAACACAATCACAGCATGGACCAGCAAGGCCAAAAACACGGTCAGCATGTATTTGGCCAAGGTCATGAAAATGTCGATCCCCTGCGACGCGGTGGCATAAACCATGAATGCGCACACCCCGATCGGCGCCAATGAAATGACGAACATGGTCATCCCCATGATCACTTCAAAGGCCGAGGCAAACAGGTTTCGCAGCCCGTCCCCCTTTTCTCCTGCCTTGATGATGAACACGCCCAGCAGAATGCTGAACGTGATGATCGACAAAAAGTTGGCCGAGGCGAGCGATTCGATGGGATTGGACGGGATCATGTTTTGGATCAACCCGCCAAACACCCCGGTGAGTGACTGGTCCGCTCCGCCGACGATCGCGTGATCATTCCCCGGCAATTGCTCCCCGACCCCCGGTTGGATCAGGTTGACCATGATGATCCCGGTGGTAATGGCCAACACGCTGGTCGTGAAGTAGTACAGCATGGTTTTGGTGAACAGCTTGCCAAGCCGACTGGTATCACCCAAACCGGCGACGCCGGTCACCAGCGACGTCACAATCAGCGGGATTGTGATCATTTTTAGCAGCCGCAAAAACAAATCGCCGATCGCTTTGGCCCAACCGGCCACCGTCAACGACGGCGTACCGCCGATTGTCTCATAGACGTCAAACACCCAGTCAGGCGCGTTTTTTTGAAACTCCGCGACGTTTTTTCCCGTAAATGTCGTCGACTCTTCCGCCCCTGCTTCGCGCCGCGAATAGGTGGCGGTGATTTTGTCCAGATTTTCTTCGATATCGATCCGGCGGTCAGTGACTTCAATCTGGGCCGTTTCCGGATCAGCATCCCACGCCGCTTTGATTTCCTCCGCGATATGCGGATAGGTTTTTTGAAAATCAGACAGCCCGTCCAGTTCGTCGCGAAACAAAGTCTTGGTGACCAACTTGTCCTCAGGTCCCAATTCCTGCAGCGAAAGCGTGATCACATCCAAATTCGGCCGGATACGTATCACCGCATCAGGTAGCTCAAGATTCGAGGCTCCCGAACTAAACCCCAGATTGAAGGCCAAGCCAAGACAAGCGCCCACGATCAGCGCGATGAGGATCTGAATGTGCAGCGCCGGACGTTTCATAAAATGCGGTCCTGACGAGTTTTTTTAAACGGGATGGAAATGTTGCAAAGCGTCTGAAACGGCCGATCACTTTACTTGCGAGCCAGTGGATGTTTGAGCGGCAACCACGCCCCGTTTTCGGCGCTGCTGGCGACGCACTGTTGGATGAAATACATCCCTTCGACGCCATCAGCCACGTTGGGATAAATGGTGTCGGTCTTCTCAAACGACTTGCCCAAGGCACGGTCGGCCATCGCATCGTAGGCAAAGCGATAGACATTGGCGAAGGCTTCGAAAAAGGCTTCGGGGTGTCCCGCTGGCAACCGGCAAGCGGCAGCGCCCGATGCGTTCGTAAACGGGGCGTTGGGGTCGCGCGTGTAAACTTGGTGCGGCTGACCGTTGCGGCGGACCATCATTTGGTTCGGGTCTTCCTGTCGCCACTGCAAGGCTCCCTTGGTGCCATCGACTTCGATGAACAGGTCGTTCTCACGGCCATGGGAGATTTGACTGGCCGTTACGGTTCCCAGTCCGCCGTTTTCGAGGCGAATGACGGCGTGTCCGTAGTCATCCAACCGTCGGCCGGGTGCGAAGATCTTTAGATGGCTCGAGACTTCCTCGGGCAACAGTCCCGTCATATAGCGGGCCAGATTGTAGGCGTGCGTGCCGATGTCGCCAAACGCGCCCGCGGCGCCGGACTTGGCCGGATCAGTCCGCCAAGCAGCTTGTTTTTGGTCGTCGTCTTCCAAGCGCGAACGCAACCAACCTTGCATGTAGTTGGAACGGAAGGCTTGAATCTCGCCAAGTTCGCCGCTGAGAATCATTTCCCGCGCTTGGCGAATCAGCGGGTAACCAGTGTAGTTGTGGGAGAGCGCGAAGACCGCTCCCGATTTTTCCACCAACGTCGCCAACTCCTCGGCTTGTTCAAGATCAAACGTCATCGGCTTATCGCAGACGACATTGAATCCCGCTTCGAGTGCGGCTTTGGCAATCGCAAAATGCGTGTGGTTTGGTGTGGCGACCGAGACAAAGTCAATCCGTTTGTCTTCCGGCAGCGCCGCTTCGCTGGAGAGCAACTCATCCACCGAGCCATACGCCCGGTCGGGTTTGATGTCGTAATCCGGCGCCGATGCTTTGGCCCGCTCAGGATCGGAGGAGAGCGCTCCGGCAACGAGTTCGGCCCGGTTATCAAGCACAGCGGCTGTGGCATGCACGCGGCCGATAAACGACCCCGCGCCCCCGCCGACCAAAGCCATGCGTAATTTGCGATTCAAATCTCCGTTGGTTGCCATCGTCTTGATACTCCTGAAAAAATCTCTCGGATGAACAGTCCGCGTAGCCGTAGGGCAGGCTCTTGCCTGCCATCAAGCTGGGTTGTCAAAAATATTTTTGGTTTGGTGTGAATCCTTGGCAAAAAAGTCGTTCCCTGTGGATGACGGATTAGTCGTGGCCTGAGAATTGTTGCGCATCCAATTCTGAGCCCAACCGATGCTAACGATTTCGGTGAATGGGTCATCCTTACCGAATCGGGTGAGATTTCGGTGCTAGACCTTTCGTAATCTTTTTGGGAAGCACCAGTTGTACCAAATCTCAAAACACAATGCTCGCCTCAGAAAACGATTTGCATCTAGCGGAAAAAAAACGTCTGCGATACACTACGGTCGCAGTTCAAAAACTTTGAAGAACGTACTGGCCGGTCCCGAAAATTAGGGCTTCATCCGGCCAGAAATGGGCTTTGGAAACTACTTTTTCGATTCGCCTCCAAAATTCAACGCGAGAGGCGGATTCGTCACGGTTTAAAACATTTATCTTAAAAGGGCGCCGCTATGCGAAATCGTCTTGTGAACCAACGCACAACTTGGATGGGATTGGGGCTGATATTCGGAGTGGCGGTCTCCTATCTTTGGCCCCACGAACCGGCACAGGCCATCACCAATAGCCGCGCGGAAAAATTCGAGATGATCACCTGTCCCGCCGCAACGGCAGGAAATGAAGGGGTGTTTGTATTTGATCACATCACCGGCCAAGTGCGGGGAGCCGTGCTTGATCCCCAAGCGGCGACGTTCACCGCATTTTATTTCCGCAATGTCGCTCAGGACTTCGATCTGCAAAACTTGGGGGGCAAACCTCAGTTCGCGATCGTGGCCGGGTATGCACAGTTGCAGAACAAACCGGGCGTTCGAGTGCAGACCGCTCCGGGCATCATCTACATCGCCGAACTCACCTCCGGCATGGTCCGTAGTTATGCCTTTTCGTGGGAGCGGACCACCCGTCAGGCCGCACTCCAAGAGTTGACACCGGTCTCCCAGTTCCCCTTCCGACAGGCAGATGTCCAATAGGCGAGCTGGCGATTTTGATCAGCAAACTCACGAGTCTCGAAACGGTCGGGTGTCATCCAACAGGACGCCCGGCCGTTTTTCGTATTTGACCGGCCCGCTAATCGCGATCCGCCAGACGTCGGCAGACAATCCCTCGGGCCTTTCCCGCGACACGGGCAAAGATCAACACCCCGGCCTGCGTGCCGGGCAACGGTAGCTTTTTGCGGATGGCCTCGGCTTGGATTGGAATGTGTCGGCATTTAATTTCGACTTGACCGAAGTCTGCTTGCCGGAAATACCGGCGAATCTCTTTGTCGTTGTTCGGAAGATCGGCCAACACTTCAAAGCCCCGTACAAACGGCGATTGAATCGGCTGTTCCCCGGTCAAGTATTCTTCCGCATCATCCAGCCGCGCTAACCCCAACTCACTGGCCGCCAAGTCAATCAACCCCGCGCGAACGACCGCCGGGTCGGGATCGAACAAATACCCGCCCAACGGAGACTGTTCGGCGAAAACTTCCAAATCATTGCCGGTCAAAGTCGCGCCGCTGGGTAACACCGTCGCCCGCCATGACTTGGGGCCGGCCAGTTCGCCAAACCACACGGTGGCCTCTTTGCACTCCCCGCTGAGGCTGATCAATTCGATTTCGCAGTGGGGAAACTTCCCACCAAAATTCGAGGCCGGACTGAGTTTCATCGCCCCGCCGCGGGCATGCGCTGGTAGACCTTGGAGAAACTCCAGATCAGGACGATAGTCCTCCAATTTAATCGACCGTGCCGGTCCTTTAGCGCGGCGGTCGGGGTCAATGTGCACGAGTTGTCCAGCAAGCGGAGTCTGCTCTGCATCGGCGCAGAGTGGTTGCAGTCGGTCGGCAACCCCCGCGACTTCCGCATTCCATTGCGTTCGCAAACAGGCCAAGGGATTGCGATCCACGGCCACGACATTGCAGCGGGCCGCCAGCGCGATGGCATCCGCGCCGATGCCACTGCACAAATCAATGACATCGCCGGTAAACCGCTGGGCTTTGTGAGCGGCAACAATTTCCGAGGTCGCCTGTTCCATGCCTTGGCGATCGAACCACATTTGCTCAGCGGCAGTAAATTTCTCCGCCGCCTTCTGCCGCAATTCGATCAACGTCAATGCAGCACGCACCAAATCCGCGGGAAACTCGCGCCGCAATTGTTGCTGCACCCGCATCGCATCGCCCGTCTGAGCAGCGGCGGCTTCCAAGATGTGGGGTTGGCTCCGTAATTGATGCAACAACTGCCATTGTTGCCAGTCAGCCAATTCCGGAGTACGCCCGCTCATTGCATCGAAGTCCAATCGGTCAAGGGCGTCAATTGCCCCTCCTGCCCTTCCACAGCCCCTTCCTGCTCTTCCATAACACAAATCCGTGAAGTAAACGGCCCCTGCTGCGGTTGGAGAGGCAGAAACTGGCTGAGCGTCCCCTTTTTCTCCGTGATTTGCACATCCAGCCGTTCGATGTTGCCGTTCCCTTGACGGATCTCCCAGACATACCGTGCCTGGGGATCGGGCGTGTAGGTCCGAAATCGGTAATCCACAGAAAATCCGATCTGCGTGCCATCTGGCAAGGTTTGAGGGAGGGCAATTCCGGCCCTCAGTCTCCCCGGCCATTTTTCGTCCGCAGAAAGATCGTCGGGGCGTTTCATATTCACGTCGCAGCCGAGTGAAATCGTGAGAGCCGATATCAGGGCAAAAATTGTCAGGTTTCGCTGGAACATAGGGAACCTCTCCACGGTTTGATTAGCACCACAGAGGCAAGTATACCGAATTGCAATCAATGATTCACTCGGCTAGATTAGTTTGAGCCTCGCACACGATTGTTCTGAGGTCCCAGTACCTCCTCCTTGCCAGAAAACCGACGAAGAATCATGCACATCGCTGATGGAATTATAAGCCCCGAAGTTTGTGCCGGTATGGCAGTTGCCTCCGCCGGTGCAGTGGGGTTCAGCCTGCGGCAACTGAAAAAAACCGAGACCACCAAGACAATTCCACTCACCGGCATGATGGGCGCTTTGGTATTCGCCGGTCAGATGGTCAACTTTCCGTTGGTCGTCGCTCCCGTTTCCGGACATTTGCTGGGTGGGGTGTTGGCATCGGTGATTCTCGGCCCCTGGGCCGGGTGTTTGGTGGTGACTTTGGTGTTGGTCGTCCAATGGGCGCTTTTTGCCGATGGCGGGATGGTCGCTTTAGGGGTCAATGTCTTCAACATGGGCGTGGTTGGCGCGCTGGGGGGCTATGCGGTCTACGCCGGTTTGCGACGTTGGATGCCCAGTCCGCGCGGCACAATCACATCGGCAATCATTGCTGCTTGGCTCAGCGTCTTGGCGGCATCGACGATGTTTTGCCTGGAATTCGCACTCTCGGGACACCGTGACTATAGCTTGCCGAATCTATTTGCGCTGATGACCACCTTCCATAGCCTCATCGGTTTGGGCGAAGCGCTGATCACCGGCTTTGTGTTAAGTGTCGTACTCGATCAACGGCCCGATTTGGTGTATGGCCAACCGAGCCTCGATATTATGGAAACTGAGCCACCGCGGCGCTCTTGGCAGGCGACTCCGTTGCGGACTGCTGTGATCGGTTTGATGATCGCATTGGCGGTGGCGGGATTTTTGGCGCCGTTTGCCTCGGGGTACTCCGACGGCCTAGAAGCAGTCGCCGAGAAAATGGGATTCGATGCGCAGGTCGATGCCGACCCACAGGTGTTGGTCTTGGATGAATATCAAGTCCCGTTGGGCAGCGAAGAGTCCTGGTTCATGAGCAAACTCTCCGTCTCGATTGCCGGCATCGGGGGGACGTTGGCAGTCTTCGCGATCGCCCTGCTGTTGGGGCGCGGCTTAAAACCGGGCGCTGAGGCTGGCCATGCCACGTGACTTCCTGGATCCGTACAGCCGTGGAAACTCCATTTGCCACCGCTTGCCGGATCGCCTCAAGATACTGCTCGTTCTGGCAATGATCATCACCGCGTTGTTCGTTCCGCCGGAGAATTGGCCCGTGCATGGCTGCATGGCGGCCGCGGTCTTTTTAGCGATGACATTGGCCGGGATTCCTCTGCGGTATTTACTGGTGCGGCTGATGTTTTTTTTCCCCATGATCATGGGCCTGGCCATCGCCGTGCCCGCTTCGACCGGTTTCACAAAAGGCTGGGACGTGATGGCCACCGTGTTGCTGCGGGGTACGTTGTCATTCATGGGGGTGTTGTGGCTGGTGAATGTGACGCCGTTTGACCGGTTGTTGGTGGCACTGCGACAACTCGGGCTACCGCAAATGCTCGCAGCGATCTTGGCATTCATGTATCGGTATATTTTCGTCGTCTTTGACGAACTCGAGCGGATGCGCGAAGGCCGCCGGGCACGCACGTTTTCGAAGCAGGGCCTATTGGCCGCTTGGAAGACAAACGCGCAGTTGATCGGCATGTTGCTGATTCGCTCAATGAACCGCGCTGAGCGGGTCCATGGCGCGATGTGTGCCCGCGGATTCGACGGCGAAATCCGTACGCTCGATTCGTAACGGGCCAACTGTGTAATAGCGGGCCAATAGTGTAGTAGGGTATTTTACAAGATTCATGTCCGACGACCCGTCCATAAATTCACCCGTGCTCAGCGTCGACAAACTGTCGTACCGCTACCCCAACGGGCAAGCGGCGCTAACGGATATTAGTTTCGACATCCAGCCGGGAGAGCGCATCGGGTTGGTGGGCCCCAATGGCGCCGGCAAGACCACACTGCTGTTGCACCTCAACGGCCTGTTGCCGGGGTATGATCTTCCAGTCGCCGATGGACAATCAGCGGAGGCCAGTTATCCAGTACGGGTCTCCGGCCTGCCTGCGCTGCAGAAAAACCTGCCGGCGATTCGTCAACACGTAGGCTTTCTGTTTCAGGATCCCGACGATCAACTGTTCTGTTCCACAGTCCGCGAAGACGTCGCCTTCGGCCCATTGAATTTGGGCCTGAGTCGTGAAGAAGTGCTCCAGCGCGTGGCAACACAACTTGCCGCGATGGGGCTGACCGACGTGGAAAACCGCAGCACAATGCAGCTCAGTTTTGGCGAACGCAAACGCGTCTGTTTAGCCGGGATCCTTGCCTGCCAGCCGAACGTCTTGGCGCTGGATGAACCCTCCAGCAATCTCGACCCCCGCGCCCGCCGTGGTTTCATGCGTTTGTTAGAAGACTGTCCCGCGGCTCAGCTCATTGCCAGTCACGATTTGGAGTTGATTCTCGACCTGTGCACCCGCGTGATGGTGTTGGACCGAGGACGAATCCAAGCGGACGGTGAACCGGCAACCATCTTCTCCAACCAGCGACTCATGGAGCTGCACGGTTTAGAACTCCCGCTCAGCATCCGCTATGGCAAGCGATAACAAATCACGTTGACCGAAAAGGGAGGGCGAGGCTCCCGCCGAGCCGCACGCGATCGAAACGTGTCATTCGTCTGACCAATTCGCAAACCATCTCCAGCGTACCGATGCGGCTCAGCAGGAGCTTCGCCCTCCCGGGGCGTTTCTCATCAATGGGTGGCAGCCCCGTTGATGACCACCGCCATGGCTGCGCTTAATCGCTGCTGGATCGCTGTCAGTCGATCTTCGGTCACCTCCAACGAAAGTCGTCGGCAATCGTCCGCTAAGAGGACCAACTCCACACGATCAGGAAGACGTCCCAGCAGTTGCCGCGCTGCGAGCGCATAGGTCCCCAATTGCAATTCATAGGCAGCCAATTGCGCCGCTTCGTCCCCGTGATGCGTTGTCCGTCCGGTTTTGTAATCAATGATCGTCCAAGTTCCGTCGGAGGATTCAAACAGGCAATCGATAAAGCCGGCAATGTAACGCAGCGGGCTGTCTCCCTCGCTGGAACAGCGCCATTGAAACTCCAATTCGCGGAAAATCCGTCGGGCAGCGCTCAATTCACGGCCGAGTGGTGACTGCTCGAAACCACGAATCATCTCCGCCGCGCGATGACGAATCTCTTCGGTCGCCCCATCAGCCAAGGTGAGACTGCACTCCTCGACGAGAGCTGCGACGTCGCCGAAGTTTTGGAAATTGACCTGTTCCAGCGCCGCATGCACCAACGTTCCTAAAATGGTTGCCGCATCAGCAGTCATCGGCGGTTCGTCATCATCTTGTCGACGAACCTGATCGAGCATGGCTGCCGGACGAGAGTGCAGTTGGGCGTCGATCTGTTCCAACTCCGACACACTAAACTGCCGCCGCTCGGAAGAATTGGGGGCAAATCTCCGCAACGAGTCCGGCAAGACCATTGCTTCGGCTTGTGCCAATTCGTCAGCCAGTTGGTTCAGCGGTAACAACCCGGTGACTGATTCTTTCTTGATGTGGGGGATCTCCGGCTGCGACGTGCAGACGGCTACTTCGGGAACAGCGAGCAAATAGTCTGCGGGAATGATGGCCGCCCCGGTTTCTTCGTCGAGGCTCGGTTTTCCGGTTTCCAGATCGAAATACTTTGCCACGATCTTCATCCAGGGCGACGACAGTTTGTCGATGGCCTCCAGATTGGCGGAGAGAATCAAATGGTCGGCGGCGCGGGTGAGTGCCACGTACAACAACCGTTTCCGTTCCGCATCATCCTGTCGCAATTCCTCAGCTTTGAATAGGTTCTTGCCCAGATGCTCGAACTTTCGGCCGAATTTAGGAGGAACCGAAACCAGCGGCCCCAATTGCGAATCAAACTCCACCGTGTCGAGGCGCGACTCGGCGCCGCGGTCCAGGTCGGCAACGACCACCACCGGGAACTCCAACCCCTTAGATTTATGGATCGTCATAATGCGGATCACGTCGCTGGTTTCGGGATGCGTGGCCGCGAGTTCTTCTTGCTCCTCATCGGCGACCGCTTGTTGCAACCGCTGCACGAAATCAGCCATCGTCAACAGCCCCGTCCGCTCGTGTTGCCGCGCCATCTCGACCAGTTTTCGCAAATTGGCCAATTTGCGGCGGCCCATAAACTCCGTGAGAAGTGCCGCATCATAGCCGGTCCGCTCCAGCGCCAGACTCAACAAATGATGCAACGGGATGCGGTCTTTTTCGCGGCGCAATTCCGCTAGCACCGTCGAGGCATTGCGGACCTGTTCTTGTTGTTGTTCCTCGATATTCTCCGGCGGTGCGGCGGCAAGGGCTGCCGACAGCGTCCCCGAATTTTGAACCATCGCAAACAGCGTATCGTCCCGCAGTCCAAAAAACGGCGATCGTAGAATCCCCAGCAGACTGACGTCGTCGTCGGGATCGCCCAGGAATTGGCACAGATTGGCAATGTCGTAGACTTCTTGCTGTGCATAGAAAGCCCGACCCCCCACCAAGTAATAGTCCAATCCATACTCACGCAGCGCTTGTTCATAGTACCGCACATCAGTCATCGCCCGCAGCAAAATACAAATGTCGCCCGGTTCCACCGGGCGCAGTTCAGCCTGCCCCGTTTCCGGGTTCTTCGTGCGAATCCGGGGCACGCCGTCGTGGAGTAGTTGATGCAAACGTCGAGCAATCCAATCGGCTTCGATGCTGCGACGTTGTTCCACTGCAGTTTTCGCAGGCTCTTCGTCAGAGACATCGGGCGTCGCCCACAGGAATTCGACCGAAGGAGCTGGTGAGAGTTGTTCGACGTGCGGGATGAGCGGTTCGTAATCGTCTCCCAGTTCATCAGCAAACAGCGCGTTGACGAAATCCAAAATCGCCGGTTGGCTGCGAAAATTCATGCTCAGCGGTAACTGCGCGTCTTTGTGCAGCTTGTTGCGTAAGTCGGTGAACACCGCCGGGTCGGCGCGACGAAACCGGTAAATCGATTGCTTCTTGTCCCCCACCAAAAAGAGATTGCCGTTGATGAGACGGTCTCCGCACAACGCTTCGACGATTTCCGCTTGAATCGGATCAGTGTCCTGAAATTCATCGACCATCAACAACGATATCCCCGCCGCGGCACTCCGCTGGACGCGAGGCGAATCGCGCAACAAATTCCGCGCCCGCAATAACAGATCGTCGAAGTCGAGTGCCCCGGCTTGCTGTTTTTGGCGTTCATACGCAGCCACCGCATACCGGGCGACACGCAGTGCCAACAATCCGCACGTGGCGGCCTGTTGCAGATCGTCCTCGTCGCCAAACTTGATTTTTGCCCCGGCGCCCGCCAAATCCTTGAGGGCTTTCAACGTGTCTCGGACACGTTGATGAATCTCTGGCGACGGCCAATACTTCGCAGTTGTCGCATAGCTCAACGTCGCGTTTTTTGCGATCGCCTGCAGCATCGCTGCCGGGTTTTTGGTGGAAGCCTCTTCAGGAAGGGCATCCAGCAAAATTGTCCGCCGCGGCCCGAGCCATTTCTGGTCAGGCGGACAGTATTCGGTCATCAATTGCAATGCATCCCGCGCCTCCGGTGTGCATCGCAATTCGACCAATGCTTCACGCAACTCCTCATTGGCCTGCGTGGTCCAGTTGTCGAGACATTCCTCAACCGTCACGTGCGACCAATGCTCGAAGTCGACGCGAAATCTTAGCGTAACGAACCGTTCCAAAATCGTCCGAGCACGCTCCAGGCCATGCTGCAAGACAAAGGCCTTGGCATCTTCGTCGTCCTGTTCCAGTTGCGTGAGTAACGATTCATTCACTGCATGACGTAGCACTGCGTTGCTGGCATTTTGATCCAGCGACGTAAAACCAGGATCGACCGCTGCTTCGACGGCGTGCGTTCTGAGCAGGGACGCGCAGAATCCGTGAATCGTACTGATGCGGGCCGTTTCCAGATCGCGGACGATGTCCAGCCAATGCGGCACCTCGTCACTGGGACAGGTTTGCAACCGTCGGTGGCATTCCTCACGAATTCGCCCGCGCATTTCGCTCGCGGCCCGATCGGTAAACGTGATCGCCACCAACTTGCTCAAATCGGTTTGGTGCGGCCCCGGTTCCAGGTGCGACAAAAACCGTCGCGTGAGTACAAAGGTTTTTCCACAACCGGCCCCCGCCGAGAGGCCGACGGAATAGTCGCGCATGGAAATCGCAGCGGCCTGTTGCGGCGTGAGTGTTGAAGCGTCGTCCGTCATGGAATTTGCCAGCTCATCATCGTTGTAGAAATAATTTTGCTATCCGCACCGGGTTTATTGATCGCTGAGTTTCCAAGTTTTATGCAGCGTGTCGGCCAACGGCCGGATTTGCCCCACACGGCAAGTCGTACTGAAAGGACAGTTCGTTGTGCAATTTGTGTCCTCGTTGTAAACCGGGAATTGTCCGCGACGAATTCCCGCTGCCATTTGCGGAATTGATTCTTCGAGCGTCGCCTGCAAATGCTCCCAGACTTCGCTGGCTGTGAATTCCCCTTCGTTGACCTGCCCGGCGGTGAGCTTACTTTTGAATCCGGTTTCCTTTACGAACCAATAGCCCAGTTCCATCGGTTGCGCGCCGGCGGCGACCATTCCCAACCGCTCAGCAGCCATCGCATACAACGGCAATTGAATCAAACCTCCTTCCGAGATTTTTTTCGCTGTGAATTTGGTCGAGGTCCCGGTTTTATAATCCACCACGTTAAACGCCGGCGTTCCCGCGATTTCTCCAACGTCGATTCGATCAATCCGTCCACGAATCCGCACCGCCCGATGTGCGACGCCCAACACCAAACATTCGGCCGTTTCCGCAGCATCCGTCGCCGGATCACCCCCCGGTGCAGCGCCGAATCCGACCTCGTATCGCACCGGTTGCGGCGGTTCGTCCCAATTCTTCTCCGAATCCTTGGAATACTCGGCCCATTGCCTGGCGTATTCCTCACCCCATTCCGACAGCAGTCGCGTTTCGATTTCGGTTAAAGTCTGCATCAATTTCGGATCATCCGCGTGTTGCCGCAACAACGTCTGCAGTAGCTCATCGAATTGTGCGGACAACTCTTCGTCCGATGGGGGGGCGTCGCCATTTTCCGTACTCACGGCGAGATATTGCTGGTGCAATTTCTTAAGCACATCGTGCACCACATTTCCCCGTTGCTTGTAATCTGTTTTTACCTCCGGGGCATCGAGCGTGTTCACGTTTAAAATATGTCCCGCGAAATATTGAAACGGACAATTCGCGTATGCTTCCAATTCCGTCGCACTGAATTCGTGGGCTATCGAATACCGTTTGCCTAATAGAATCTGATGCTTGGCGCTGGGAATCAGACCTTCGTAGGGCGTGAAACCGTGAATGCGGAAGCGGTGGTCGGCCATCGTTGCTGCTGCGAGAATATTACGAACCAGCGGTTCGTGTCCCGGTAACTCAGACAGTGAACGCAGCGGACCGGCGTCCTTGTTCAGCGCTTGCTCAACAGCCACGACGCGGAGGTCCGCCTCGGTGAGCATCTCCGAAATCGGGGGCACCGGATCGAGTTCCATCCGCCGCAGAATCGGGACGGCCCCTTCGTCGAACAGATGTTGCAGCGTGAGCAGATAGGGGCTGGGCAGGAGCGGTTGTCCGGTGGAATTCATCGCCGGATAACTCAAGATCAACCGTTGGCGGGCGCGGGTCACGACTCCGTAAAACAGCAGCATCTCGTCCTGCGTCCGCGATGTGCGATGCTGGAGCGGCAGGCCCCGTTCGTTGAAATCACGGCGATCCGCTTCGCTGAAAAAACAATCGTCCCCGCGCCGCTGCGGAAATCCCGTCTCGGTCAATCCGCCCACGAATAAAATCGGAATGTCCAGGTTGCGGACTTGCGTCGCATCCAGCACGCGCACCTTACCCACGGCCGAGTCACGGTTTAAAAGTTCCGTCTGATGAATCAGATCCGTCAGTTCAGTGAGCATCCGTGGGAAATCAATCGAGTGACCATTCTCATGGACACGCTCATCAAATCCTGCCGCCGCATACAGCATGTTCTCAAACGCCTGCCAGGCATCCGTATCCCGCGCACGCATGTCACGCTCCCCCTCATCGGTGAGCGCCGGCAGCGTCCGTGGGTCGAAACGCATTTCCCGTCCGATCCGGACCAGGATCTCCGCCCAACCGCTGCGGGTATGCTGTTTTTGCAGCGGTTCTAAAGTTGTCGCCAATCGCGTCAAAAAATCTCCCGCCGCTGCGGCCGATTGCTGTTGGACGCGGCGTTTTTCCAATTTCGAGCCGGAAAGCAATTCGTCGGTTTCTGACGGTTGAGCGGCACGGTAGATCCGTTTGAGAATCTCGCGCCGTCCCCCGCGCAATTGCAGCCGCCGCAACTGCGCCGCCACGTCCCGCGTTGCCTCCCCTTCCGCATACTCGGGCCAATCGGGATGAAAGTAGTTGTTCTGCAACAGCGGCAAGAGCCGTTCAAACGGCCAATCCTCGGTGGCGACTTGCAACAGCGCCATCAAGGCCTTGATCACGGGACTGGTGGCCAACGACTCGGATGACTTGCAGATGTAAGGAATACCGGCGTTCGTAAACGTTTCGTGCAGCAAATCGGCATAATCCGTCATTGACCGGAAAGTAACAACAATATCCATCGGCGCTGTCCCGGCCGCCAATAGCGTTTTGATCTGCGAGGCCATCGCGCGAACCTCACCCTGTTGCCCGGTTGCTTCGATCACAGAAACATCCGCAGCGGTTCCGCACGGCACGACGTCACGGGGATTTTGAAATAGTTTCGCGGCGATTTGGGAAAAAGCAGCCGGACAGTTTTCGTCGATCTCGACACATTTGTCACGCTGCACGTTCGTGTGTAGCTCGAGTTGTTTTAACGCACCGAGCGGCTTGGCGAACAGGTCCGCACGCTGTAACGGCGACTCCAGCGGCAGGGTGACAAACATCTCCGTCACCTTGCCTGCCAATAGCTGGAGAATCTCGTATTGGGTTTTGGTGAAGTCGCTAAACCCGTCGACGACCACAAAGTCCAAATCAGCAAATGTTCCCCAATGCCCTTGAGTGAGTTGATCGCGGGCCGACCAAAACCGACCTTCCCCGTCGTACAATTCATGCGCCAGCAGGTGCTGTTGATAGACACGATAAATCATCGCCAGTTCCGCATCGCGGGGATGCGGGTTGTCGCCGGCGATTACCTCTTCAAAATGTTCCGGCCAAATCTCCGCCTGTTTCAACTCGCTGATGAATGCCAACACCTGATCAATGAATCCGGTCGTCACCGCAATCGGCGAGAAATGCCGCAGCGCATTGTCGGCGTTCAACTTTTCGATAATGCCGCGGACAAGCACCCGTTGCAGCATGCGAGAAATCGGTGTGACCGCTGCGGGACTGTCGCGCAACACGCGGTCCGCAAACCCCGAAAACGTGAACACCTGCGGATTGAAACAGGCAGCCAGATCGTCGGCCAACAGATTTTCGCGGATGAACGCCGCGCTGTAATGAGTCGGCGTCAGCCACAGGCCGCGACCGATTTCTAGCTTGTCGGCCGCATCGTGCAAATGGGCGCGGTATCGCCCCAGCATGCGGCCTGTTTTGCCGCTGCTCGCTGGACCGGTTAATACTTGAATCTCGGCGGTCATGCGTATCGTTCCCTGAAATGCGCGGTGTCGTCCGCCTCGGTTATTTGAGCGACGTAAAATAAGCCAGTAAATCGGCGACTTCTTGAGCGGTCATGTCCCGCAATAGAAGATCGGGCATGAGCGAAGTCGTCTGTTGCTCCATCAATTCCACCTGCTCGACCGGCACGCGCGTTTCCTTGAGCGAGGCGTCCTTTAGCACAATTTCGCTGTCCGTTTTGCTGACGACAATTCCCGTAAACACGCGGCCCTTTATTGTTTCGATCAGGAACGTAGCAAACTCAGGTTCGATCTTGGTCGAGGGACTGAGCATCCCTTCTAAAAGTTGCGCAGCGGTCTTCTTCTGGGCGACCTTGCGTAGATCCGGCCCCAGCATTTCGCCGGTTTTGTCGATGCGGTGGCAGTTACGACAGGTCACACTCGCATTTTTTTCAAACAACATGCGCCCACGATTCGCATCCCCCTTTAGGGCGAGGATTTGTTCGGGTTTGATAATGCTCCCCAACCGCTTCACACGCTGTTCCTCCGGCAGAAACCGTTCAAACAGATCGCGGACTTGGCTGTCGGAATGCGCAAGAGCCTGTTCGATGATGTTGCGGCGCACCGTTTCATCCAGCGACGACTGTTGCACCGCACGCAGCGCGCGAAGTGCGCCTGTCGTTGTTGAGAGCAGTTGCGTCACGGCGACGGCTTGTTGGTCAGTCGTCGCATCACTGTTATTGACAGCAGCCAGGAGATTATCCGTCGCTGTAGCGGGGGATTCGCTATCGGTCGTTGCTGGTAATTGTGAAATCCAATCGTAGATCAGCTCCACTCCAGCGTCATCCACCATCGTGGAACCGATGTGCGGCATACGTCCTCGTCCCAATTTGGACATGCGGTACCACAGGACCGACCGGTACGGATCACCGGGAGCAATCACCCGCGCGGTCGGTATGCTGAATGTCCCTTGCGAGGGACGCTCGTTGAGCATGGTCGTCTTTGGCAATTCCAAATCGTATTGCATTTTGGAGAGGACTGAACTCCCCGCATGCATACGGTGGCAATGCGCACAGTTCGTATGCAGATACGACCGCGCGCGCAAATTCTGATCGGCCGCCGGATCGTGGGGATTAACGAGGACAGGTTTGTCAGTCGGCTCCGACAAATCCTGGTCGAGCAAATCCACATGCGCGAACGAGCGAAGTTGGTTATCAGCCGCCGCTTCATAATGATGTTGTCGATTCAATTGAGGCGCATTGAACGCCAACGCGTTTCCCGCCCAGGGATTGTGGCAGCGCATGCACTCCGTCCGGCTGGAGAAATGCCACGTCTGTTGCCGGTGTCCACCAGGAGCGGTCGGGTCCTGAATGTCCAATGGCACATCCACGCCCTCAGCGGCGACTAACGTTGCGTCGGTCTGTTCCGGATTCCAACGATAGCTGTATCCCTGCCAGGCACTGCCGTCGTAATGCAGAATCTGCGTCTCAATGCGGCGGCGGCCATTGTCACTGCCCGGTTGCATGTCGAGTGAAATTGTCTTCGCCAAAACGGAATCTTTGGGAAAAACCCACGGACTGCTTTTGGTGGTGACCGTGCCGTCGCCCGGTATTGCGACATAGCGCTGTGCCGTTGCGCCATCGGCCCATGCTTCGGCGTTGATGGAATACGGGATCACCCCCTCCGCTGGAATATGGTCGGCCACCGAATGCAACAATCCTGTTTCGCTAAGTTTATGCGGAAATTCGACTGGCGAACGGGCGGCCGGGTTGGGGATCAAGCGATAGATCTCACCGGGGGTATATCCCACGACGTAAAATTCACTTGCATGATCGGTTCCGAAACAGACCAGTTTGAGTGTCGTATCGGCGATCTCCTCTTGCGAGGTGACCCGTTCGCCATCGTATCCCACAGCCCACATTTTTCCGGTTTCGAAATCGCCGTACAGATACTTGCCGGAGAGTTCCCCCAATCGCGTGCCGTGATACACATGACCGCCAGTGATCGAAGCGGATTCGGAGTGCGGATGCGCAACGGTCGGCGGAGAAATCGGCGACGGACCGCGGTCGACGCTTGTGTGAATCGGTTGCGGACCTTCCACGGCGCTCCAGCCATAATTTCCGCCGCGACGGACGTGGTAAACCATCTCCCACAATTCCCAGCCCACATCGCCCATCCACAATCGCCCGCTACGCGTGTCGAAATTCATCTTCCAGGGATTGCGAAATCCATACGCCCAAATTTCCGGCCGCGCATCTTCGATGTCAACAAATGGATTGTCCGCCGGAATCGCATATCCCTTGCCCTCGGCCGCCTGATCGACATCGATCCGCAACACCGACGACAACAGGTCACTAATATCCTGTCCGGTTTTCAGTATGTCCGGCGGATTCGGTCCCGTACCGTCACCCGTGGAGACATACAGATACCCATCGTGACCGAACTTCAAACACCCTCCGTTGTGTCCCCCCGAGGGCCAGGTGATGATCGGCTTTTCACTGGCCGGATCAATCGTGGGCGGATCGGTATCGCTCACTGTGAACCGCGAAACGTGCGAGCCGTCCGGAATGTTTGAACCAATGACGTAACAGACATAGCAGTAACGATTCTGCTCAAAATCAGGATGAAATTCCAAACCGTAGAAATTGCCTGCTTTGGTGAGCGTCTTGTGCAAATCAACCACCAAGTCCGGTTTTTCGACGTCATCGCGGTTGGGAAACGAGTAGATCTTGCCGTGCAATTCCAGCAGGAAGAGACGGTCGCTACCCGGCGCCGGCGTCAATTCGACTGGATTTTCAAACGACAACTCCGGAAAGACCCGCTCCACGGTGTACGGTTGGGGCGGCTCGGGAGAACCGGTGATGCGGGACGTGGTCCATTGTTGACGTTGCGGCAAGCCAAACGGCGCCTCGGCCGTTGGTTTCGCTGCCGGTTCATCCGCTGTTGCTGTCAGGGGGGCCAATAATAATAATGCCGCCCACACCCTGTGTTTGGATTTCATCATACGCATGCGCAGCCATGATCTGGGAAGTTATCGCGATTGGGCGTGAAGTCGACGCCGAGTCGGATAGATTACCAAAAGCAGGGAGCCGAGGCCAGAATCTCCCCGTCCCTCGAAGCCGCAGCAGTAGGGGGCTGCAACGGCAGATGATCGCTGCGCATCGTTTTAAGGGGCTGGTACCGTCGCCGGTAGCGACACCTTTTGCAGGGAGAGTTCTCCAGCCACGCGTGTGTGCGATTGCAATTCCGCCTCACTGAAGCTCGCATCTGTCAATGTTTCGTTCCCCTCCCACGACGAGGCCGCCGCTGGGGCGATGCTGCGCTGGACGTAGCGGGGGGCGGGCGCAGTGGTGATAGCTCCAGCTCCTGATTTCGTATCCGAGGTTCGCGTGTCCAATTGAACCAGGATCACCATTTGCAGAATCAGACAGACCAATACGAATTCGCCAATGAACTTGCGCATCTCTCCGCCCCCCCCCCCTTGATGACCGACCGAATTGCCAGTCTCTTTTCTAAAGTGGGGCGCTACCTAATTCCAAAACGAAAATGCCGGAAAGCCGCTACTCGCTGCAAACCGGTCCGGCTATGGAAACTGCGTCGACCTTAACGGGCTGGGAATTCTCTCCGACAACATTTCTTATACGGCAAAGTAACTGGGCGGGCGCATGCACGATTCCCAGCAGGTTCCTCGATCTGTTACAATCGTGCGTTGCCTGATTAATAACGTAAGTCGCTGTGAGGATGGGGTACAATGAACGAAGAGACGCCAAAACCGAAAAGACGCTGGTTGCGAATCGGACTGGCTGTTGTCGGTGTGGTTGTGTTGGTGATAGCCTGCCTGCCGACGATTGTCGCCAATACTCCGCTTCGCAATACGTTGGTCAATCGCGCGATCGATGATCCACGGTTGCAGGCCTCCGTCGGTTCCGCTTCGTTTGGTTGGACCTCGAGCGCCTCTCTGAACCAGATGCAAGTCGTTCGCGACGACGATCGAATGTTGGTCACGATCGACCGTGTGCTGGTTGAACGCTCATTGCTCGGACTGCTGCTCGCATTGCCCGATATCGGCGGCATTGAAATTGAACAGCCACGTTTGGAATTCACATTGCGGCAGGGTAGCCAAGAGTTACCGCTCGACGATTTGGCCGACGCGGTTAAGGACAGAGATCCACCAGAATCAACGTTTGTGGCTGCTGTGAGCAAGGCAGGGATTGTGGTCAGCACGGTGGATGCCGACGAATCGATTGTCGATGTCGATAATGTGACGTTGATGTTGAGACTCCGCCGATCGGAATCGGGACGCGAACTTGTGATCGACCCCGCCGTGGTGTTGGACCATCAGGCATTGACGCCGGAACTGTGCGACCGCGGCCTGCATCTGGTTGCACCGGTTTTGGCCGATGCGGCAACCGTCGAAGGAGAAGTCTCTGTCGAAATCGAGGAGTTTTTGCTTCCTGTCGAACAAACTGAAACGGATGAAGCGGATGATCGTATGCGGATTACCGGCAGCGTGGCGCTACACCATGTGCGGTCGAATTTGCGAAATCCGATTTTAGTCGAGATCACGAAATTGGTCGCCGGCCTGCTCAACAAACCGCCGCCGGAAACGATTCGCGTGTTAGAAAATTCTCGCGTCCATTTTCACGTTGCCAAAGAGGGGGTGTACCACGAAGGGATGGCGTTTGTCTTGCCGGACATCTCCGAGGAACTGGTGATACGCACCAGCGGATTGGTCGGCGTGGATCGGCAGTTGGACCTGAAAATCGAAGTCGCACTTCCCAGCCAAATGACAGTCGGTGTCCCGGTTCTGGAGAAATTAACCCAACGCCCTTTGACTTTGGTCGTGCATGGAACCTTGGACGCGCCGATCGTCGGATTCGCCGAGGGACAAGACCTCTTGGATGAACTGGCTGGTCGGCTCAACGGTAAGAATCAACCCCTGGAGGAGCCCAAACCAATCGGGAATTCCGTCATCGAATTGGTGGGAGGATTGACCGAGAAAAAGGATGACGGCGTGAAGAAAATCGATGTCGAATCGACCGCCAAAGATGTCATCAATATCATCCGCTCGGCACGGGATGCTAAAAAGCGAAACAAAAATAAGAACAAAAACAAGAAAAATAAGTAGTGGAGGTCGCCTCGCCATCCTGGAGGAATGTTAACGTCCGAGAAGCACAGTTGCAGAACCATGGCCGAAACCACACCGTTGGCAAGTTACGATTTCGCATCCGGAACGCTGGATGATGCCCTTGCGTTTTTAAAACGTTCGCGGAGTGAACTGCGGATGCTGCGCAGGGTCCGCGTTTGGAACGACCGGTTTTGCCTGTTTGATATCAACGGCGATTACTTCGAGATTCGTGGACTGGGGTACTCGCAACCCGAAATCACCAAGATTCTCGATACCGTCAACACGGCTTATAAACGGGAACGGATCCACGAACCAACCGAGGCCGACTACAAGGAATTCAAAACGGGCCGCCGTTACGCCTGGGCGGTGGATCGTGTGATGTGACTTGTTGATATTACTCCAGCGGCGAATCGTCGGCAGCAGCAGCCAACTCGAACAACCGGTTAGCCAACAGCACTTCCGTTCCCGCCAGTCCCAGTGAATAAAATAGCGAAATCTCCTCGGCGGCCCGCGGCGCCGGTTTGTTTCCGGAAATGATATCGCTGAGGGACGTCAATCGGGCGAAGTCGTCGCTCCCATACAGAATAAAATCTTCACCAAACGCGGCTGCCTGCGCAAGAGAATCGGTGACGAGCCGCTGTGATTTTCCCGCAATGCTCGCTTCGACCTCGCTGGCTGAGTGAAATTTGGGTCCGATCGTGTTGATGTGCACGCCACGGCGCAGCCAGGCGGAATCAAATACCGGCACGCTACTAGCTGTAGCGCAAATCAAAACGTCCGCTGCTTCAACCACCTCGCGGGCTGAGGGACAGAGCTGCACATTCGCGGTCGTCATTTTCGACGCTTCCTCCGCAAACGCAGCACAGCGTTCGGCGGAACGGCTATAAACGCGGATTTCCGAAAATTCGCGGACCGACACCGCCGCCTCTAATTGCGTTCGTGCTTGGTACCCACTCCCCAGGATGCCCAGGACCCGCGCGTCGGGACGCGATAGCCACTTGATCGCCACGCCCCCAATGGCACCGGTCCGCAACGCTCCCAACAACGGGCCAACGACCATGCCTTTCAAGCCGCCATCGTCGGTATTGAACACAGCAGTCAATTCAGCGCGACCGGGCGAATGCAGTTGCGTCACATCGTACACGCGAAACCCCAGGCATGTTGGGATGTCGGTGGCGGCGCCGGTGGTGAAGACCAACTTGCCCACCTCCAAGTCCGCCTGCAAACGGGCAGGAGCAGCAAGAGTTCCGGCCGCTTGTCGCCCAAAGGCTTGCTGCATCACCTCGATAGCGGTCGGCATATCGAGCTTGTGCCGCACATCGTCGTCAGTGAAAAGTGGGATGGCCATCGTTTCTAATGTTGCTCTTAAACGGGAAAATTGCTTGGCACCCAGCGGTTTGGATTGGTCCCATTATGCACAAATGTTGGTTGCGGCGCAACTATGCTCCTTAGAGCGGAGGCGGATTTGAGATGGCGGCCGCCAATTGAGGTTCCGCTGTTTTGGAATCGCGGGTACGATTCCCCCGCATCATCATTGACCCACCTACGAGCACGTGACAGTGGACCCCGAGATTGCTGTGTCCGGTGCGAGTCGAATGGGCGAGTCGCCGTGGCCAAGGTCCTGCCCACTTCGTCGGCTGACGCAATTTTGCGGGAAACGTTCTCAGCAAGGAAAATGCGGATGAGTGCATCGAAAGTGCAAGCCAGCATTGTTGGCCGAATCCTGTTTTCGGTCGTCGCGCACATGCTCCGCTTGCGAGCCGTCATGCGGCACTTCTCCCCCTGGGTGTTGGTTGTGCCGGCGATCGCCATCGCCTCCACCATGGGCAGTCTGTACGGTTACTTTTGGCCGGCAGGCCAGCCGAGTCTCTTGTTACCCTTCACTACCGCACTGGCTGCGACATCGTTTATGACAGCGGCGACCTGCTGGGTGTTGCGCGGTGATTTATTTCACCGTTGGCTGATTTATTTGACCGGTTGCTTTTGGTACCGCTCAGTGGATATGTCAGCAGGTAAGCTGGGAACGGCCCTCGTCCTAACCATTCTGATTTGTTACGCCTTGGCAAAGTTTGACGATCTGCGACCCTATCTACAAAATCGGCTGGTGGTCAGTCTCTTGGTGGCGAGCCTGTTGTGTCAGTGCCTGCCCATGCTCATGACATCCGAAGTCTGGAGTTGGGGCGTCCGCGTCGGGCTTTGGCCGTACCGCGTAAACTCAGCCATGATGCTGTCCGGGCGGTTGATGCTGTTATTGACGATCGTCGTTTCGGAGGTGCTGTCCCGCACGGGCAGACTCTCAATCGAGCGAAGTCATTCCGCCGCAATCGACGAGGTATCACCGTTCCACCCGCCGCAATCGGTTGCCGGACCTGCGCGTCCATCCGCACGCAAAGCAGCCTGACGTTGAAAAAGGGTGCCACTGGCGGCTTGTCCGCCAGTGCGGAACGTGCGCCCGGCAAAACAGTGCTTGGCAAGGTCGTCGTGGCACGAGACTCTTGAATGCGATTCGGCTTTTCAACGGGCTGCTAGCCGGCCATTGTTTGACAAGCGAAGCGCCCCGGCCAAGTCACGATGAATTCGCACGAGGTAGGCTGAATTATCAGAAATCCGCTCAGCAACAGCCGATCAGTTGCGTGATTCCGGTGCGGGGATCACAATACGGACAGGCTTGAGGCTAGAGTCCTGAGACTTGAGGCTTGACGAAACGACTTCTCAAGCCTGTCCCCTCAAGCCTCACTCCTTACCCCCCAAGCCTCCACTGCCAGCAACCCTCGTACACTTGGAGTTAACTCAGATGACCTATCCGCGGATGTTACGCATTAAGCAACACTTTGAGGGCCCGTGCGTCGAGGATATTCCAGCGACCGTTGAAGCTCAACTCGCCTCGCTGCAGTTGGGGGAGAAAATCAAACCGGGCGAAACGGTCGCCATTACCGCTGGTAGCCGCGGCATCGCGAATATCGCAGTCATCATCAAAGCCGCCGTCGACCATATCAAATCACTAGGGGCCGTTCCGTTTATCGTGCCGGCGATGGGCAGCCATGGCGGCGGGACGCCTGAAGGACAGCGGGGCATCGTCGAAGGGTATGGGATCACGGAGGATTACACGGGCGCAGAGATCCGCTCGTCGATGGAAACAGTCATCGTCGACAAAACGCCGCAAGGGATTCCCGTACATTTTGACAAGCACGCCTACGACGCCGACCATGTGTTGGTCTGCGGACGCGTGAAACCGCATACCGGGTTTGTCGGTGAAATCGAGAGCGGATTGCTCAAAATGATGCTGATCGGTCTGGGCAAACATGCGGGAGCCAAGATCTATCACCGGGCCATTTTGGATTATAGCTTCGGCGAGATCATCACCGCTGTCGCCGATTCGGTGTTAGACAAGTGCGGCATTGTCGCCGGTTTGGCGATTGTGGAAAATGCCTACGATCAAACCGCGCTATTGGCCGCTGTGGCGCCGGAGAATTTTGTCAGCCGCGAAAAAGAATTGCTCAAACAGGCCAAACAATGGATGCCGCGTTTGCCGTTTGACAAAGTCGGCCTGTTGATCATCGATGAAATCGGCAAGGACATCAGCGGATCGGGCATGGACACCAACGTGATCGGCCGCAAATACAGCGATCACTGCGCGACGGACAAAGACGACGTCAGCGTGAAACGCATTTTTGTGCGGGGGCTAACCTACGAAACGCACGGCAATGCCTGCGGTCTGGGGCTGGCAGAATTTACGAATTCCCGCACGGTCCAGAGCGTCGATCAGAACATCACGACGATCAACTCGCTCACCGGTGGACACCCCTCAGCAGCGATGATTCCGGTGCATTATGACAGCGACCGCGAAGTGCTCGATGCGGCCTTGCCAACAACGGGACTGGCCGATGCGCCGGATGCGCGGGTGATTCATATATCCAACACATTGCATGTCGGCGAAGTGCTGGTTAGCGAAGCCTATCTGGCTGAGATCAAAAGCCGCGACGATTTGGAAATCATCGACGGTCCCAGCGAAATGCAATTTGATGCCAACGGAAACTTGGCGGCCGTCGCCGAACAACCGGTGGGCGTCTGACCATACCCCCCGGCGGAGCCGGGGGCTGATGGAAAAAAACACATTCGAGACATGCATCCCCCAGCCCCCGGCTTTGCCGGGGGGTCGCGCTGCACAACACGAAAATTCACCACCCCCATTGATCATGATCAAATCCCAACCACTCACCGATGAAGAACGCGCCACCTATCAGTGGCAAATGTGGACGCCCGGTTTCGGCGAAGCGGGGCAGGAGAAACTGCGGGGGGCCTCGGTGCTTGTCTCCCGGGTCGGGGGACTGGGCAGTGTCGTGGCCTATGAACTGGCAGCGGCGGGGATTGGCAAGTTGGTGTTGGCACATGCCGGCAACGTCAAACACAGCGACCTCAATCGACAACTGTTGATGACGCACGACTGGTTGGGCAAACCGCGGGTGGAATCGGCGACACAGCGGTTGCTGGAACTCAATCCGCGGCTAGAAATCGAACCCATTGGCGAAAACATTTCCGAAGAAAACGCCGAATGGATCGTGGCGCAAGCCGATGTGATCGTCGATTGCGCGCCGCTGTTCGAAGAACGTTTCGCCATGAACCAGCAAGCCTTGGCGCAAAACAAGCCACTGATTGAATGCGCGATGTATGAACTAGAAGGACAGATCACCACCATCATTCCCGGAAAAACCCCCTGCCTCCGCTGCTTGCATCCCGAACCACCGCCGGCCTGGAAGCGGGAATTTCCCGTCTTCGGCGCCGTCTCAGGAACTGTCGGGTGCATGGGCGCCATGGAGGCGATCAAAGTCATTTCCGGTTTGGGCGAACCGCTCGCAGGACGGATGGTGACCTACGACCTACGAGATATGACATTTCGCCGCCGCAATTTGTTACGCAATCCCACCTGTGCCGACTGCGGCAATATTGGGTAAGGGATCGAGTTCGGGCCATCAAACTGAGTCGAAGGGAGACGAGACATGTTCAAACGAATGATCATGGCAGTTTTACTACTGACCGTTGCCGTAACGACTGCATCCACAGCCAATGCAGAGGACGTCAAAACGTGGACCGATGCGCATGTCGACGAACTGGTTGCGCTCTATAAACAGTTTCATGCGCACCCGGAACTTTCGTTTGAAGAGCAAGAAACCGCCGCCAAGTTGGCCCAGGAACTCAAAGCCCTCGGCGCAGAAGTCGAAACGGGAGTCGGCGGGCATGGTATCGTCGCCATTCTAAAAAACGGCAAAGGCCCCACGGTCATGTTGCGCGCCGATCTCGACGGATTGCCGGTCACCGAAGCGACGGAACTGCCCTATGCCTCGAAGGTGAAAACCACGAACGAAAACGGCGAGCAGGTGGGAGTCATGCATGCCTGCGGGCACGATATTCATATCACGAATTTCATCGGCGTGGCGCGGTATATGGCCGCACACCGCGATCAGTGGCAAGGAACGCTCGTCATGATCGGGCAACCGGCTGAGGAGAAGGGGGCGGGCGCCAAAGCGATGCTGGACGACGGTTTGTTTAAGCATTTTCCCCGACCGGACTATGCGATGGCCCTGCATGTCGATAGTTTTTTAGAGACCGGCAAGGTTGGCTACCGGGCCGGGTTTTCATTGGCCAATGTCGATAGCTGCGACATCACCGTCCGCGGCCGCGGCGGACATGGTTCGTATCCCCAAGGGACGATCGACCCGATCGTGCTAGCGGCTTATCTGATCGTCGATTTGCAAACCATCGTCAGTCGCGAAATTGCACCGTTGGAACCGGCGGTGATCACGGTGGGATCGATTCACGGGGGCACCAAACACAACATTATCCCCGACAGTTGTCATCTGCAATTGACGATTCGCAGCTACAGCGAAACGGTCCGCGCACATTTGAAGGAAGCCATCATCCGCAAAACGCAGGCAGTTGCCAAAAGTTTTCGCGCGCCGGAACCGGTGATCAAGTACGACATGGGCACACCGTCGCTCTTCAACAACGAACGGCTGGTCGACCGCATCGTCCCAGTCTTTCAACAGGCATTGGGAGCGGAAAACGTGTTGGAGTCGGCCCGCTCGATGGGTGGTGAAGATTTCAGCCGTTACGGCCGCGCAGGAATTCCCATAATGATGTTTCGCCTCGGCAGCATCGACCCCGCGCGAATGGCCGAAGCCAAATCTGCCGGCCGCCCACTCCCCTCATTGCATTCGGCGCAGTATTACCCAGAGCCCAAAGAAACATTGCGCACCGGTGTCACGGCGATGACCAGTGCGTTGTTGGAATTATTGAAACAACCGAAAACGCCATAGCGTCGCGGCAAGGTGTCGAGCATGAGTCAAGGCGAGGTATATCGTTGTGCGTTCTGCCGCGAAACTCTCTCCGCTGGAGATGCGTTCGTCAGTGAGATGGATGAGTTAGAGTGGCTGGAACAGTTTGAACTCGACTCGCCGGACATCGACGTTGATTTTCTCAAACAGGAATACGGCCCTTTAAGAGTCTGTCGGAAATGTCGCGATAGCATCGAGACAAACTTCGAAGATCTTGATGCCGTTGAGTACGACAGTTACGGTGATCGCCGAATGGCAATTCGTCTTGGAATCGCCGGGGTCCTCATATTTTCCCTGCTCGTTGTTGTCGTAATCATTTTCAGTCTGTTCGAAAACTAGGGCAACAGACGTCCCCCCCACAAACCCTCAAGCCTATTCCCTCACGCCTCAAGCCTCCGTTAGGTAGTCTCGACCAGCAACGTCGGTTATGCTGTGATATCGGTTTTCGGCGGATCATTCGTTTGTATCCCGCTCACGACCGGCAAGCTCTCCATCCATCCCGACGATTTGCTTTTGAGGGAATACAACAGATGCAAGACAATCAACAATCCGGTAGCAGTGCGGTCACGCGGCGGCGTTTTTTAGGAACAGCGCTCGCAACCGGAGCCGCCACATTTGCCGCCCCGGCCATTTTGCGGGCGCGGAATTTGAATGAACGGCTGAACATCGCCATCGTCGGGTCCGGCGGTCGCGGCGGTGCCAATCTGAACGGCGTCAAATCAGAAAACATCGTTGCCCTATGCGACGTGAACGAAAACAACCTGAACGCCGCCGCTAAGAAACATCCGCAGGCGGCGAAGTTCACCGATTTTCGTAAGATCTACGAGGATCCCAACAAATTTGATGCCGTTGTGGTCAGCACCTGCGAGCACACGCACGCATTCGCCACGCTGCCGGCGTTGCAACTGGGCAAGCATGTCTATTGCGAAAAACCGCTGACCTACAACATCGCGGAAGCCCGCAAAATTCGCGAGGCGGCCGGGCGCGCGAATGTCGCAACGCAAATGGGAACACAGATCCACGCGGGCGACAACTATCGCCGCGTCGTGGAGTTGATCCAAACCGGTGCGATTGGCGACGTGAGTGAAGTACACGTCTGGGTTTCGCGGGCGTGGGGGCGGCATGATAGCCTAGAAGCGGGGCAAGAAGCGGGCGATCCCTACGCCATTGCTGAACGGCCGCTCACAACCGAGGAAGTGCCGACGGGGTTGAATTGGGATTTGTGGCTGGGACCGGCTCCCAAACGCGATTTTCACTCGACCTATTTTCCCGGCCCCAAATGGTACCGCTGGTGGGACTTTGGAAACGGCACAATGTCGGACTTGGGGAGCCATTGGATCGACCTGCCGTTTTGGGCTTTAAATCTCGACCACCCACTGACAATCGAAGCCAGCGGTCCCCAACCGCATCCGGAAATCGCTCCCGCCTCGATGCAAGCGGTCTACGAATACGGAGCACGCGGCGATCTACCACCCGTGCGGGTCTCGTGGTATCAAGGCACCTACAAGCCGCAAATGTGGCATGAGGAACAAATCCCTCGTTGGAGCAGCGGCGTGTTGTTCGTGGGAGACAAAGGGATGCTGCTGTCCGATTACGGCAAGCATGTCTTGCTTCCCGAAGAACAGTTCGCCGGTTTTACTCCGCCGGAACAATCGATTCCCAAGTCCCGCGGCCATTACGGTGAATGGATCCACGCCTGCAAAACGGGCGAGCCGACGACCTGCAACTTCGAATACGCCGGCTGGCTGACCGAAGCCAACCATTTAGGCAACGTCGCTTTCCGCACCGGTAAAAAATTGCAATGGGACGCGGAGAACATGCGAGCCACCAACGCCCCCGAAGCCGAACGGTATATCCATCGCGACTACCGCAAAGGCTGGAGCCTCACCTAAAAGTAGGGTGCGTCGCGACGCACCTTTCTCGCGTAGGACGAAAGACGTCCCTGCCGAAAATAGCTCACCCTAAAGCGCAATCAATAGAACACATCCGCCTCCTCAATCTGCGGATGATGACGAAACAAACGCGGACGTACTGCAACTAGAATTCGAAAGGCTGTTTGAGATGAAACGTTTCAGTGGATGGACATCGGTGTTGGCCGTAACGGCAATCATTTGCGGCGGCGCATTGGCCGCTGAGCCGGTCACCCCCAAAGGGTTCCGGGCAATATTCAACGGTAAAGATCTGACCGGTTGGCATGGTGACAATCCGCACCAAACGGCCAAAGCGCCCGCCGAGGAAAAAAAAGCAGCCATTGAGGCACAACAAGCGGAGTTCCTCGCTCATTGGAGTGTGGACAACGGCGAACTGGTCAATGACGGACACGGACCGTACGCGACCACCGATGAGGAATATGGCGACATCGATTTTCTAATCGACTACAAAACCGTGGCGAAGGCAGACAGCGGCATTTATCTACGCGGCGCTCCACAGGTGCAAATTTGGGACTATACCGAAGAGGGTGGCAAGTGGGATCGTAATGCCGACAAAGGTTCCGGCGGGCTGTTCAACAACCGCGCCAATACACCGGGCCAACTTCCGCTCGTGTTGGCCGACCGGCCGTTCGGCGAATGGAACCAGTTCCGCATCCGGCAAATCGGCAGCCGCACCTGGGTGTATCTCAACGACAAACTTGTCGTCGAGAATGCCATCATGGAAAACTATTGGGACAAAGACCGCAAAAAACCGCTGCCCGCACGCGGACCGATTCACCTGCAAACTCATGGTGGCGAAATCCGTTGGCGGAATATCGCCGTGCGGGACATCCCCGGCGAAGAGGCCAACGAAATCCTCCGTGGCGACGACGAAGCCCAAGGTTTTACGTCGCTGTTTAACGGCAAGGACCTGACCGGTTGGACCGGCGCTTTGGATAGCTACGAAGTCATCGACGGCACGCTACGCTGCAAAGAAGGAGCGGGGAGTGTGCTCTTCACCGAAGAGGAATACGGCGATTTTGTCGCCCGCATCGAATTCAAACTCCCCCCCGGCGGCAATAATGGCTTGGCGATTCGCTACCCGGGCAAAGGGCAAGCTTCGACGGTCGGGATGACCGAAATTCAAATCCTGGATGATACAGCTGAGAAATACGCCAAACTCGACCCGCGGCAATACAACGGGTCCGTCTACGGCATGATCCCCGCCCATCGCGGCTACTTGCGACCGGTTGGCGAATGGAACTATGAAGAAGTGACCGTCAAGGGTTCGAAGATCAAAGTCGAACTCAACGGTACGGTGATCGTCGACGGCGACGTCAGCCAAGTCACGGAGTTCAAAGACGACACCGAGCATCCCGGCAAAGACCGCACCACGGGCTACTTCGGTTTAACCGGCCACAAGGACCCCGTCGAATTCCGCAACATCGCGATCAAGCGATTGGACTGAGCGTTGAAAATCACCACGGAGACACGGAGGGCACGGAGTTAAAAAGACTGTAGACCTTAGGCTTTAGACTGTAGGCAGAATTGCCTCTGTTTTTTCCTAAGGTCTACGGACTAAAGCCTACAGCCTTTTTCCGCCTCCGTGGTGAATACCCACGCTAGTTGATATCAATCCAAATCCGTTCCCGGGCGCTTTCCAGCACGGCATCGCAGACTTTTTGTGTTTGCAAGGCATCGCGGAAGGTGGGTTGCGCTGGTTCGCCGGTTTCCAGACCTTTGAGGAAATCGGACAGGGCGTTGGTGAAGGTGTGTTCGTAGCCGATCGTGCAACCCGGCACCCACCAGCGGTCCATGTAGGGATGCTCAAAGTTCGTCACGTGAATCCGCCGCCAACCGGTCAAGTGGTCTTCGACTTTCTTGCCGGTGGTGGGATTGGCGTATTCGAAGAATTGCAAAATCTGCGGGTCTTCCAGATCGAAGAAGACCGAACCATCTTCGCCGTTCATTTCGAACGTGTTGTAATTCTTACGGCCGCGTGCATAACGCGAACTCTCAAAGGTCCCCATCGAGCCGTTTTCAAAACGCGCCAGAAACATGCAGGCATCGTCGATGCTGACCGGTTGCATTTCGCCCGTGTCCTGATGCATCCGTTCTTTGACGAACGTTTCCGTAGCAGCACTGACTGAGGTGATCGGGCCGTTGAGCCAAATCGCCGTATCGATCGAGTGGGCCAACAGGTCCCCCGTCACGCCGCTCCCGGCAACAGCCGCATCCAACCGCCATAACGTCGCTCCTCCTTGCGGAACGTCTTCGGCGATCGTCCAGTCCTGCAGATAGGTCGCGCGATAATGAAACGGTCGACCTATGCGGCCTTCTTTGACCAGTTGGTGAGCGAGCGTAATGGCCGGGACGCGGCGGTAGTTGTACCAAACCATATTGGCCACGCCCGCTTTTTCCACGGCAGCGGTCATCGCTTCGGCCTGCGCCACATCCATCGCCAGCGGCTTCTCACAGAGAATCATTTTCCCCGCTTCAGCAGCGGCAAGTGCCATTTCGTAATGCGTATTGTTCGGCGAGCCGATGTCGATCGCATCGATGTCATCGCGGGCAATCAGTTTCCGCCAATCGGTCTCATAGGATTCCCAACCCCAGTTTTCCGCGAACTCTTTGATCTTTTCCTCATTGCGGGCGCAACACGCTTTGAGAACCGGTTGATACTCCAGATCAAAAAACTTGCTGACCTGTCGATACGCATTGGAATGCGTCCGGCCCATAAATCCGTAGCCGATCAGGCCAATATTCAACGGTTTGGTCATGGCTGTGCTCTCGTTGTGTGGTGGTGCTAGGTTTGTTGAAACAATCAGTCAATGTAAACGAGTGATTCCACTGTTATAATCCGTTTTACAGCCCGGTTCACCGGGCTTACCCGCGATAGCGGTATTAGCCCCGCCGTTTACGGCGGGGTAATCGATGGTTTGGCGTGTACCTCGATCCCCGTTTACGGGGATTCTCGCTGTGATGGCTTGAGCCGTGCTCTCAATCCTGCGTCATCCGTTCCAAACGCTCATGCACGCTCCCTGCCGCATGATGCTGTTTTTGATTCCGTATATATTCGCGGACCCAGGGCAGATCCTTGGTTCCAAAACTAACGACTCCGTAGCCCGATTGCCACTGCAGGACCTTGTCCCGTGTCGGCTGATTCTGATTCATCTCGTGGGCCGAGGCCCCTTTGAGTTGCCCGATCAATTCGCTAACCAATACCGTCGGCAGCACAGTCAAACAAATATGTACGTGATTTTCTGTTCCACCGATCTCGTGGACGTACACGCCCTCCGAATCGACCAAGCGCTTTCGCAAAAATGCGTGCGTTGCGGTTTCGATTTCCAGTGACAGCAATGGGCGACTCTGTTTCGTATGCCAGACGATGTGCAGATTGATCTCGCTGTAAAAATTCCGCGACATGCCGATTTCCCCCGCGAGCAAGGGCTAAAGCCGTTACGGCGAGAAGCCCCGTAAACGAGGCTCCCCAGAATGGTTCTGTCCACAGACAACCCCGCCATAAATGGCGGGGCTATGACCGCTATCGCGGCCAAGTCCCGTAAACGGGACTGTTGTCAAATCCGTAGGTTGTCAGACACATCCCCGGCGTATCTGACGTCTCCTGTCGATCAATATTGGTTGACGAATGTATTCGGTATTAACGATTTCAAATTCAGGCCACCGGCCGCCAACAGCCCGGTTCACCGGGCTTGCCCGCGCCAGCGGTATTAGCCCCGCCGTTTACGGCGGGGTATACGTGACCGTGACATGAGGCCAGATCCCCGTTTACGGGGATTCTCGCTGTGATGGATTGAGCCGTGCTCAACCGTATTTGGCGACCAATTCGTCCAGTGCCTTTTTGCATTTGGCGGTGGCGTCCCAGGCGTTGGGCCAGAAACAGAGGTCGATCGTCCACCAGTCGTGTGGCAATTTTTCTTTCGCCAGGGCGGGCACGATTTCGTCGAAATCCAACACGCCGTCGCCGAATGGCGGATGGCTGCTCGTTTCGTCTTCGCCGTTGTCGTCCTTGTGGCATTTGTTGTCCGAATCGATCAGGTGAATGTGATTGATCCGGCCCGAGACCATGCTGATGAACTCCAATTGTCCGCCCGGCAAAATCTCTTTTTCACCATAATGCCGCGACCCGTTGACGGCCACCATTTGACCGTGACAGGTATCGTATTGCAGACCGAAATTCTCGTTCGGAATCGCATCGAGGATCTTCACCGCATCCGACGGTTTATTAAACGCAAACCCCGGTTCGCATTCCCAGGTGATGTACAGACCGTGATCGGCGGCGATCGGGCAGCACTTTTTCCAGGTTTCGGTCACACGCTGAAACGCCGTGTCGTAGTCGACGTCATCCAGAATGGTCGGTGGTTGTACGCAATCGACACGAATCCCTTTAATGCCCACGTCCTCGCAGAATTGGGCGTTCTTGGCGAATTCGGCGATGTATTTCGACTGGTCAGCCGTATTGATCAGCTCCTCGCCCCACAGATTGGCGGCCAACCCGCTGAAGTCGAGTCCCCATTCTTTCATCTTGCCAACGAGTTCATCACGCTGCGATTTTTCCGGCAAGTCATCTGGATTGGGATGCGGGGGAAATCCACCCAATTCGACGCCGTCGAATCCGAGTTCCTTGAGTTTGGTGCAAACGGTCTCAAAGTCGACAGGATTGTCGGCATAGGGTCCGATCGTGTAGGCCCATGATCCGATTGACGTGCGTTTCATATGTGGTGTTCCCTTTTTTTAATTGTGCGTAAACGACATTTCCCAAACCGACCGCTTGCGGTCGTGCGCGATGACCTCTGTCGGCCGACGTGATTAGCGTTTCTTGTGATCCCCAACGGCTGGAGCGGTCGGGTTAGCATCGGGGCCGAAGTAGCGTAGTGAGACCAGCGGCTCGCTGCCGGTGTTTTCTACCACGACACCCTCGGCGGCGGCTGAGGCGGTGACGAAGACTTCGTCTTCGGTCATTTGCCCAAACCGGATCATTGCCGGCGTTTGCAACCGCAGTTTGCCAATGTGGCCTTCTCCTTGAACGGTGATCCAGCCATAAGCGCCGGTGTCCTTGAGCGTCAATTTCGCGCCGGGATCAACGGTTAACTCTTTAGCGGTGAAGCACTGTTTTCCATTCACATCGCCGTACACAATCCAGCGGTCGACATATCCGTCGGCGGCAGTGTCGGCTACCGGAATCGGTTCTAGGTAATGGTTGTCCTTAAAGTGTGTGTCGACGTTCTGTTCCCAATCGAGTGCCTCGACCAGGTATTCCAGGTCGTTGTGCTTCTCTTCGGGGAAGTCTTTCGTCAACAGCGACCAAGGCACTTCGCGGCCTTCGACCAGCGATTGATACATGCCAAACACGTCGCTGCCCCATTGCGGCTCATACGTCACCAGACTTCCCGGTGCATGCAGCACACATGGCGGAATCAACCAGCCGGTGCCCGGTTTGAGGCGATACGCTTTCGAGAGATCCAAAATGCCGTTGTCGCCATCATTCCAACGGGACAGACAATCGATCACGTCCTGCTTGGTTGTTCCCGGCTCCAGGCCCATGAAGGTATACGGGAAATTATCGCCGATGGCGTTCATTTGCGGCGGGAAGTAATACGACTCCGGTTTGCCTTCCTGTCCGACGAGCGCTGCTTGCTCCTCGTTTTGGTGCATGTGGTGCGGAATCGGTCCCATGTTGTCGAAAAACTTCGAGTAGACGGGCCAGCGGGAATACTTGTCCCAGATCGAATCACCTACGATCGTGGCCCCCAATTCGGCGACCGCATCACGCAACGTGAAGCGTGAGCCTTCGAATTCGATGTAACTCAAACCTTCATCGGGGGGAGCCCCTTCGTTGGCGGCGGGAGTGGTGGAGCCGAACCAGCGTTCGTCGATGCCGCCGCGATTCATGCCCAGTGCATAATAATCGGCCGGGTGCAGTTTCAAGCGGCGTCCCGGCTGCAGAAACGACCGGGGAACCCAGTTCGGTGCCAATCGAAAAATTCCGCCGCCCGCAGTCAATGCATCACTTGCCAGTTTTGCCACGTCCGCCATAACCGGTCACTGCTCCTGGATCATAGGTTGTCTGGTGATTTCCGTCGCATCACGCTGCCGACGGGAGAATCGCATCATTGTTTATCAATGCTGGCTATTATTGCTGGATTTGCTTCACACGCAAGGAACCCCCTGTCGCAATTGCCTGAAATCCAATCGTGATTCGATTCGGTAAATTTCGAGCGGTTCCGCATCGGAGTCGTTGGTCGGCCCGCTAGTTTGCTATCGTTCCGGCATTTTTTATCATGCACATCTCTAATAAAGTTGACCTGCGGGGGCGTTTTCACGCGCCGTTTTGCTCACACCCCCAGATATCTGTTGCTGAGATTCATGGGTAAGATTGACCTGAAAGTCCGTTTTTCCTTTGACGAATGGGGTTGCGTCAACTTATGATGATAGGATGATGTGTTGCGACTTTGTCGGCTGTTCCTAGACACTCAACAGCCTCTTGTTGCGATTTCCCACAGATGTGTTGGCGACGGATGTCGACTCCCCAAGTTCGTGATCGAGGAATCGTTTTCGACGATTTCTAAAGCGAACACCATCACGCCCCGCGTTTTCATTCCGGAGTATGTGCCGATGACGGTTTCCGCCCGTTTTTTCTCGATGACCGGGTTCCTGCTCTGTGCCGTGATCGCCCTGCCCTCAATTGTCTCCGCTCAACAACCGTCCATTACCTCAACCTCCCCCCAAGCGGCTATGCCGGGCGCTGCCGTCGATGTTGTGCTCAAGGGAGGCAGCCTTGCCGGTCCCACGCAACTCTGGACCAGCTTTCCAGCCGAAGCTGCCTTATCTCCCGATGTGAAAGACAACGGCACCAACGCCGCTCAAGTGACCTATCGCATCACCGTTCCCGAAGGAACCCCCGCCGGGATCCATGCAATTCGTGCCGTGACTCCCACCGGTGTTTCTAAACCGGTCTTATTTCTGGTCGACGATTTGGCGTCGGTGGCTGAGAAAAAACCAAACAACTCCACCGGTGCCGCTCAACCGTTAAGCTTACCCATCGCGGTCGATGGGACAGTCGATGCCCTCGCGCGGCACTACTTCAAGTTCTCCGTCGAGCAGGGACAAACAGTTTCGTTTGAAGTCCTGGCCCGCCGCATCGGTTCGCCGCTCGACCCGTTGATTCGCATTTTGGATGCCACCGGACGCGAGTTGGCCTATAGCGACGACGCAGCCGGCACAATGGGCGATGCCCGTCTCTGCCACACCTTCAAAGACGCCGGTGAATATTTCGTCGAGCTACGCGACATCAGTTACACCGGTGGCGCAGGACATCGCTATCGTTTGCGCATTGGCGATTTCCCTTGCGTCAGTGCACCCTATCCCATGGGGGCCAAAGCGGGCACGACCGCCACAATTGGATTTGCCGGCAGCCATCTCCGCGACGCACAACCGGTCAGCGTCAACGTCCCCTCCGACCCGTCCATCAAGTGGATCCCGGTGGCTGCAAAATCTGCGGATGGTCAAAGCAGCGGCTTCGCCGTGTTGGCTGTCAGTCCCCAGGATGAAGCAGTCGAACAAGAACCGAACAACGACCAGTCGCAAGCGACCCGCGTCGAATTAGGAGCCAACATCAACGGGCGTTTCGAAACCCCCGGCGATATTGATCGCTTTATCTTTAAGGCAGCCAAAGGGCAGCGATTTCTCTTCACCGGCATCACCCGCCGCCAGGGAGCTCCAACCGACTTGCACGTCCGTCTGTTGGATGCGACCGGCAAACAATTGGCGATCGCCGAGGATTCCGGAAAAAACGACGCATTGATCAATCACACTTTTCCCGCTGATGGAGATTATGTCTTGGAAGTCCAAGACCTGCATCGCCGCGGCGGACCGGAGTTCGCCTACCGCATCACCACGGCCCCCTATCAGCCCGGTTTTGACTTGTCGACCTCTGGGGAAACCATCAATGTCCCGGCCAGCGGAACCGCGTTCGTCACTGTGACCGCCACACGCCGCGGCTACAACGGACCGATTGAAATCTCCGGCGAAAACCTGCCCGAGGGAGTGACCGTAACGCCAGCCGTTATCGGTCCCGGCCGACCCAATGCGGTCGTCACGATTCAAAACGGCACAACCGCCGCTGGAGCAATCTCCGAGATTCGCCTCATCGGCACAGCCAAGATTGGCAACGCCGATTACCGAGCCGTTGCCACCGCCACCACCGCCCAACAAGGCCTATTCAGTGCCATGCCCTGGCCTCCGCTCAACCTGTCGGAGAAAGTCGCCCTAGCGGCAGCACCTGCACCAAACTTCTTTACTCTGACCAGCGATCCGGCCACGGTCGTCCTTGGCCCGGATCTCAGTGCAACGGTGACCGTTAAGGCGAATCGTACCAAAGACTTTGGCGAAGCAATCGCCCTGGCAGTCGAGCCGGCCAAAGCTGGTCTGCCCCCGGAAGTTGCCGTCGCAGCCAAGCCGATTGAGAAGGGCAAAAACGAAATCGCCATCGTTGTCTCGGCCAAAACCAAAGCGCCGCTGGGCGAATTCACCATCGTGCTCAAAGGAACCGGTAAAAAAGGCAAAGCCAGCAGTTCACAAGCCGCTCCGGGAATCCGCATCAGATTGCAGGCCCCCTATTCGCTCAAAGCGGAAAATATAACGATTGCACGCGGTGCCAAAGCCAAAATGAAGGTCACCGCCGTGCGAAACCCGGCTTACACTGGCCCCATCATATTAACATTTGTTAATCTACCCAAAGGGGTCACCGCAGCACCGGCCACAATCGAGGCTGGCAAAAACGAGGTGGAAGTCGAATTGACTGCCGCTGCAGACGCTGCTGTCGGAATTGTGAAAAATACGATAAGTCAGGGTGAAGGTCTGGTTGGCAAAACCAAAATTCCTGGGAAATCCCCAGCCTTTGAATTGACGGTGCAGTAACAGAGTAAGACGGCAACAACGAATCGCAGAATTGTGAAATCGCCCGGTACGGAATCCCCGCACACGAATTTAGGTTCAAATCACATGGAGATACGAGTCATGCGGCTGCCCGAACAGAAACTCCGGTTTCCGTCCCTGATCATGTGCTGTGGCATGGCTCTGCTTTTGGCCTCATGCCCTGTGGCTTGGGGCGGACAAGAGATCGGCAATCCGTCCCAACTCGTTTTGGAACCGGCGCAGGTCCAACTCAACGGGACCCGGGCGACGCAGCAATTGCAGGTGTCGGGCATCCTCTCCGAAAACAACGTCCGGGATTTGACGGGAGCCGCCGAGTTCACGTCGTCCGACGAAGCCATCGTCAAAGTCGTCGACGGTGTCGCTCTGCCGGTCGCCAACGGAACGGCGGAAATCACCGCAACCGCCGGCGGGCAAACCGCCAAGATCGCCGTCACAGTCGCCGGGATGGAAACGCCCTCACCGGTCAGCTTCAAAAACGGCACCATCGCCGCCCTCTCCAAAGCGGGTTGCAACATGGGTGCCTGCCACGGTTCCCCCTCCGGCAAAGCTGGTTTTCGGTTGTCGCTGCGTGGCTATGATCCGGCGCTCGATATCGTCACGCTTCGCACCGAATTCTTCGGTCGCCGCACCAATGCGATGGCTCCGGAAGAAAGTCTGATTCTCACTAAACCGCTGATGCAAGTCGCCCATGGCGGCGGACGGCGACTTCATAAAACCGACCCCGGTTACAAGATCCTCCGCGATTGGATTGGCGAAGGATTGCGGCTCGATGCCGAATCCGTCCCAGACGTCGTGAAGGTCGAAGTCTTCCCTAGCAAACGCGTCTTCCAACCCGGCAGCGACCGCCAACAACTCCGCGTCGATGCCCATTTCAGCGATGGCACTGTCCGCGACGTCACGGCCATTGCCGTCTATAGTTCGTCCAACGAATCGGTCGCCACGGTGGGTGACGCGGGTCTGGTTTCGAAACACACACGCGGCGAGTCCGCCGTGCTGGTCCGCTATTTGGACAAAATGGAGACCTCCTACATCACCTTCTTGGATGACGTCGAAGGGTTTGCCTGGAACAATCCTCCGGAAAACAACTTCGTCGATTCGCTGGTCTTCGCCAAACTGAACCAACTACAAATCCTGCCATCGGAGCTTTGTTCGGATGAGGAATTCCTCCGCCGCGCCTACCTGGATACGACGGGACGGCTCCCCACGATTGAGGAATCACAAGCCTTCCTCAGCCGTTCGGAGGAAAACAAACGCGCTCTGCTGATCGACCATTTGCTGGACACCGACGATTTCGCATCGTATTGGACGCTCAAATGGGGCGACATTCTGCGGTCCAATAGCAAAAAGCTGAATGCCAAAGGCGTGCACAAATTCCGCCGTTGGATTTACGATGCTGTCCGTACCGACAAACCGATTGACCAATTCACGCGGGAACTGTTAACCGCACAGGGCAGCGTGTTTGAGAACCCGCCGGCCAACTATTGGCGGGCCAGTCGCGATCCGTTGGACGCTACCGAAACCACAGCCCAACTTTTCCTCGGCATTCGCATTCAATGTGCCAAATGCCACAACCATCCCTTCGAGAAGTGGACGCAGGACAATTACTACGGCATTGGCGCCGTCTTCGCTCGCGTCGGTCGCAAGACCGGTTTCGAGAAGGACGACGAAATCATCTTCGTCAGCAACTCCGGTGAGGTCAAACAACCGCGGACCGGACAAACCATGAAGCCGCACCTGTTGCTCAAGGGAGACGTCGATGTTCCCGAGGGCCAGGATCGCCGCGAAGTCTTCGCCGAGTGGCTGACTGCTGCGGACAACCCTTTCTTCGCCAAGGTGGCCGTCAATCGCATTTGGGGACATCTGATGGGACGGGGCATCGTCGAACCGGTCGACGACTTCCGCGATTCCAATCCCCCCTCGAACGCGCCGCTGCTCGACAAGTTGGCTGAAGATTTCATTGCCAACAACTACAGCCGCAAATGGGCGATTCGCACGATCATGAACAGCCGGACGTACCAGCTCAGTTCGCGGAAAAACGATTTCAACGACACCGACGAAATCTACAACTCGCACGCCGGCACCCGCATGCTCAGCGCCGAACAGTTGCTCGACGCGATTTGCCAAGTGACTTCGGTTCCGGAAAACTTCAAAGGCCTGCCGGTCGGTTTCCGTGCCGTCGAATTGCCTGATCCGCCCACCGATCACTACTTCTTGAAGATCTTCGGCCAACCGCAACGCGAAATGGCCTGTGCCTGCGAACGCAGCAACGAGTCGAACCTGTCGCAAGCCCTGCAAATGATCAACGGACCGGTCGTGCACAACAAGTTGCGTGACGACAAAGGCCGCATCGCCGCAGCCATCGCCGCCGGCAAAGACAATGCGACAATCATCACCGAGTTGTACCTGGCTGCCCTCAGCCGCCAACCTGCCGAAGAAGAATTGGCCGCCGCCATAAAACATGTCGGCGACACCAAGGACAAAGAACGCCGTATGACGTTGGAAGACGTCGGGTGGGCCCTGTTGAACTCGAAGGAATTCCTGTTCCAACACTAATTCCCGTCAGCAATCAAAAACGGCCCGCGATTTTTTAGTGAAATTCGCGGGCCGTTTTTCATGCTACCGAAGGCAAGCGCTCATGAAACAATGGGGGATCTACATCGCCGCAGCGATTGCGATCGTGTTGGTGGTAGTCGTAGCGATGCATCCCAGTTATCGCCAACGGCGTTTGATGTCGCAGTTAAAGCGCGCCCCCTCGGCGGAAGACAAGGCGCGCTTGATCCAAGAGATCATCGACCTGAGTCCCGCTTCAGCTGGCGACATATTGGAACAGTATGCACAGGACGACCCCACCGTTGCGGTCGACCCTTTACACGTCGTTGCCCTAATTTCTGATACGACGTCGGGGTGGGTCTACGAAGTGGGAGACGGCATGCTCGCAAGTTCTTTTTCAGTCGGTGACTCGCCTTCCGCTAAGTTCCGAGAATTCCGATTCCTGAAAAGTGATTCCCATCTCACCCGTTTCATCCTGCTTGAAGTCGATGGGCTTGCGACGCCTCGGTACCGAGAATACCGATTTAGGTATGATGATGGAGAATTAGCAGGTGAAGCGTTCGATAGCGTCAGACCCGAAGATATCACCCGCTGGCAAGCCGAAGGCATCTGGCCCTTTTAACACGCGAATTCCAAGGCAAATTCTGCCGACCGCATCGGAAATGGCCCACTCCGCCAGCGTCCACCCCGCCCCCCGGCAAAGCCGGGGGCTAATATGGGGCGTCAAAATTTCCTCAGCCCCCGGCTCTGCCGGGGGGGCTTCTGGCCACTGACCACCGGCCACTGGCCACTCACCACCTACTTCTCCGCATCCGGCTCCGGCGCGAACCCGCGTCGCATCGTGTTTTCCGTCACGTTCACCGGCAGTAAAAACTGTTGCAGGTAATCCGGACCGCCCGTTTTGGAGCCGATGCCCGACATGCGGAAGCCGCCGAAGGGTTGGCGGTTGACCATGGCTCCCGTGATGCCGCGGTTTAAATACAGGTTGCCCACGTCAAACCGCTGCCGGACCCGTTTGAGTGTTTCCGGGCTGCGGGAAAAGACGCCGCCGGTCAGGGCGTACCGCGTGCCGTTGGCGATTTCGAGTGCTTCGTCAATATCGGCTGCGCGAATGACCGCTAACACGGGGCCAAAGATTTCTTCCTGGGCCAACGTCGAGTCGGGATCGACGTCGCAGAAAATGGTGGGCGGCACGTAATAGCCCGACTCGGCCAAATCGCCCAGATCGCATTCCAGCGCGACTTCGATCTCCTCTTCCTTGGCTTCGGAAATCGTCTCCAGGATCCGCTGCTGTGCTTCTTCATCGATCACCGGTCCGACCGCTGTTGCCGGATCGGTCGGTTTGCCGATTTTCAAACTCTCTGTCGCACCGACCAACCGTTGTAGAAAATCATCGTAGGCTGCTTCGTGCACAATTGCTCGCGAACAGGCGGAGCACTTTTGGCCCGAGTATCCAAAGGCGCTGTGCATCACGCCGACGACCGCTTCGTCTAAGTCAGCATCCTCATCGACGATAATGGCGTTTTTGCCACCCATCTCCGCAATCACCCGCTTGACGCTCAGCTGCCGGTCATCGGCGACCGAGGCCTGTTCGTTGATTGCCAAACCGACCTCTTGAGAACCGGTGAAGGCGATCAGGGCAATATCGGGGCTGCCGACCAAGTCCGCACCAATATCCTCACCAACGCCGGGCAGGTAATTGACCACGCCGCGGTCGATCCCCACATCCTCAATGATCTCCATCAACTTCGAGGCGATCACCGAGGATTGTTCGGCCGGTTTCATGATCACGGTATTCCCGGCGACGATGGCCGCGGCGGTCATGCCGGTCAAAATGGCCAGCGGGAAATTCCAAGGTGCGATGACGGCCACCACGCCGCGCGGCTTGTAGAAATAGGTGTTCTCTTCACCCGGCACATCGCATTGCTGCGGCTCGGCCAGAGTCCGCATGTGTCCGGCGTAGTAATTGCAAAAGTCGATCGCTTCGGCGACATCGGCATCCGCATCGGCCCATGGTTTGCCGCATTCGAACACCATCCAGGCAGCCAATTCAAAACGCCGCTCACGCATTTTGTCCGCGATCAATTCCACATATTCCGCTCGATAATTCGCTTCGGTCGCCGCCCACAGGCGAAAAGCATCGCGGGCCGCATCGATGGCGTTTAGCACATCGTCGTCGGTCGCTGAGGCGACTTTACCCACCACTTGTGCACTATCGGCAGGATTGCGCGAGATGATCATTTCCCGTGTATCTATCCGCCGTCCACCAATCACTAACGGATAATCTTCGCCCAATTGCGATTCCACTTCATCGATCGCCTGTTGCATGGCGTCGCGGGATTCGGGGCGGCTAAAGTCGGTCAGTGGTTCGTTCACGAATTCCGGCATCGGGGTCTCTTCCAGCGGTGGCGCCGCGGCGCCGACATCATCAGGTTTCATCAGTAAATTCTCCACCGAAACGTCTTCCGCAAAACTCGCCCGCAAGAACGAATCGTTCGAGGTGTTTTCTAACAATCGCCGCACCAAATAGGCCATGCCGGGAATCATCTCGCCGAAGGGCGTATAAGCCCGCACGCGATAGCCTTGCTCGGCAAACAGCTGCGCCGGCTCGCCGCCCATGCCATACAGCATTTGAATTTCAAACGCGTTTTTCGGAATGCCCAACTCTTCGGCCCAGCCGATCGCGTGTGCCAAGCTCCGCAGGTTGTGGCTGCCAAATGCCGGACGCAGATATTGGTGATTCTCCATCAAGATCCGCGTGCAGCGCTCAAAAGCGGCGTCCGATTGCCATTTTTGTTGATAAACCGGAATCGGCCAATTGGCGGCTTGGGCATGCACCGTTTCGAAATCCCAATACGCCCCTTTGACCAATCGCACCCAAACCGGCGTGCCCCGTTTTTTGGACCACTTGATCAAATCGGCCAAGTCCCGTTCGGCATCAGGCAAATAGGCCTGAATCACGATTCCCACATCGGAATAGTCGCGAAACTCCGGTTCCATCAGCACCTGTTTGAAGATCTCGATCGTGAGATCCTTGTAGGCATAGTGCTCCATATCGACATGCACATAGCCATGGTTTTCACGGGCCTGTCGCAAAATCGGCCGCAACCGCTCTTTGACCCCCGCACTGGTTCCAATCGGATCGATCGGTTTGAATTGGCTGTACAGGGCGGACAATTTGAGGGAAACATTGATCCGCGGCACCGGGCCCTGCGGATCGACGTCGATCTTTGTATTCTCTTGCCACTCATTGACCGTCGGCGCCAAACCGGCAATCAGGTCCAAATAGGCCTGCTGGTACAGTTCCGCTTCGTTCTCGCTGATGACCGCTTCGCCCAGCAAATCGAGCGAAAAAGCGAAACCACGGCGGCGGAGTTGGCTGACGGAGGTCAAGACTTCATCGACGGTCGTCCCGGCGATAAATCGCTCGGCCATCCGCCGCGCATTGCTCCGTGCTCCAAAGGCCAATGCCCGTCCCAGCAATGAATCGGGTTGACTGACATCGAGCGCCAAGCGGACCGTTTTGGGGAAATGGGTGCGGACCTCGTCGAAATACTCTTGTAGATGCCGCGTGATCGATTCCCGCGTGTGCAGCATCGGCAGCACGTCGATGAAGCGGAACATCTGTACCTTCACCGACTCGTCGGACATAGCCCACGAGAGGATACGGTCGTCCCACCACCGCCGCTCAAAAATCGAGGGCGTCCGCCGCTCCAATTGTGCGAATATTTGCCGACCGACCCGCTGCGTCGTCTCTTCGACGGCCTTGCCGGGATCAGTTTTCTTCTTCCTTGCCACGCGTGAAAGGTCTCCGCCAGTTGCACATCGGTGAATTCATACCCTCTGCCGCCCGCCTCCGCGCGCAGACAACCGCGCCGAGCAAAAGCCTGTTTTAACAAATCCCCGGCAATTTGGTAGCCAGCCGACTTGATCCTGCACAGGGTGAGGACTCAGAGCAAACCGCTCCCGCCTTTACCGCCGCCGCCTGAGCCTTTATTATCAGCCGCGTGCCCCCCTGATGTGAAGTAGAGAACTGAGATCGCTTTTCAAAATGGCAGGGGCAAGGCTCCTGCCGAGCCGCCATGGACCAAGACGCTTGCCAAAACAAGTAGGGCGCTTCACGCTCAGTGGAAAAAACGGCTCAGCAGAAGCTTCGCCCTCCCGCTGCGCTGAAAAGACAATCACGAAAACGTATTTTGAAAGCATACTCTGAGATCGAATGGCTGTATTGCTGCAAATTAGAGACGCTCACAAGAGTTATGGTGAACAGACGCTCCTGGACGGCGCCGAAGCGACGATAATCGACGACGTCAAAGTCGGGTTTGTCGGCCGCAATGGTGCCGGTAAGTCGACGTTGTTGCGGATTCTGCTGGGGGATGAGGAGCTGGATAGCGGTGAAGTGATTCGCCATCCACAACTCAAACTCGGCTATTTGCGTCAACATGATCCGTTCGAACCGGGCGAGTCCGCGCTCGATTTTCTGATGCGCGATAGCGAGCAACCCGATTGGAAGTGCGGCGAAGTCGCCGGCGAATTCGAGTTAAAAGGCGCCTATCTCGAAGGCCCCGTCAAAGAGCTGTCCGGTGGTTGGCAAACGCGGGTCAAGCTCGCCGCGCTGCTGCTGCACGAACCGAATCTGCTGCTATTGGACGAACCGACAAACTTCCTCGACCTCCGTACGCAGATTTTGTTAGAGCACTTTTTACGGCATTACAAACAGGCCTGTTTGATTGTTTCGCACGACCGGGCATTTTTGAATGCCACCTGCGCGCACACGCTGGATCTGACCCGCGGCAAGTTGACAATGTATCCCGGCCCGATCAACGCCTATCTCGACATGGTCGAAGAGACCCGGATACGTGACGAACGGACCAACGCCGCCGTGGTCTCCAAACAAAAACAACTGCAGCGTTTTATCGACAAAAATCGCGCCAACGCCAACACGGCATCGCAAGCGCGCTCCAAGGCCAAACAACTCGAACGGTTGCAGGTTACGGAGATTGAAAGCGAAGAGCCGAACGCGTTTATCCGCACGCCGATCGTCGAACCGCGCAAGGGGGCAGCGATTCGTTGCGAAAACCTTGCCATCGGATACCCCGATCACACCGTGGCGACGGGAATCAACATCGAGATCGAATACGGTGAACGGGCGGCGATTGTCGGTGACAACGGCCAAGGCAAAACGACGTTTCTGCGCACACTGGTCGACTCGCTCAAACCGCATGCGGGGAGCGTGCGTTGGGGATATCATTGTGACGTGGGCGTCTACGCGCAACATGTTTATACCAGTTTGCCGCCGGATCAAACCGTTCAGCAATATCTGGAGTACCATGCGCTGCCCGGCACACCACTACAGGCGATTCTGAAAGTTGCCGGTTCGATGTTGTTTCGCGGCGGCGCCGTCAATAAGACAGTGTCGGTGCTTTCCGGGGGAGAACGTGCCCGGCTCTGCATGGCGGGACTGTTGCTCGGCGAACATAACGTGCTCGTGTTGGACGAACCAGGAAACCATCTGGATGTCGACACGATCGAAGCGCTGGCAACGGCACTGGTCGATTATCAGGGAACGGTCATTTTCACCAGCCATGACAGGCACTTCATGAAACGGGTCGCCACCTGCATCATCGAAGTCCGCGATGGTCATGTGAACAACTATGGCCGCGATTACGATGCGTATCTATTCGCGGTGAACAAGGAAATCGACGACGGCGAACGGGAACGCAATGCGTCGATGGCCAAGGCGCTGCCCGGAAAACCGATGAAGGCTGCCGCGAAGTCTGCCCGCCGCGATGAACGCAAAATTCGCAAAGAGCAATCCAAAACCGAAAAAGCCATCGCCCGACTCGATGACGAGAAAACCTCGCTCAGCAAACAACTGCTCACCGAAACCAATCCGGACGAAGCTCTGCGATTGCACAATGAAGTGAAAGAGCTGGAAGAAAAGCTCGCCGCAGCAGAGGAGCGGTGGTGCGAATTGCAAGAAGAGCTGGAATCGGCATTTTAACTTTGGGTGCCACTGCTGGCTTGCCCAGCAGTGTGATGGGCGCGGCGTGAAAGCACGGACAGCCAGCGGATAGCCGCCAGTGAGACCAGTAGTCCAGATGGTCAGCTAGATTGTTACGACGCAAGCCGCGTCAAGGTTCCATCCGCGTAAGCATCAGCGCTGTTCGCCGCAGCTTGACAGCGCCGCGCTAAGGGAAAGTCATTTTTGACACCCATGGCATTTTCTTCGTGCAACGCGTCGACTCTTTCTGCGATGGTCACCAGATCAAACGCTTTCCACTTGGTCTGCAGACGTTGCAGCAAATCCAAGCCCAGGCGACTTTGACGCAGTTGATCGGGCAGCATGGCCGAGAGAGCGACCGCAGCTGCGGGTGAGCGTCCTAGAACTTCGTGGCTGAGAATCCGCAGTCCAAAATGGTGAGTCAGCATGCAGCAGACGAGTTCATCGGGCAGCTTCCACCGCCGCGCCAAACAAGCACCGGCGAGGGCGTGGTCCCAACCGAACACGGCTTGCTCAAATTCCGGCAAGCCTTGCGTTTGTTGCTCGCGGGTTTGAATAAATTGCATGTATTCATTCATTAGGTCGTTGGAAAGCACCGGCAACAAGAAATCTTGTAGCAGCGCTCCGGAAAACGCAACGTCTTCATCGGTCTTGAGCAGTTTGGCAATTTCCCGCGCGAACAAGGCTTTTTGCAGGTTCGCATTCCAGAACGACGATTGGTTGATCAGTTTCGATTGCCGTGACTGCACCGCTCCTCGCATGCCGGTGGTGATCACAAAGTTTTTCGACTGCCGCAGGCCCAACATCGACATCGCTTGATGTACGTTTTTGGCTTTGTTGCGCAGGCCGACATAGGTCGAATTCACATGCCGCAGCAATTCAACCGTCAATCCGTTATCGGTCTCGACGATCTTCGCCAACTCCAGTAAGTCGACTTCGTCTTGGCCCGCTTTTTCGGTGAATTGCGTCACCGCATGCGGTAGCGCCGGGAGTTCCAATGTCGGCGGCAATTCAGCCAGCGTAAAACTTCCCAATGAATCGTCGAGAATCGACGACCATGCAATATCCGCCATGAGGAAATCCAACATCTGAAATCGAGGAGAATCAATCAGCCCGCAAGGCACACTCGTTAGCGTGATGCCGCCTTCTACCAACCTGTTTCCCCACGGCTGGATCCGGTGCGACGCATCATCGCTGCAAGTATAGTTCACGAATTTAGAGTGCTCGCTCGCTCACTTAGGGTTTCTATGGGGTCGGACCTCCGAACAGACGTTAACTTCGATAGAACCGCGCCAGTTGGTCCTCAGCATTGCGCAAACGCAATTACTAAAGCAGCCATTGCTTCAGCGCGGCAACATCGGCAAGGACCGAAAATCCACAGTCCGTGGCTTGCGGTCATTTCTTAAAAAGGATGACTTTTACGACCCCAAAATCACCCGGATTCGGCCTGAATTCATTTTATGTAGACTATGCCCCAACTTGCCGATGACGTAGAATGAAAGCATCAAAGATATTGCATGCATTGGGCACGCTGTCTTGGTTGTGCACGTTTGTACCGCGACTAGTTTTCAAGGGACTTCGATGTTAACGCTGTTGGGATCAAGTGCGCCATATTGTGACGGATTGTCGCGCCGCTCGTTTCTACAAATTGGCAGTCTGGCTGTCGGTGGGTTGAGCCTGCCGCAACTCCTCGCCGCCGAAGACGCCGCTGGAACAGGAACGCGCAAGCATTCGGTGATTATGGTCTACCTGACCGGGGGACTTTCGCACCAAGATACCTTCGACCTCAAGCCCGAAGCACCCGACGGGATTCGCGGCGAGTTTAACCCGATTGATAGTAACGTTCCCGGGATTCAAGTCGGAAACCTGTTGCCCAAAACGGCGCAACTGATGGACAAGATCGCGGTGATTCGTTCGATCGTCGGACTCCGCGACGAACATTCCAGCTTTCAAAACGTAACCGGCTTCCCCAAAGGGGAAAGCGAGCGAGACGGCCACCCAAGTTTCGGTTCGATCATCTCCCACGAAGTCGGCTCGGCCGATGGAGTCACGCCCGCGTTTGTCGACCTGTTTCCGACGATGCAACACCGTCCCTACAACAGTCCCGGTTCGGGAGTCCTAGGCCCCACGCATGCCGGCATCAAAGCCGATGGCGAAGATCTGGCCAGTATGAAATTGCGGTATATCGAAGGGGGCCGCTTCGACAACCGTCAAAAACTACTTGCTAGTCTCGATGATTATCGCCGCCAGGTCGACAACGAACAATTGAGCGGCGTCGATTCGAATTACGAACGGGCCTTCAGCGTGTTGACCTCCAGCAAACTGGTCGACGCGCTCGACGTAGAAAACGAAGACCCGCGACTTCGCGAACGATACGGCAAAGGCTCGGCAAAGCATCTGGGCGACGGAGCCCCGATGTGGAACGATCAACTACTCGCCGCCCGCAGACTGGTCGAAGCAGGTGTCCGCTGCGTCACCGTGGCCTATGGATTCTGGGATACCCACGGCAATAATTTTGGCCACTTGAAAAAACATCTGCCGCTGTTCGATACGGGTGTCTCGGCGCTCGTGCAAGACATTTATGACCGCGGACTGGATCAAGACGTCTCCGTTGTCGTCTGGGGCGAATTCGGACGCACACCGAAAATCAACGACAAAGCAGGACGCGATCACTGGGCGCGGGTTAGCCATGCATTGCTATCCGGCGGCAATATGCCGACGGGGCAGGTGATCGGTTCGACCGACAAAATCGCCGGCGAAGCACAAAGCCGTCCCGTGCATTACCAAGACGTGTTGGCGACGTTATATCACAACCTGGGCATCGACCCGCACCGTTTCATTCGCCGCGCCGGCGGAGCCACCGTCCCCATCCTGCCCGGCAGCGCCAGAATCATCTCCGAACTCACCTAGGCGGCTCAGGCGGCTCAGCCGCTTGGTGCGAGCTTCCGCTCGGTTTTTAATAGGCCGCTCCCGTTGGTCGCTGCGCATCGTTACAACTTTCCTCCCTCTCCCTCTGGGAGAGGGCCGGGGTGAGGGTCTTCGCACTGCCGAGTGGTTCTCCATACCAACACATCGCTTGTGCACTTTTTGAATTCTCGCAGTACGATGTTCGGACAAAGTTTTGCCGCGTCGCCTTGGTTAGGGGGACTGATCGTCCTACGCGAGAAAGGTGCGTCGCGACGCATCCTACGGTGCTGCGCATCGTTACAACTTTTCTCCCTCTCCCTCTGGGAGAGGGCCGGGGTGAGGGTCTTCGCACTACCAACGAATCTCCCCCTACAACACGTTTGTAGAACTATTCAAAACTGTCCTACACTGGCAGAAGCTCCGCCGGGACGCGCCTGACGGCATCGTCCGCCGCACGAATTGCCGTTGACAGTAACGTTGCCCGCAGTAGAATTCCGCTCTTGTTGTTGCGTCAGTTACCTCATGGCATTTGAGACCCATGGCCCGAGCCCAACTTCCCTATCCTACACCCAAAGAACTCGAAGTTCTGCAAGTGCTCTGGGAAGAAGAACCGTGTTCGGTCCGGCAAATGATGGAACAACTTGGTCGACGGCGGCCGCGAGCCTATTCGTCCGTGTTGAATTTGCTAAACACGATGACCGACAAGGGCCTGTTGATGCGCAAGGCACATGGATCGGCCTATCTTTACAAAGCCCGCATCGACCGGGAGCGGACCAACGGCGGACTGGTTAAGGATCTCCTCAACCGCGCCTTCTCCGGTTCCGCCGCATCGCTCATCACCCACGCACTCAAGCAGGGCAAACCCACCGCTGAAGAATTGGACGCGATAACCCGCGCTATCAAAGATTACCGCGGCGGGCACGGAGTGCGGTGAAGGTTTTGGCTAGGACTGCATTTTGTCGATGCCTGCATCGGCGATGTCGTTTACCGTCTGTCGAATAAATTCCCACGATTCACGGTGGTAATGCGCCGGCAATTCCAAAGTGTCACCATCATGAAAGCGAGCATGGTCTCCTGCTCTTTCGCGATAGAGCGAATTGACGATCCCGTTGTTATGTGCCAACAAGTCGCGGGAGGCTTTGATTTCTGACAGGCGTTGCACTTGATTGCTATCGAGACAAGAAATGCCGGTGGTTTGCTCGATGTAGTTCATCCACTTTGTAATGGGGCCGTAGGCGACGTCAAGCAGTCTTTTTTCGATGGCCCGTTCAACGATCTCCGATTTGTCGTGACATGTAAGAATCGTGGCAACATCGACTTGCTGTTTGCCCAGCGAGCCAGGATGGGCACGAAGCCACAGCTTCATAAAATCGACTGCGAACCATTCAAACAACGCGATGAAATGTTGGAAGGTCGCCGACGAGAGGTAACTTGCGACATACTTTTGTCCAAGCAGCGAAAGCTCCGGTCCCCGAATCGTAGAACCCGTTGGCGCATTTTTAATCAAAATGGAACGCCCCTGATGAACCATGTTTTGCACAAGCCGCCACGCGGCTGATGTATTCCAATAGTAGTCATGAGCGTCATTGAGCGCTGCCACTGTGTCATTGCGCAATTGATCGATATCATCCACCAAAGGCATGCGTGCATCCAATTCTAATAATTAGGCAGCGCAATCGAGTATTCGTTGGACTTCTTGCTTATCAATTCCTTTACCGAGATTAATCACAGAAATCTCCGGTTCCCCATCCAATGAAATAGCGAATTCATCGACCCAGTAGGAAATCTGGCTGTCGTCCAGCACTGCGCAAACGGCACCCATCTGCCGGATGGGGACCATGATATAGGGGCCATCGTTGCCATCGCCGGAAACGACCAATTTCTCATTCGTTGAACTGTCGATCATTCTCCACCTCCTCCTCGCTTTTAAATTCCGCGACGAATTGTTTACACATAATATCAGAAATTCGTCCCGTCGGCCGGAGTAAACCTATTGTATACAACTGTCCACTCCTCTGGCAAGTTTAGTTGTATCCTTAAATCTATAGACCGGAGTGTTACCGTTGCTATGATCCAGACGGGCAATCAAATTCGCGTTTTGTTTCCACCACGGTAACTCTCCCCAGGAGGACCGACTCATGTCTACACATGCTACTCGACGGGACTTTTTACGGGGTGCCTCTGCGACCGGGCTGTTTGGATTATCGGGCACGTCGTTTCTCGCGCAATTGCCGGCTGTCTCTGCGGCTGAGGCGAAATTGGATGCGGCAAAGGTTCATTTCGGGGCGGAGATTGAACCGACAGTTCGATTGCTGGAAGAGACGCCGCGCGAGCAGTTGCTGGAGAAAGTCGCGGCGAGGATTCACGGCGGGCTCAGTTATCGCGAAGTCTTAGCGGCGCTGCTGTTGGCCGGTGTCCGCAATGTGCAACCGCGGCCGTCGGTCGGATTTAAATTCCATGCCGTGCTCGTGGTCAATTCGGCGCACTTGGCAAGCCTCTCTTCTCCCGCTCAGGATCGCTGGTTGCCGATTTTTTGGGCGCTGGACGAATTCAAAGATTCGCAGCAGCGCGACATCACCGAAGGGGACTGGACGATGGCAGCCGTTAACGAAGCGGCCGTTCCCCCTGCGCACCAAGCCCGCAAAGCGTTCAAGACCGCGATGGATCGTTGGGACGTCGCGGGGGCCGATGCCGCTGTTGCCGCTTTGGCGCGGACTGCCGGTGCGAACCAGGTGTTTGAATTGTTCGCGCACTATGCTGCTCGCGATTTTCGCAGCATCGGACATAAGGCAATCTACGTCGCCAACAGTTGGCGGACGCTGCAGTGTATCGGCTGGCAAAATGCCGAACCAGTGTTGCGGTCGTTAGCGTATGCGTTGCTCAACCACCACAACGAACCCAATCCCGCTGATAGCGACCTGGCGCCCGATCGCCCTTGGCGAACCAACGCGGCACTGGCCGAAACCATCCGCGCTGAATGGACCGGCGGCGAAGTCAATTCGGCAGCGACGACCGACTTGTTATCAGGCTTGCGGAGCGGAACACCCGACGACGCTTGTGCTGCTGTCGTGCAGATGCTCAATCAGGGAATTGCTCCGCAATCGATTTACGACGCCTTACTCGTCGGAGCGGGTGAACTGTTGATCCGCCAACCCGGTATTGTGGCGCTGCATGCAGTCACCTCGACGAATGCGCTGCGGTATCTGTTTAGCACCAGCAGCCGCGACAAAACCCGGCGGATGCTGCTTTTGCAAAATGCCGCGTTCTTAACGCTGTTCCGCGAAGCGATGCACGGGCGAGGCAAAGTCGGCGACACGCGGATCGATCAACTCCAACCAGCGGCAGTGCCGGGGGATTCATCGGCGCTCGCGCAAATCTTCAACGACGTGAGCAGTGATCGCGGCATGGCGGCTGAGAAAGTTCTCGGATACCTCGACGCCGATCAACCCGTCAAACCGTTGATCGACGAAGCGCGGCGGCTGATCTTCATGAAAGGCAAGAACGCGCACGATTACAAATTCAGTTCGGCCGTCTTGGAGGATTATTATCATGTCTCGCCGACTTGGCGAAATCGATTTTTAGCGTCGAGCGTCTATAACCTGCGCGGATCAAAAGACGTGGACAATGTGTTGGTCCAACGGACGCGTGCCGCATTGAGTTCCTGATGGTTCCAATGCAGTAGAAACACAATTTGGCAACCAAGCATCGTGCTACCGAATTCGCTAGCTGTTGAATTCAACCGTCGATGGTCGGTAGGATGCAGTGAGATTCAGCCGTATCACGAGGAGCCAGCTATGATCAAGTTACAACGCATTTTGGTACCAACCGATTTCAGCGCCTATTCCGAAGAGGCCATGACATACGCTTGCGCATTCGCCGAGCAATTTGAAGCTGAGTTACATGTGGTACACGTCCTGCAGGATTTGGTGGGGGTCGTGCCTGATCCGGGGGTCGCATTTCCGCCGCCGGGTGATTACATGGGCGAATTGCAGACCAGCGCCGAAAAGGCTTTGCTGCAGATGCCCGCTCCCGAATGGGCAGCCAAACACACTGTCGTCCGCGCCACACGACAAGGCCCGCCATTCTTAGAAATCGTTCGCTATGCCAAAGAGCTGGAGATAGACCTGATCGTCCTGGGAACGCACGGCCGCGGCGGCTTGGCACATGTGCTGTTGGGCAGCGTTGCCGAACGAGTCGTCCGCAAGGCCCCCTGCCCTGTCCTGACAGTCCGTCCCGGTGAACACGAATTTGTGATGCCGTAACAGCATCAGGCCATTACACCACTTCCACCGGCGTCTTGCATTGCGGACAAGCGGTTTCGTTTGGCAGTAATCGTTTGCCGCAAATTCGGCAAGCGCGTCCTGAAGAATGCTCCGACTCGCTGTTGATCCCGTCCAGGTAGTCCTTGACCACAACTTGGCAGCGGGGACAGGCCGTCTCACGCGGCAGCATGTTTCCGCAACAAGCCGGACATTTCCCCGCAGCAACCGCCTGTTGCGGATCGCGTCGCCATAGTGCGAGGTCGTCCAGTTCGGCCTTGCAATGCGTGCACCAATGCTCGCGTGGCAGGAACTTGGTTCCACAGACCGGACAAACCCGCGCAGAGGCAACCGGAGACGAATCGCCTGCGGCGTCATCATTGGCAAATGCGACTGTGCCTCCACAACTCGGGCAGGTTGTCGACGCCGTCTGCCACCCCTCGGGAATGCGGATCTGATGTCCACATTCGCACTCGACCTCTATCGGCACCGTTCACTCCTGTTCGGATTAAAATTCGGGAGGCGGATCATGGGGTCAATTTGACTTGCCCTATCGCAGTGACCTTCGCTTCTGGGCTTCCATCGCGACGGGACAATCGTACCGCTAATTGCGAACCGGTTGAATCTCCGTATAACCAAAATTCATCCACTTGTCCCTGACTGGCGATTCGCAAGATTTTAGCCGGCTCGCTGGCCATGGCCTTGCGGAGTTGTGTTGCAGTCATTTTGAGGACCGGACGTCCTTCGCGCATCGCCCGCTCGATGTCGGATTCGTCCTGCTCATCCCCGCCTCGCGGGGCACGCCACTTTCCGTTTTGCAGTTGATAGCCCAAGCGGCCCAGTTTGGCTTCGATTCGTTCGTTTCCGGGATTGCGTTCGGCAGCGGTCAGTAACAAATCAGTCGCCCGTTCGGGACGATTGAGCATCGTTACATATTCCTCAGACAAATTCAGTAACCCCTCGGTGTCCTGTTCGTCCAGTCGATTCCGGCGATGTTCCAACCACGCCTCGACGACTTCTCGCCCTTTATCCGGTTGTTGTTGGTCGTCGTAATGCTTCTGCAGGTCCAGAATGTCCGCGCGCGACAGCGTGGCAACCTGTTCCGTACGAGCTTTCAAAGATTGATCGCGGTACTCCTGGGCTAGGTCACGAAACTCAGGGATCTCGCGATCGATCAGATCAGCAATTTGAAAACCGTTCTCGAAATTCTTATCCAGTTGATCCTGCAAACGCGCCAAAATTAAATCCGACATCAAGATACGATGCAGCAGCGTGCGCTGAGTCGCTGAGGCTCCTTCGTAGCTCGTTTGCGGATCGGCTTTGTACTGTTTTCGTAATTTCGGTTGCGGCTGGGGTAAGGGGATTTCACTGCCGGGCAATTCAGTGGCTGCCTCTGAGATGGCGACTCCCAAATCGGCCACCGACTTCGCCTGATCCCGCATCAACACAAACGCTTCAAACAACAAATTCTCTTGCAGCGCTGGCAAGAGACCATACGTCTCAGCTTTGGCTGCCAACTTCTTGAGGCGAACGGCATCCTTGCCGCGTGCAGCGGCCCGCTCAATCGCTATCCCCTGTGCATGGGCTTCGCGCCCCAGCATGGACATCTTGTCATCCTGATAAAATGTTCCCTGCCCGGTTGCCCATTCGCCCAGTTCGTACCAGCCTTCCAGCGATTTCTCGTTAAGGCGGCGTTTCCGCAATTGAAATTCTTCCTCGTCGCTTGGCAGGGTTTTCACCGCACTGATATAGACCACATACCGATTCCCCTCTCGGACGACACGACCGTCGATCTGTACTTTCGCCACATCGCGGGACAGTTTTTCCATCAGCCGTCGCGACTTGAACCGCACCTCGCAGTGCAGCAGACCTATTTCCCGGGTGCTGGCCAAAGACTTGCGGCCGATCACGCGCACGTCGAGCCCCACGAACTTCTCGAACACCTTGTTGAATTGCTGCACTGTGAATGATCGGAGCGGCGCCGCTGTTGCGATGTTCGTTGTTCCAACCAGCAGGCAACAAAAAATGGCAGCGGTTGTAATGACTTGGCGGATGTTCATTTCGCCACTCCCAGCATCTCGGCTTGTTGTCGCAAGGTTTCGGTCGACTCCTCATCCAAGGCAAAGCCGAGCAGTTCATAAGTCCGCGGATCAGTCCAGAAGAAAAACGAGTCATCAGCAATGCGGATATCCCAGGTCTTGTGTTTCGTGCCGCTCGCCTGACAAGACTGCACGCGGCCCGCAAAAATCACACGCTGTGCCCCATCTCCGACGACGTGCTCGGCAAACGATTCGCCGTCGATCACGAAAAACGCCGAATTGTTTTCCAACATCAACGGTACCGCGATGCGGACCTCCGCATCTGGATCGTCGTGGCTGACCGTTGTATCGACCACCACCCACTGGTCACGGTATGTCAGGTCAAACAGGCTCTCCCAGGAGGTGAGCGCTGTTTCGCTACTGGCTTCGACCGCCGATGCGAGCATGTCGGGCACCGAAGTCGGCAGCAACTCCACGGCCGCCCGGACTTCCAGAAATAATTGATGCAAAAGCCGCGATTGCGGGTCGTCACTACCGAGTATCTGCAACGCCTCGTCAACTTTTGTGAATTCCTGATCCGCTGCCGCTAAATCGCCTGCGTCGAGCGCCTGCTGCCCCAGTTTGCCAGCCCGCGTGCGTACGACTTCAGCATTGGCGACGCTCCGCGAATGTAAGACGGCATAACCAGTCAGCAGCAACACCACTAAGATCCCCGCGGCGATGGCGCGAAACGGCGTGATGATTTTGAATCGCCGCTGACGCAAGTCACGAATACCATGCACATGGTCGACTTGCACTGCTTGGGTGGGACCTACCTTTTTCGGTGACCGTTTTGCCTTCGGGTTCGACCGCCCTTTGGGTTTCTTTGGGCTGGGCGGCTTTTTGATCAACTTCTCGGGAGCAATTGTGATTGCATCCGCCGGACCGGGGGGGAGGTTGTCACTTGAGGCGGACGGCTCCTCGATAATCTCTACCTCATCGTCGGACTCGTCGGTCACACCCCGATAAGGGACCTCCGGCGGCGGATAGACGCTTTCGGGGAAGACGAACATCTCATGGTTGCAGTCACCGCAGCGGATACGTTGCTCACGCTCCTGGCGGACGCCATTGATAACACCTCCGCAAACGCAGACCAAGCGGAACGGCTCGGGCGGCACCGGTTCGGGCGTTTTGAAGGCGGCTTTGGCCTTGGTGAGCCATTTAGGCATGTGGTTGCTCGAGTCGCATCGAGATGAACAGAAATATCGGCAACAGCCGGTCGAAAGTCAGTCGCCGGACGGGAAATACGCTAGGAGACGGGTCGTAATTCATTATCGGGCGGAAATGGTGACCGGTCAATCCCGCCGGGAAACCGGTGTCATCACATCCACCGCAAACTTTCGATGCTTGCGGATTACGGATTTCGAAAAACGGTATTCATCATTTTTCAGGCTTCGCAACGTAAGGGGGGGAAAAGGGGACACAAACATGGCCCCGCAACGCAACCAAAACGCCCTGTCCATCGCAATCGCGTCGTCTGTAACGGTTACGCGGGAAAACGATGGGCGGATTTTGGCTCAGGTGACCGTCGAGGGGGGATTTCCCTGTTGTCGGCGGTCGGTTTTGGGAAACTGGTGGCTGTGGGTCCTTCTGGTGTGGGAAACCCTCACCCCGACCCTCTCCCAGAGGGAGAGGGAGAAAGAATTGTGAAACCTCAGCCCCTCTCTGAGAGGGCGGGGAAACATGGTGCGAGATATTCTATGGTTTTGTTGATTATTGCCTGTGCAGCCTCGGGGTTTTTCATTTCCGCGGTTGTAACGGCTGTGGTGCGGGCGATGGCGCCGAAGTGGGGATTGGTCGATCAACCAGCGGCGCGGAAGGTCCATGAAACGCCGACCGCCCTCGGCGGAGGGATTGGGATTTGGCTGGGGACGGTCTTGCCGTTGGCCGGTGCGCAGCTATTTTTGTCGTCCTCAACCATCACACAGTTACTCCCGGAAGAATTGGCTGCGCATGTCGCCGGGATCGGCGCACGGAGCGGCCAACTGTGGGCCATCATCGCTTGGGGAACCTTGTTGGCCGTGATGGGGTTGATTGACGACCTTAAAAACCTCCCCTGGGCACCGCGGCTGGCCGTACAACTGATCGCTGCCATCGGTTTGGTTTCGATGGGTGTCCGCGCCACGTTGTTCGCCGATGCGGCTTGGATCGGCGCGATCGTAACCGTGTTGTGGATTTTGGTGCTGACCAACTCCTTCAACTTTTTGGACAACATGGACGGGCTGACGTCCGGCATCGGTTTGATCACGTCGGTGATTTTTGCGCTGATCATGCTCACCAGTACCTCCGAACCGCGCTGGTTCGTCGCCGCATTTTTACTGATTTTAGCGGGATCGCTCGGCGGGTTTTTATGCCATAACTTTCCACCGGCAAAAATTTTCATGGGAGATGCCGGGAGTTATTTCGTCGGCCTGTCGATCGCCAGCATGACCGTTGTCGGTACATTTTACGAATACGAAAAAACGCCCCCCTATGTGATGTTAGCGCCGCTGTGCGTATTGGCCATTCCACTGTACGATTTTTGCTCGGTGATGATCATCCGACTGTCCGAGGGGCGCAGTCCGTTTCATGCTGACAAATGTCATTTCTCGCATCGCTTGGTCGAATTAGGCCTCAGCCGCCGCGATGCCGTGCTCACCATTCATCTGGCGACATTGACGACGGGACTGGGGGGGCTGCTACTCTATCAGGTCTCCAACTGGGCGGGCGCGTTGATCGTGGTGGCATTGATCCTCTGTGTCCTGGCTGTGATCGCAATCCTCGAAACAGCCGCTCGCCGCCATCAGAAAAAACAATAAGACGCGCTGCACCAGCGACTCGGTCGTGCGGCCGGTCAGGTGGACCATCGCGGTAAGAACTTTATGAGCAAATCCGGGCGCAGTGCCCCTCCACAAACCGAATCACCGCCCGGCGAGGCGCCGACCATCATCGAGACGCTGCTCATCGCGGCTGTCGCGATGTTGCTGGTGTGGCGACTGTTGTCTCCCACCGAAGGCGCGACACTCGGTTTGGGATTGTGGATGGCGCAATTCAGTTTTGCCGCGCTGGTGTTGTGGTCGGTTGGATACTGGCGAGGAAAGGTTCGCGGCTTTCAGTTTCACAAAGTTGATATTGCTGTCGCACTGTTCGTCGCCGGGCATCTGATTTCTGGATTATTGGCGCTCACCGGCGACGCCAATCAACGCGCGACGATCAACATGCTGGCCGAATGGGCCGGTTTGGGCGCGACTTATTTCTTGATGCGGCAGACGTTCACAACTTGGGATATCCGCCGGCAAATCGTGGTCATCCTCCTGGCCAGTTCGGCAGCGCTGGCTGGCTATGGATTGTGGCAACATTATGTCTGGTATCCCCAAACAGCAGCCCAATATAAAGAGATCCGTGGCAAGCTCGACGAATTGTCGCAGCAGCCCACCACCGGGAGCAACGTAGCTGCTTCCTCGCGGTTGAAGCGGCAATTGATCGAAATGGGCGTCCCGACCGGTTCGCTGGAAGGCTCAGGACGCATGGGCTACGAAGCCCGTTTGTTATCGAGCACCGAGCCGTTAGGGCGATTCGCCTTGGCCAACACCTTCGCCGGCCTGCTGGCCGTCTGGTTGATTGTTTTACTGGCGGTGTTGGCACAGCGATTTGCGAACTCCGCTTCGCAACCGGTGCCCATGGCTCATTGGGTGTGTGGCATCGGATTGGCGCTGTTGATCGCCGCGTGTCTACTGCTCACGAAGAGCCGCACGGCCTACGTCGGCACGATGGTCGGAGGAGTGGCAATCTTTCTATCCATGATCACCGCGCGAACGACACTCCCGCGACATACATGGCGAATCGTGATTGCGGCGGTGCTGGTGATTGCCGGATTGGTGACGGCGATGGTCATGAGCGGCGGATTGGATCGCTGGGTCGTTGCCGAGACGCGCAAATCCTTGGGGTATCGCCTGGAATACTGGCAAGGAACCTGGGACGTAATCCGCACGCACCCGCTCGTCGGCATCGGTCCCGGGAATTTCCGCAACCATTATTTGCAATACAAACGCCCTGAATCGAGCGAGGAAATCTCCGATCCGCACAATGCACTGTTGGATGTATGGGTCAACGGCGGCCTGATATCCGTAGTCGGTCTCGCTGCGATGGCGGTCCTGTGCATCGCCACCATCCGGCGATCCAGCGGCCGGCTCCCCGTCCAACTCTCAGATTCTTCACTTGAGCCTGCAAAACAGAACCGAAAACCCCAGTCGCAACGTCCCGCTGGTCAGATCATGATTCCTATTCCCCAGGCGAGTACCTGGGGGGCATTTTTAGCGTTTTGTGTGGTTGGTGCGACCGAGTTTTCCGCGGTGACTTGGTGCCTACTGGCCGTTTGGTGCGTAGCAATGCCACTGGCCGGTAGGGCGATTGAGCTAAATTCTCCACGGCCGGCCGTTTTTCTCATCGCCGCTGCGACGCTGATGGTCCATCTATCGGGAGCGGGCGGAATTGCCATGCCGGCGCTCTGCCAAATGCTGTTGCTGTGCGTGGCGATGATACTGCCGCCTGCTGCCCCCCCCGCGTCAGCCCGCTCACTACCACACTGGGCCGGGATCGCCGCTTTGGTCTTGTCACTGGGAATCAGCCTCGCCTGTTGGCAATTTGCCACAGCACCGGTTTCTCGGGCGAGTCAGCTGCTTGCTGAGGGGGACTACCAATTGTGGGAGCGGGGCAATCCGGTCCGGGCTCGGCAGGCGTATCTAGCGGCGACTGTGGCCGACCCCTATGCGGGCGAATCTTGGCGAAAACTGGCGGAATTGGAGTTGGGGGGTGGGTTGGCGAAATCCGAGGAGACTCGGGAAACGGTGCGAAAAGCTACGGAAATGTTGCGAAAATCGCTGGAGAAAAACCCACGATCTTGGAACAATTTTCGTATTTTGGGAGAGTATTACCTTCAAGCCAACCTGCGGCTGCAGTCTCCCGAGTTGGCAGGCGAGGCCGTGGCGGCATTTTCGAGTGCAGTTGAGCTATATCCCAACTCTGCCGAAATCCGAGGACGATTGGCCGAGGCCTTGTTCCGGGATGGACGGGTGGCGGATGCACAGCGTGAAGCTCGATTCGCGCTACAGTTGAACGAAACCACGCAGCAGGCAGGGCATGTTGACCGTGTATTACCCGAAAAAACGCTGGAATTGTTAAGAAAAATGGCGAATCAGGCAGACGCGCCGGTCCCCCCTTCTGAATCTGATTGACCGTGTGGGGGATCAACTTACAATAAACGGGTCATTACACTTTTCTAGTGCGTATGTTCATTTCCGTAATCGCAAGAGACTGAATTCATGAAGGCAAAAGATATTGTCATCGCGATGATACTGGGCGGAGTCGCACTTGGCGCCGCTGTAGTCGTGAGCAATGCCAGCAATTGGATGGCCGAGAAAGACTCGGAAACGACTTCCGAAGACTCTGGTATCGATTCCTATTTAAAAACTGTCGGCCCGCCTCCCAAAGCCGTGGTCGATGATACCACGTACGATTTCGACGTCATGGAGCGTGGTTCGGAAGATGAGCATGTCTTTCAGGTGCGAAACGACGGCGAAGGGGTCTTGCGCATCATCAAGGGCAAAGCCACCTGCACCTGTACAAAATTCATGCTCAAAGATGACAAAGATCTCGAGCGGGTCGAACTGCAACCCGGCGAATCAATGGACGTCACCGTTGCCTGGAAGGTCAAGGACACCGCACAGGAACAGTTTAAGTCTGTGGCGCCTTTGAATACGAACGATCCCGACAACAAATACCTGGCCCTCACAATCGTCGGAAAAGTCGCCTATACGATGTTTGTCTACCCGGCACGGACGTTCATCGCGCCTGATGTCGTCGGAGACGAACCGGTCCGTACCTCGGGCATTATCGGGTCGCGATTGCTGGAGGACATCGAACTGGTCTCCGCTGTGTCCGACTCGGAATTCGTAGAGGTCACTTACGAGAAACTCGAATTTAAGGATGAACGCGCCGAAGGGGTCAATGGAAAATGTGGGTACCGCATCGACGCGCTGATTCAACCGGACATTCCTGTCGGCAAATTTAAGGCACCGATCAAAGTCACCATGAGAGCCCCGGACGGCAAGGAATATGTGGAAGAACTGTCGGTTGTCACCACGCGGACCGGCCCGATTAAAATTGTCGGAAAGAGTTTTGATGCCCACACCATGACGCTTGATTTCAAGGGGTTCGATATCACCGATGGGGTGACTGCCGAATTGAGCATGTTTGTCAGCGTTCCCGATGATGCCGAGACTTATGACTTCAATGTCGTCGATTCCACCAACGAATATGTGCAGATGAGTATCAAGCGCGATACGAATTTTAAGGGACAAGCACTTCAACGATACGTGCTGAAATTCGAGATTCCCCCCGATACGGTCGAGATTCCCGATAACAAAGGACGTGCCGAATTCATTGTGGAAACCAGTCACCCTGACATTAAGTCCATCCAGTTTCGTACGAAATACCAGGCTTATTGAGCCGACGGCATTTGCCGAGAACGCCACACCATAGAAAACAGCCCTTGGATTTATTGACGGCTTGCGATAGAAACAGTCAGGCTTGTCGTGTTGAAAGCCGTCGGAAACCAGTGGAGGGTGAGGGATGACTTGGAAACGTTGGCAGGTGATGCCGTTGTTGATCGTTGCCAGTGCGGCTTGTGCCGCCTGTCTCTCTTCGTGCGGCTCAGACGATGACCCGTCCCAGGTCGATACGACCTCTACGACACCCAAAAAAGACAACAAGCCCAGCTACCCCCCGCCTGCACCGATCTTTGAAGGCTGGGAAAAGCCGGAGTTCGTGTTGTGCGTGACGGGCGAAACCCACGGCTATCTAGAACCGTGCGGCTGTTCCGAAACACAGTCCGGCGGCCTGTCACGGCGAGCGGATCTTTTTCGCCAAATTGACGAAAAAGAATGGCCCCGCGCCGAACTCGACTTAGGCGGTTCGCTCAAACGGACCCGGCGACAAAGCCAAATCAAGTTCGAAATCTTGCTCGATGCGATGCAGCAAATGGGCTATGCCGCCATGGGCTTGGGGCCCGAGGAACTCCGACTCGATCCCGGGTATTTGCTCTCGTTAGATACCGAGGATCAATTGCCATTGCTCGGCGCAAATGTCGTCCTGTTTGGATCCGAAGAACTGACGATGCCCAAACGGCATTTCACGACCAAAGTTGCTGACAAAACCATCGGCGTGATTTCAATCGTGGGAGATGCCTACCGCAACGAGATCGTGCCTCCCGCAAACGACGGCGTAGCGCCTGATGTCGACATCACCAATGCCCATGCTGCCGTCACCAAACAATTGGCCGCACTGACCGATGAAAACGCAGCAAAACCCGATTTGCTCGTGCTGCTCTCGCACGCCCCCCTGGATGAATCGAGAGCATTTGCCGAGGCCTTTCCCCAGTTCGACGTCGTTGTTTCGGCCGGTGGTTATGAAGATCCCGATAACAAAGCCGAACAAATCGGCGAGTCGAAAACGATGTTCATCACCGTAGGCCACAAAGGCAAACATATCGGTGTCATCGGGTATTATCCCGAAGCGGAGCAGAAGCTAAAATTTGAATTGATCGAACTCGACAACCAGCGTTTTCACGAAACTCCCGCAATGACCGATGTGATGCGTCGCTATCAAGAGCGATTGCACGACGAGCAAATCGTCCAGAACTTAAAGCCGGTCGCGCATGAGTCGGGAGCACGTTTTGTTGGCGTCGATCAGTGCAAAGACTGCCACACCAAAGCCTTTGCCAAATGGAGCACCACCCGCCATTCGCATGCCTACGATTCGCTCAGCAAGGGGCGTGAAGGACAAGAGGAGGGTTGGATCTCCCGCGTGCATGATCCCGAATGCTTGGCCTGCCACGTCACCGGTTGGAATCCACAACAGGTCTTTCCTTATGAAAGTGGTTTCGTGGATGCCGACTCGACGCCGCAATTAAAAGGCCAACAATGTGAGAACTGCCACGGTCCCGGCAGCATCCACGCTGACCTCGAAAACCAACGGGTCGCCGGCGATTTACCGCCGCAAGATGAGGAATTGATCAGTTGGCGGAAAAACATGCATCTCGATCAGGGGATTGCCGAGAAGCAACTCTGCAATCAATGCCACGACCTCGACAACAGCCCCAAATTCGACTTTGCCGAATACTGGAAAAAAGTCGCCCACCCCGGTCGTGACTGATAGCCGGCTGCACACGCACCCTGTTTTAATCTGCCTTGGTTCCCATGCCTCACTTTGGGGACCAAGGCATTTTTTACTGCGCGTTTCATCCATGCACATTCGTAGCTAAGATGAACGGCACTTCCATACATCCACCGGCGCCCCTTCCCTCATCCGCAACGGCCTGATCGGCCCGTTGAAAAACCAAGAACATTCGAGAGTCGGGTGCCACTGCTGGCTTGTCCAGCTGTGTTTTTACCTGTCACAACGTTTGCACTGGCGGACAAGCCGCCAGTGGCACCCTTTTGCAACGGGTTGCTATGACGACATCGGACGATTTTAAGAATGACGGATCGGCGCGGCGCTTGACCCAATTTGCGTGCGCGGTACTGATCGTCCTGACCGCCGCTGTCTCGCTGGCTGACATCCTCAACGCCGAACTGCGATTCGGACCGCGACGCTGGCCCACAGCCCGCCCGCCAAAAACGCCCGCCTTCAGCGCCAATGATCGTTCACGTTGGTGCACCGTCTGGTCACTCGTCGAACGCGGCACGTATCAGATCGACGAGATCATTCAGCGACCCGGTTGGGATACGATCGACAAAGTCCGTTGGAAAGGACATTTCTATTCCTCCAAACCGGCGCTACTCCCCACGCTCGTCGCCGGTTTGTATTGGACGATCAAAGAATCGACCGGCTGGACCTTGGATCGCCAAACGTACGATGTCGCGCATCTACTACTGATCATCGTTAACTGGCTGCCGTGGATGATCGCGCTGATATTGATCGCTGTGATGGCCAACCGCTATGCGCGTACCGGGATGAGCGCAGTCTTTGTCGTCGCGGCTGGTTCGTTTGCCACATTCCTTTCGACATTTCTAATCACCTTCAACAACCATTCCGTCGCCACTTGGAGTACGGTCTTCGCGCTCTACCCGGCGACAAGAATCATCGCTGAGGGGCGGCGTAGCGGCGGACTCTTCGCCCTGTGCGGATTTTTCGCGGCGTTTACCGTCACCAACGAACTCCCGGCGTTCGTGTTTGGGGCGGCGATGTTTGTGATCCTGCTCCGCCAATCCTGGCGACTGACGTGCGTCTGGTTCATACCGGCCGCACTGATTCCCCTGGGTGGTTTTTTCTATACCACATATCTTGCCAGCGGCGGCTTGGTTCCGTTTTATGCGTATTTCGGCACCAATGTGTATGAATATGTGCATCAGGGAGTTCCCAGCTATTGGATGCAGCCTCAAGGCATTGATGCCGGTAATGAGTCCCGCTTCGCTTATTTCTTGAACTGCCTGATCGGGCATCACGGCATTCTTTCGCTGTCACCGATATTTTTACTGACGGTCATCGGCTGGATTTATGGCCGCCGCTGGCGCGAGTTTCCGTTGCGGTTATTCAACCGCCTGGGATTGGGGCTGACGTTGTGGATGCTGCTGTTCGTCATGTACAAGACCGACAACTATGGCGGGAACACCAGCGGGCTGCGTTGGGTTTTCTGGCTGATTCCGTTTTGGCTGCTCACCATGCTGCCGGTGCTGGATGAATGGGGCCACAAGCGGTCCTTTCGCATCGTCGCTTGCCTGCTGCTGTCGGTATCGGCCTTCTCAGCTTCCTTTTCGCGTTCGAACCCCTGGTCCAATCCTTGGGTGATGAATGTCATGCGCTATTGGGGACTGGCCGACTACTCCACAAAAACACCGGAGCCAGAGACGCCGCTACAATGTTGGATTCCATCGCTCCCCCTACAGACCGACTCCCCATTGCCCTTCGCCGAATTCCAAGGCATCAACCATCTGGGCCAAACGACGCGTCTGCGGCTGACCAGCCAAGGGGAACTTGAAATCGACGGCCAAGCGGCGCGGCACGTGCGTGTCGAGCGTGGAACCGGTTACGGAACATCGGCAAGTGATGGCGAGCAAATCAACTTGTACCTCAACGAACAAGCGATTGCCGCCGGCGCAGCGCCCGATGAATGCCTGCTCAGGCCCGGTGCGACATCAGCGCGAGAAAAACGGATCGCGGAAATCTTTCTGCAAGGCATGCCCCGCACGCGGGAATATTTCTACCGCAACATCCGCTACCTATTCACGCCGCTGGAAACCGATGCGATCGAATGCCGTGAAGCGGTCTCGCAAGTCAAATACACCCCTGGCGACACCGACCGCATGACGGTCTATCGCCGCACCCTCTGGTTATCCGACCGCGTCCCGTTTGGTGTACTGCAGTTTGAGGACACCGTCACCGACGCCAAAACCAACGAGGTACTCTTTCGCCAGCGAATGACCCTACAAACAGTCAGCCACCTAAAACCACGCCCCGCAGCAACACAAGAGTAATCGTCGAGAGAACCCAAGTGCATCTACATTTCCCCCTCTCCCTCTGGGAGAGGGCCGGGGTGAGGGTTTTCGGCTTTTGCGAGCGGCATCCCATCCAGCAATAGAAAAGCCAAAGTTTGGTGCCCCATAACACGCAGTGAGGGGGAGTTCCTGCCGGATCGTTTTGCAATTGTTCTTCCGTTGTCCCACAATGAATGGTGCGTCGCAATGCACCCTGCAACGACAGAAACAATGCAAACCTTTTGCTACTTTCCCAGTTTTGTAGCAATGCCGTCAAAACGATCAGCGATCTTTTTTGCAAGGAATTTGGTCAAATTCCAATCCTCGGATTCGTTGCAGCCCGCTGAAACGGTGACAAACGCCTGGAAGACAGAAGAGTCCAAAGCCAATTCTTTAAGGTCTACACCGCAATCCTCTAATCGCTTGGATGTTTCCCAAACGTGAACTTGAAATGGATGCGTGAAACCAGTCGACTCAGACGTCATCCAGATATCCCAATTACACCCTTTGCGCGAAGCTTCGATTCTAGCAGCGGCACTCCGCAATTCGGAGTCGAGGGTTACCAGCAATTGCTCAGAGACGGGTTTCGGCAAAAAAATGGTCGTAGTCGGTCCCACGAGCAGTTCCTTTCACCATCTCTGATTGCCCCGATTTTACTAATCACGTATAGCCAGAGATTAAATAAAGGACACGATGTCCGTGTCACATCCGTGTTAATCCGTGGCCAATTTCTTCTTAACAAGCGTTCGCGCATCCCCGGTTTTGCGATAACTCTGCACACGTTTTTCACTCACATGCGGCTTCCATGTGTTGGTTTTCGTCGCCGCCGATTTGCGTGTTTTAGGAGACGTTTTTTGAGCTGGCTTGGAGGGCTTGCTCTTTTTCTGTGTGGTCCGCCAACCAGTTTCGGCGGGCGTCGCAGCAGCAGCTAAGGGTTCGGCGACTGGCGGTGTTGAGGCTGTCGGTGTTGCATCTGGTGGTAGGAGAATCGGTCCCGTGACAATCGGCGTCGCTGCTTTTGGTGCAGCTTTGATTGGCGTAGTTGGAACCGGTGTCTTTTTGATTGCTGTCGTTTTCGTCAGTGTCGCTTCCGTCGCAAACGCTGAAAACAAAGGGTCCGTAATCGGTGACAAGGCGACCGGGATCACAACGGCGGGGGGCGGCAGCAGGAGCGGAATCGAAACGTCCACAGGAGTGATGGCTGCAGGGACTTCTTCCGGTTGTAATTCTACGAGTGGCTGAATGTCCCTGGTCGATTGTGTGTCCGTTGTTGATTTTGTATCCGACGTTAATTTCGCTGGCGGCGGATGATTGACGACGATCACTCCAGACGCTTGTTGGATTCTCTGTGGCCGTTGAGCAACGAAGGTCGGCACCGGAGTCGCAGCTAGCAAAACCGGAGGTGTCTCGAAGGGAGTGAAGGGTTCGGGTTGCGGCACGAGCGCCGGCTTGGGCACCGGCATAGCTGCAACGGCGACGCTGAACAGCTGAAATTCCGACGTCAGAGCGGACGGTTTTTCGCCCAATGTCGTTGCGACGCGCCGGGCAGATTGAGCGTCGCCCATTTTCAGGCAGACTTTGCCATACTCTAACAGGGCCGGCCAATGTTCACCGGCAATCATGGCGGTCTCGCAAGCGGCCAGATCAATTTTCGCCAACTCATAATTCCCCAGTTGATACCACATCCGTCCCCGTTGGCGGAGCAGTGTGGGATCGTCCGGCGATTGTTTTAACGCCACACCATAATAGTGGGCGGCGCGGTTATGAACGTTTTGGCTTTCAAAGAGGCGTGCAATCGCGACCGGCACAGCTGTTTCTTGGGGGAGTTGGCGATGAGCCTGCATCAAGACCTCTTGCGCAGTATGCGAATTCCCCGACGCTAAATACGCTGCCGAAAGATCCAAACGGTAATTCACATTACTGGGATCACGTTCAACCGCTGATTGAAGGGCAGGCAAACCAGCCGGGATCGCTCCCAATTGCACCAAATGCATGCCCGCTTCATGGAGTACTTTGGCCGACTGGGGCTTCGCGGTTACGACCGCTTGCCAGGCTTGGATACTCTCCGCGGTGCGTCCCAAATCGGCAGCGATACAGGCTTCGGTGATGCGCGCTTCCCAGGAGTAGGGGTGCTTGCGACGGTGTTTCTTGACGGCATCATACGCACCATGCAAATCGCCCGCTTGATAGCGTTGATTGATCTGTTCCAGGGCGGCTGCATTCTCCACTCCCAGCCTTTCGGCCGAGCGTGGTGCCATGGACAGGCGCATGCCCGGGCCAGCGCAGCCCGTAATATTCACCAGCATGCCGGCGATCATGAGAGCTACAAAGAGTGAGGGTTGTATGCGTGACAATGGAGAGGTACTCATCCTGCCAACCTGATTCGGCATTAGTTGCGCTGTTCAAAATGAACGGTGTTCGTGGATTCGCCAATCGACGGCACGTTGACAAAGGGATCGACGACCGTCAACGGCGTGTCGTCGACCGTCGGTTGGTCAGGCAAAACCGTGGGGAGCCACAGCAAGCCACCGACAATCAATCCGCTCCACAACAACACTCGCGAGATGCGTTTGCCCGGTTGTTGCGCAGCAAAGAATGCGTCGACACGCTCCAATGAATGAGAGGGAATCTTCCGCACGGCAATGACCGCCCGATATTTGAATTGCTGGACCGTAAATTTAAGATGAGGTTGCTGAAGGAAACCTCAGAGGTGCTACGGTCTAGATATCGGCGACACAGGGGAAACGGCTTCGGCCAGAATCGGCAAAATTCAGTTATTCGCCCTGATTCGACCAACCGGAATATCTTGCCACCTGGTGCGGAGAGGGGTGGCAAGGGGTAACAGCGCATAGAAAAAAGGCGTGGCAAGGTCCCCTCGAAGCTCCCAGCTCTCCTTGCCACGCCTCAAAGATCAGCATCTCTTGAAGGAGATGTTACTTACGGCGTGTATACCCGGCAAACTGAAGGTCCGCCCCGCTCCCGTTTCGTACAAACAGGTCGCAGCGGCCTGACAACGTTTGCCTGACAAATCAAACATAGGTCACAACTGGGGAGGAGTCCAAACGATCTTAAAAAGATTCTAAAAGGATTGGAGGGGGGAGGCTTGAGGCTTGAGGTCACAGGCGTGAGGAAAGACAAAACGGCACACCCTTCCTCAAGCCTGTCCCGTCACGTCTCACGTCTCACGCCTTACGTCACATCGACTTCCGCCGGGGCGATGACGTTTGCGGCTGCATCGCCGCCAGTCCATTGCGGCAGGTCGCACCGTGTTGCTTTCCAGCCGTGATGTTGTAGCGTCCCTTGATGCGGCGGATCGCCCGCTACGTTTCCAGTGAGCCGGAACTCAGCTGGATCATAGCCGGCGGGGATTTCCAGCGACGCACCTTCATCGTCGGTAACCACAGCGGCCGGGGCAAACATCCGTTGAATCACGGCGGCGCTATCCCGGTGGATATCGCGGACCGCGGCGCCGATTTGCGCGTCTTCATATTCAGCGATCGACTCTTGCAGGAAATCCAACAGTCGCGCTTCGCGCTGCAGGGCGGACAACAGGCTCACCGCATCGCTGCGTGCCGGTTTTTTGGGCGCCGGTGGTTTGGGGGGCGGAGGTGGCGTCGCGGGGGTCTCTGCGGTCAGTTGTTTGCCACTCAACAGTTGCTCCACCGATTTGGCGAACTCTTCATTTCCGAACACTCGAAAAAACGACTTAAATGCCAGTCCCAGTTTTCCCACCAGTTTTTCCTTTATCAATGATGAATCGAATTTATCGATTGCGCCGCGACAGCGCGTGCGGCGCGATAGTGTTTGGCCGAGTTATACCACACGACGCCCGTTTTTCGAATTCACTTCGATTTGCGGTGGCCCGGCCGATCACTGTTTCGTCGGTGAACTGGCGGCAAACGTCTGGGCGACTGTCTCCGCCGCTCCCGGTAGAGTCTCCAACAACGTAGCGATGGCGGTTGTGGTTCGCAGTTTGGCCACGTTGGCATCCCACCATTTGCGTGCATCGTGCGTCGTCCAAACCTCGTGTTCGGCCAGTTGTTCCAGAATCGCCAATACTGCCGGAATATTGCGCGGACGCGATGCGGGTGACTTGGCCAAACAGTCCATCACCAACCGATCCAGCGCCGGTGGCACCGCCGTTTTTGCGATTTCCGACGGCGGGACGGGCATCTCGTTCACAGCGTGGTAGACGATCTCCATCTGACTCATGCCGTCGAATAGTTGCTGACCTGTCAGCAGAAAATAGGCCACGGCCCCGACGGAATAAATGTCAGAACGGTCATCGACGTCGTCCGGTGTTTGCAACCGCTCCGGCGACATATACATCGGCGTCCCCACGATCATTGCCGGCGATGTGATTTTCGTTCCACCAGTGTCGCTGACGCTTTTGACCAAGCCAAAATCCAAAACCTTCACAAAATCGGCTTCGCCCCCCAGGTCGCACAGCATAATGTTCTGCGGTTTTACATCGCGATGGATCAACCCAATGCTGTGTGCCTCGCGAAGTGACCCACAGATTTGTCGCAACAGGAAGATGACTCGCGCTGCGGGGAGCGGACCGCTCAGCGCGACCAGTTCGGCTAACGAGATCCCCGGCAAATACTCCATCGCGTAAAAAAATACCTGATCGGACGTGCGGCCGTAGTCATAGATTTCAATCGTATTGGGATGTTCCAACTGACTGGCCAACTGCACTTCGCGTTCGAACCGGCGGACATCATCGCGCCGCTGCCGGTTTCCTTTTAGAAGCTTGACCGCTGTGGGGCGACGCAGCAGCGCATGGCGGGCGAGATAGACCTCGCCCATTCCCCCCTCACCGATTTTGCGTAGCAGCGAGTATTGACCGAGCCGCTGAAATGTTCCTACTTTTTTTTTGAGAATCGCAATCCGCGCGGCAGCAATGAGCAATCCGCCGATGGCCAGCGCCAAACATCCGGTACGAATCCAAAATGCTACAATCGGATACCGCAACAACTCATACGCTTCCTCGCTATCGACTTCACACACAACTCCCATGTTGTATTGCGATAACCACTGCCACGCACCGATCACCTGCACACCGCGATAGTCCCGATAAGGGTCAAGGATCACGCCGCGGCGAAGCTTGGGGTCATGCAATGTTCTGCTGGCGACTGCTTCAGCGGCGATTTTTGTCAGGGGGCGGTTGCGTAGCGCAGTCTTCGGTCGATAACCGGTCAGAAGATTTCCCCCCGGATCGCGAACATGCACGGTGAAAATCGAACGGGAGTCGGGCGTATCCGGAATTAAGCCAATGCGGCGAAGTTCCGGGTCGAAACGGCTTTCCGATAACAAAAGTCCCTGCGAATCAAACGCATAAGTTTCTCCCGAACGTCCCATGCGCCCGACCGAGAGAACGCGGGTGAATTGATGATCGGCCAACCAGCCGAATCCCAGCACCGCGATGATTTCGTTCTGGGCGTTATGTACCGGAGCATTGGCCCACACGACCGGTACATCGCGGCGAATGGTTTGATCCGGTGCAAAGGCGCCTTGTGGAAATGGTTTGGTGATCGTTGTTTTGTTTGCGAGCACCTTGGCCAATTCGGCCATTCCCCCTGCTTCTAAGCGGACTCCAATGTCGTCGTCCCGCTCAGACGCTAAAACGCGCCCGGTGCGGTCAATTACGGCAAAACCGGAGTTGCCCTCGCGGTGATGAAACACGTGCAACTCCTCCCGTATGCGCGCCAGTGCGGGGGAGTTCAGCAAGTCCTCGCGGGTCGTGGATTCCAACTGCGCCAGCGCCACCAGTTCTTTCGTGGCAGCGAGAACGTTGCGTTGCTGCGCCCAGACCTCTGCTGACGATTTCTTATCTTCCATCCAGATTTCCAACGCAGCGATGTCAGCATCCAGCAACGATTCCAACTTGGTGGCCAGAATCTTTCGCAACGATTCTTCCATGCCCCAATACATCCAAATCCCGACGCCGCTCAGCAGGATTCCCAGCACAAAGAGGATCATGTTGCGCCAAAAACGATGACGAAAGCCTCGCTCGATGATTTCACGAATCGTCGTGGCGAAGATGCGACGGAATGGTCGTTGATTCACACCGCTTGCCGCCGCTGCGATGGGATTGTCCGGCAGTCCCTCCGGAAGAATCGTATCGGGAGCATGATGCGATAGCAGCGATTCGACCTCTGCGCGAATCTCCGGTTCGTCGCCGCATTCCTGATCGAGAAACTTCGCGCGCGATTTTTTGTCCAAATCGATCGCCTGCACGAAAATGTCTCGAATGCGGCTGTTACGGTCCGGAATCACAAATCAACGCCTTTGGCAGGGAGAGGGGTTTTGACGAATCGCGGTCTGCCCACTTTAAAACGATTGGGTGCGGTGACCGATATCTCGGAAATGTGAAGTGGGGGTCATGTTCTGCAATGAGAAAGTGAGATTCTACAAGGCCAGTTCGCGTCGCAACCAGGCGCGGGCAAACGTCCAATCGTTTCTCGCCGTCCGTTCGGAGACGCCGACGACTTCGGCCGCTTCACCCACGCTCAGGCCGCCGAAGAACCGCAACTCAACGATCTCAGCTGCCCGCGGATGCTCCTCCGCCATTTTCTTCAGAGCCTCATCCAAGTCCAACACATCTTCATTGCGCTGCGGCGAAACCGTCAGTTCCTCATCCAAAGAGATGCGTCGTGCACCGCCCCCCCGTTTGACGCGTTTCTTGCTCCGTGCATGATCCACCAGAATGCGTCGCATGGCTTGAGCGCCAACGGCAAAGAAATGCGTGCGGCTTTTCCAATCGACTTTGGTCTGGTTGACCAATTTCAAATAGGCCTCATTCACCAGTGCCGTTGGCCGCAAGGTATGCCCCGGCGACTCTTGTTGCAAATAGCTGTTGGCCAGACGCCGGAAGTCGTCGTAGACCAGCGGCATCAGTTGGTCCGCCGCGTTTTCATCGCCGGCGGCCGCCATTTGCAGGAGCTCTGTTGTCTGGTCTGATCGCGAATTCATAGCAGCAATACCCCAATCGACATCTTTAAAATCGACATCGTTCCTCCGGTAAACGACCGGACAACCATCGCCGGTTATTCTACACGCAACGTACGCACAAATCCGCTGTAAAAGCGAAGCAATCCGTGGATTCTTGCCTGATCCCTGTCCCGAATTTGCCGGTTTGATGCGATTTAACCGCGTTATGGGTGTATCGATTTTCACTCATTTATACCGTGCAACCGGGGACGATTCATCGTCCCCCATTCGAACAGGGAGGGCAATCATGGCGGTTCATCAATGTCAATGCAATTTAGTCCTTTCCACATCCGAAACGCACGCACATTGTCCCAGGTGCCGACAGCCCCTCTCGGAGCAGGATCGGTTGTTCATTGGCGAGCCTCTCCTCAACGTAGCCGATGGCAACGAGAAACCGGTCCCCTCCGATTCTGGGGCGACCACCGGTTCGGCCGGGGTCGTCGTTCATGATTTTTATGGATTCGCTTTCGCGATCGCCCACATTCGCGCGATTCATCAAACTTGGTTGAGCAGCTAAACCGCTCGATGAATGCTGCTGCAGCCCCACCGATTCATCTTTTTCCGTTTCGATTCTCTGTCTTTTTTTGTCTATTACGGGGGAACCTTTTCATGGTTTCTACAAACACACTCGCAAACAACGACGCCCAGCAATACGCACGACCGGTGTTGAATCAGGCAGTGCGGCTATCGTGGGAACTCAGCGACCCGAATCAACTAGCCGGTGTTCAGGATGTCGTTGCTTCGGCGATGGAAAAACTGAACTATTATCCACGCGATCAATATGCCGTACAAATGGGACTGCAGGAAACCGTGTTCAATGCGTTTGAACATGGCAACTCGATGTGCCCGACGAAAAAAGTGTACGTGACAGCCACGATCTGCGATAACAAATGCTGGTTTCAGATTGAGGACGAAGGCGCCGGTTTCGATGTCGAGAACGTCCCCGATCCCACGCTGCCGGAAAACCTCACACGGCTTGACGGTCGCGGCATCTACATGATGAAGGCCTTTCTAGATTCGGTGGAATATCAATCCCCGGGCAATGTCGTCACCATCAGCAAGCAACGGACCATCGAAAATTGAGCCTTTCATCGCGACGGAGCGTTGGCCGCTTCCCGGGCAATCTGCCCCCCCCATCCCCCACCCGGCGCGGCCGACCCCGTCGTTATCTTTGATACAAGAAGTCGCTCAAACCGTCCCAATCTGGGGTGCCACTGGCAACCTTTTTCAGGCGGGCTGCGATACAAAGAGTCGCTCAAGCGATTTGACAGCCCTCACCCTCAAGCCTGTCCCCTCAAGCCTCAAGCCTTCTTAGCCGCATGAGGATGCGCCAGTTGATACGCTTCACGCAGCCGTTTGGTGCTGACGTGCGTATAGATCTGGGTGGTGGTCAAGCTCTTATGGCCCAACAGTTCTTGGACGCTCCGCAAATCGGCCCCGCCATCCAATAGATGTGTGGCAAAGCTGTGCCGCAGGGTGTGCGGACTGGTGATGCGGTCCAAGCCGGCGGTCTTGAGATGTTTGTCGAGCATGCGGCCGATGCTCCGCGTCGTGAGCCGCCCGCCGTTTTTGTTGAGAAACACAGCAAAACGGGCTTCTGGTTTGATATTCGGACGCGTCGCCCGGCACTCCAACCAACGGATCAAAGCCTCAGCGGCATACGACCCAATCGGGGCATAGCGTTCCTTGCGACCTTTGCCGATCACACGCAGCACATCCGCGTCGCGATCCCAATCCTCAATGTCGACCGCCACCAATTCGGCGACCCGCAAGCCGGCAGAGTAGAGCGTTTCTAGAATCGCCCGATCGCGAAGTCCGTCCCACGTGTTGGCCAACGGGGTTTCCAGCAGCGTCGCCAATTGCTCGGTCGACAGGAAGTGCGGCAGCCGTTTTCCTGCTCGCGGTGTGCGTAGCGCTTTGGCAGGGTTGGACTCGACCAGTTTTTCGCGATGGCAGTAGCGGAAAAAACTTCGCAAACAAGCCAACCGCCGGGCAATCGTCGTGCGGGCATATTCGCAATCATGCAGATAAGCGATGTAAGCCCGCAGCGTACTGATATTGATTTGATCGACCGCCTCAGGAACCCCACCCAGTCGTTCATCAAGCGCCTCAAGCAGACTATCGAGATCTTCCTTATAAGATTTGATCGTCAGCTCCGAAGCATTACGCTCGATACGAAGATAACGCAGGAAGTCAGCGATGGCGGTGTGCATGGGGTGGGAGGCCGTAGGCTGTAGTCCTTAGACTGTAGAATTGGCGGTTGTATGCCGTCGTTACCGGGGAGCGCGAGATTCATCCAAACACTCAAGCTTTAATCCCACAAACCCTAAAGCCTAAGGACTAAAGCCTAACGCCTAAAATCAGCGATCCATTTCGCCCAGTGCTCCGGCTTGTTCCTGGTTTTCGCGGGCCAGGCGGCGGATTTTTTGGCTGAGGACGGCGGCGTCGTACCAGGAGAAGCTCAACTCGCGGTCGCTGGCATATTTGCCCAACGTCCGCAATAACGTCGCGGCACTTTCTTCGTCGTACAGAAAGACGTACCGTTCGGAATCCTTCACCAACGCCAAGACATTCACGCCACGTTGCATCATTGCACCTTGTTTCTAGGCTGTCGTCCTTAGGCTGTAGACTGTCGAGTTGGCCAATTCAGGCTGAGGGGGTCGTCGCGACGGAAATAACCGTCCCCCATCTAACCAGCCTTCAATCCGGCCACTGGCCACTGAACACCGGCCACTCTCTTTATCGGTATCTCAATGCGGGCTTATCGGTCTTTTCGGATCTTCAGCCAAACTTTCGTCGGCAAGCCGCCGCCGTGCAGTGTCAACGTATCGATAATCATGATGTGGCAACAAAAGGTGATGTAATCATCGGTACGTTGCATATAGCCTTCCCAACCGCCACTACGTTTGTCGCCGGTGATCTCTACGTAATCCCGTAAGAGCGCCACAACAGCCTCATCCTTACCATCGAACATTCTGGTATAGGACATCACCGGTTTCGTGTGGTCTTGCTCAACTTCAACGAACATCCCGGGCGTCGGTAATAATTCCGGCGGCAGCGGGACCGGCTCTAAGATAATTTCTTCTGTCGCCGGCGGAGGAGCAGTCAGTCGCGGTAGTTGCTGTTTTTCCAGCATCGGTGTGGGCAGTTGCGGAGGCGGTGTGACCGCAAAATCGCCTTTCGCCTGCAGGACCGGCGTGGCTGCCAACGGCGCCTGATTGGCGAGTGCGACGACTTGCGGAGTCTGCCGCACAATCGGTCCGTACTGTGCCGGGTCTTCACCCAACGGGATTTGCGCAACCGGGTGGAGCAATTGAATCGGCGACGATGAAACCGGCGGCGCAGTTGAGAGCAATTCTAAGTTGGGAGCAGGAAAACGACGTCTCGCCACCGGTGGAAACTGGCCGGATGGGACCGGTGTCGGCGATGCAGTCAGCGGGCGATTGGCGCGCGATGTTCCCAACGCTCTCGTTGCGGGGTAATTGGTTTCGTATCCAAACAACGGCACGGCTTGGTTGCTGTCGGCAAGCAAAGGCGCTGCGTTTTGGCCGCGGATAATGCTGTTGTTGTCTTTAGTGCGAAGTTTCGGGAAATTGTAATGGCAGGGGCAATCTCCGTTCTCGTCCAGTTCGTCATCCTCACACGGTCCGCACGGTTCTCCGTCAGGGAACATCGTCCAGTTTTTGGTCGAGTACCAATTGACCTTCAAACCGATTTTGGGCGGGTACCAAGGATCGAAGGCGGTGATTGTGCCAATGACGACCGCATCGACTTCCAGCAGCTTCGCCAGTTCCAAGACATCATTTTCGTTGCGGAATTGAAGACGGTTTTCCAGGATCGCCGTTTCCACCGTTCCCAACGGCAGCACGTCGTAGCCATGGATTTTTTGCAGTTCCGACGCATACGCCAGACCGAACGTCCGGCCCAAATCGTTGATTTCCCCCGGCATTGCCGATTGATTGAAAAACGGCACCACGGCAATGGTGTTCATGTTGGGAAAGGGGTTTTCGGCGCGCGGTTGCAGCACAATGCAACCGGAAAACAGCAGGCAGACGGTCAATGCCAGCAAACAACGCATGTTGTGAGATACCTGCTCAGAAACGGATGTGGAAACTCCCTAACTCCGTTATCGGCATTTCCGGCAGAATCACTTCAATCGTTCGGGTTTACTAGCTTTCCAATTCAACAACCGCAAGCAGTCCGTGAGCATGGGGCGTGACAGAACCCGGAGTTTGTGTGCCACTGGCTGCACGTACGGCAGGTGGAATGAGCGCTGGAAGATGGGAGCGAATTGAGAATGGAGGCGTCTGGAACTGTGTTGACGCTGCAAGATGTAAGCTGGCCACACGCGGGATAACGCGCATCTGCCAAGCTTACTGAGCAGAATCGTCGGGGAGGAATTCGATCTCGTCGTCGCCCCGTTTGGGACGCATGACGGCGGGAATGCTGAATTCCGTCACCACTTCCGTCTCGTCGGGATTGCTCGCTTCCTCGACATCGGGGCCTAAAAAGACCTCGAATTTTTCCTTGGCGAAGGCCAGTTCGTCCCCCGGTAGCAGAGCGCCACGGGTAATGCGTTGACCGTTCACCTTGGTGCCGTTGGTGCTTCCCAGATCGCGAACAAACAACAATCCGTCGGTTTTGACGATCACGCAATGGAGTTTTGAGATGCTGCCGCTGTCGATCACGACATCGCAATACTCGCGGTGCCGCCCCACAAGCGTTAAGTCGTCGGCGATGATAATGGGATCCCCGCTCGGTTTAGGGATCAACTTAGCCTGCATGGTGAACTCGGTGCAGAAGGCGCAACTCAGGATAGGGACAATACATACAATTGTCCCACTCAAACAGCCTGTGTCAAGCGGGGAATTCCCCCACCGCCCTGTAGGGCATAGTACACAACCCGATAATGCACAGCGTATTCCGATTGTGCCGGGTGGATGTCTGACGACCAGGGAGCATTTTGGCGTTCTGGATTGGCAGGCCAGGTCGCGCGGTTGCAAATCGGCCCTTTTTAGGGCCTTGAGGACTGCGGAGAAGAGTCACCCACCGGGCGGCCTGCCGAGTTGACAACTTGCCTAGGACAATACAGACTGAGAGTCGGCTCGATGCTCGACGGACTGGGGAGCGAGTCCCCTCGTTTTTTTCGTGTGAGGAACAAACAGAGCTCAACTGCTCCGCGAATTCCCCCACCCCTGAAATCATCTGCTGGCGCGTACTTCCGGCGCGGAATTGCCGGGTGTTCAAATGCGACCGAAGATGAACACACCAACCATTCCCCCAAGTGAGGACGGAAACATGTCGAACTTCTGCAAACGGCTTTCGGTGATTGCATGCGCGGTAGCGGCCTGCTGTGTGGTGGCGGGAGCGGCACATGCCGCTAAAGACAAAGAAAAGCCTGTGAAATTGAAAGTCGGTGACAAAGCGCCCGAATTCACCAGTGTGGATGACAAAGGCAAAGAGTGGAAATCGACCGATCATGTTGGCAAAAAAATTCTGGTCGTCTATTTTTACCCAGCCGATCTCACCGGCGGTTGCACGAAACAGGCCTGTGGATTCCGCGATGACATGGAGAAGTTGAATAGCAAAGACGTTGAAGTCGTCGGCGTGAGTGGCGACTCTGCGGAGAACCACCAACTCTTCAAAAAAGTGCACATGTTAAATTTCACGCTTCTGGCCGATGAAAAAGGCGAGGTGGCAAAGGCCTTCGGTGTCCCGCTCAGAAAAGGGGGCGACTTCAAGTTTGAATTTGAAGGCAAAGAGCAAGTCCTGACGCGCGGCGTGACTGCCAGTCGCTGGACGTTCGTGATCGATCAGGATGGAAAAATCGTGCACAAAGACACCTCCGTCAAAGCACCCAAAGACAGCAAGACGGTGATGGAAGTTGTCGCGAAGCTGCAAAAACCGTAGACGGAACCTGCCGTGCCTAAACCTTCGAGAAACCGCCGCGCTTGCATCCTGACCTGGATGGCACTGGTCGTGGTCACGATCAGTGTGGAGGCTGCGTTGGCAGGTAAATTTAATAAGGTTCTCGACGTCGATGCCCCCGCACCCGATTTTTCGGACCTGCGGGGGACCGATGGCAAGACGCACAAACTGGCCGATTACAAAGAGCACGATATCCTCGTGCTCTTTTTTACAGACAATCATTGCCCCGCCTCACGGCTCTACGCCCCGCGACTGACGGCACTGCTCAAGGAATTCGCAGACGATCCAGTCGCGCTGGTCGCCATCAATGTCTCTGACGATTCGTTGGAGTCGATGCGCACGCATGCGGCGAAACACAAATGGCCGTTTGATTATCTCAGCGACCCGACCCAACAAGTCGGACGCAACTACGGAGCCGTGCGAACGCCGCAATTCTTCGTCCTCGACCGCAAACGCCAAGTCGCCTATATGGGGGCGTTGGACAATCACGACGATCCCGACAAGGTGACGAAACAGTCACTCCGCGATGCCATCCGCGCACTGCTGTCGGGAAAGCGTCCTGCGTCTGGTGAGACATTACAACGCGGTTGCAAGATTGAATACGCCGAAAAAACGAGCCCTTGAGCGTTGCTGTCAGCGGCTCTCTGTTTCATGGCGGAGCCCGTCAACAACTGTCGATCGCCTCGCTGTCAAGCCCCTTTTTTGCGAATCGATTGATTCATTTGCTTTGGCCAATTTTCCCACAAAAATCCTCTGTTGGTTCCCGCCTATTCGATTTATAATCAAGTCTTGATAACCGGTTGTGCAGCCTCGCATGCAACCACACCCCATAGCGGTTGTGATTTTCAGTGAAAGCGTGGAGCGATGGACGTTGATTTTGCTCGGCCCGATGTGGCACGGTTGGTGTTTCGGCTATTCAGCCGCGAACTCCATCCCGAGTTGATCAATGTCTATGCCTCGGCAGCGATCAAAAGCAACGACTACGAAGCGAAATTGCAGATCTGCGACGCTGGCCACGTGATCACATTTTGCCGCAACGGACAGATGCTCTGTGAGGTGATGACCGGTCGGGAGCACCCGCTGCCCAAACGGCGACGGATTCTGTCGCATGGAGTGCAAGGGCATCGCTGCGAAAGCCTGCAGCTCGCCGATGGCGTGAACTATCACGTCAGTTTCCAGTTGGAGAAATTGGAGCCGGACGTCTTCCTGCATTTTCACGAGGAACTGCTAGCGGATTGCTCAAAGGCCGATTTGGCCCACCGTTTCGACGCGGCCGGCCGCTTAGCGCCGACGCCGCTGAGTTTCATGGAAACCGAAGCAACCGCCGACCATTTGATCGTCCACGCTTTTCACACCTTCCCCGACAATTACGGCGTCGTTAAAACGCAATCCATGTTTGAATTGCGCTAAGCGTATGCTGAACGTTTAGCGAATCCACCTCACAGGACGCAACGGGAGGGCGAGGCTCTCGCCGAGCCGCGCACCACCAATTCGTGTAATTCGAACAACAGTTTCGCAGATCACGCCCAGTCTACCGATGCGGCTCAGCAGGAGCTTCGCCCTCCCGGACTGCTGGAAATCAGCACGCTGCGAGGCTGGAGTTCCGCAACCAGCATGCCTCCCCTGCACTGCTAATCTACGCCAGACAATCCCGCTTCGACAAACGACTTCGAGTGCCGAATGAACGATTCCGCATCAGGGCAGACGTTGTGAAACATCCCCCGCTCCAAAGCGAAGTCGCCGTCGCGCCAAGTCGAGTTGTAGCTTTCAAACCCGATGTAGCCTTGCCAGTTGGCGGCATTCATCGCGGAAAATAACGATTGCCAAGGAAGCAAACCGGTTCCCGGGGCGCCGCGATTGTTTTCGCAAGCATGCAGTCCCCACAGGTGCGGACGCATTTCCTCGAATGCGGCGGCAAAGTCGGTCACTTCGGTGACCAGATGGTACGTGTCGAACAGGCTGAAGAGGTTTTCATGGTCCGCCAGTGAGATCAAAAGATTGACCTGTTGCGGCGTATTGGCCACGTGAGTGCGGAAGTGGCTCATCGGCTCTAAGACAAGCTGCACGCCGGCATCAGCGGCATCTTCAGCGAGTATGTTGAGGGACTCGGCTATCCGTTTGGGTTCATCCTCATCAGGACGCTGCTTTCGGACGGCACCAGGATGACCATAGATGGCGCCAGTATAAGCAACTGCTCCGGCACGCCCCGCTTGCTCGATGGCGCGTCGATGCCATTGCACAGCCGGGTGCGGATCACTGGCATTTGCCAAGGAGATGTCGCACTCCATCGGCCACGCCCCACCCGGGCTGAACACCAATTCCAACCCTCGCATATCCGCTTCGTCACCAAGCTTGCTGGCGTTAAAGTGAATGTCATCACCGATGGCGACCTCGAGAAAAGAGAGTCCCCACGCTTCCGCATCATCGAGCATGCGCAATAACGCGCTGTCATCGTATCGGTCTTGCCAGAGGAAGACGTGGGCGCCGTATTTCATGGTTTCTCGTGCCCAATAGGGAGTGGCCGGTGGCTAGAGAGAGTGGCCGGTGGCTAGTGGTCGGTGGCCAGAATAAGAGGGATCACAGATCACTGCTCGACTCGTAACATTCCGCATCGGCTAAGAGAATGCCGGCTTCGTCTTTGGGGGAGAGGGTGGGGTCCTTGATTGGCCATTCGAGGCCAAGTTGTGGGTCGTTCCACAGCAGGCTGCGTTCGTATTCTGGATGATACAGATCGGTGCATTTGTAGGTGACTTCGGCGATCTCGCTGACGACACAAAATCCGTGGGCAAATCCGGGAGGGACGTACAGTTGTCGTTTATTCTCTTCGCTGAGGATTTCGCCCACCGATTGTCCAAACGTTGGCGAATCGCGGCGGAGGTCGACGCCGACGTCATAGATTTCGCCGCGAACGCAGCGGACCAATTTTCCCTGGGCATGTTGAATTTGATAATGCAGACCACGCAAAGTACCCCGGCCCGAGCGGGAATGATTGTCCTGCACAAAATCTGCTGGAATCCCCGCGGCGGCAAATTTTGCTTGATGGTAGGTTTCCATGAAAAACCCGCGTGGATCTTCAAAGACCCGGGGGAGAATCAAATACATACCGGATAGTGCTGTTTCGCGAAATTCCATAAAAAACGTCTCTCAAGCCAAGAAGGTCCTGTCCTGCCTACCAACGAGCTGCCTGGTGAATAGTGCAACTGCACCCAAATTCAACAGATAGCTACATTGCACTATAGCAAAATGGCCTCAGAAACAAATTGAGTCGCTCTCGCTGCAATTGCAAAAATCCGCTAGCATCCCGGTCGTTTGCCGAGGTATTTCCCCAATCAACCAGCCATTGCGAATGAAATTGAAACGTCATCATAAATGGATCGCCTGTCTGGCCTGTTTGCTGTGCGCTCAGGTTGCCTATTCGGCGGGCAAGATGTGGTGGATATCTCGCCAACACGCAGCGTTGTTTGCCGAGATCCGCGATAGTGGTGGGGTGATCGACGTCGTGGCGCGGGGCCGAATGTGGCCTTGGCATCTGGGACCGGCCGTACAGGTGCAGCTCAATCGTACTGCTGCTGATGATCGACTGGTGCAACGGATCGCCGACATTGCGGACTTGGAAGAATTAGAACTCAATGAAACGCAGATCACCGACGTCGCACTGCGGCACCTCACCCCCTGTCGGCGGTTGTATATTTTGCGTCTCGACGACACTGCAATCACAGATGCCGGCGCCGCCGACCTGGGGCGGATGACTCAACTCAAAAGTCTGTATTTGATTGGCACACGCATCACCGATACGGGCGTTTCGGAATTGGCTGGGCTGATCCATTTGCGCGACCTGGATCTATCGCGGACGGCGATTACTGATTCTAGTTTGGTGCACCTCAAGTTGATGAGCAAGCTGATTGATTTGGAATTGAACGACACGGCGATCACCGATCGCGGTCTACAGCATTTGACCCAACTCCCACAGCTCAAGGATCTGGATCTCAATGGCACGCTGGTGGGGGATGCGGGGATCACCGAAATCCGCGATTTGAAAAATCTAGAGGAACTGGAATTGTCCGGGACCGCTGTCACCGATGCCGGATTGGTTGCGTTGCACGGATTTCCTGTGTTGGACGAATTGGAATTGGCCGACACTCAAATCAGCGACGCAGGCGTGCGACACCTGCATGCTTGTCGACGATTGGAAAATTTGAATTTGTCGCAGACCGCTATCACCCCGACGGCAGAAAAAGCACTGCAGGCGGCGCTGCCGCGCTTGCGGATTCAGCGCTGACGATCTTGCCGATGGCGTACATCAACCGAGCAAGACCCGCTCTTCGGGATAGGAGTATCGGCCATTGTCTCCACTACCGGCCAGTCCCACGATCAACGTCAACGGCCCGACTCGCCCCACGAACATCGTTAAAATGATCACGAATTGCGAGGGGATTCGTAGCGACGAGGTGTCGATGGTCGAGACCCCGACCGTGGCAAAGGCGCTGGTCGCTTCGAAGAGATGATCCAAAAAATACTCCGGCTGGTTTTCGATCACCACAATCAACAGCGTGGTTGTCAGCACGCAAAAAATTCCCATCGCCACGATCATCAATGAGCGTTTCACGATCGACTGCGGAATGGTACGTCCCCGCAATTCAATTTGTTCGCGACCACGCAGCAGCGCAATCACCGCTAAGATACTGAGCGCGAACGAAACCGTTTTGATTCCGCCACCAGTGGAACCGGGGGATGCTCCCACGAACATCATCATGATCCCAAAGAATTTGGTTCCCGGTTGCAGATCAGCCAGGTCGACCGTATTGAATCCAGCCGTGCGGAAGGTGACAGATTGAAACCAGGAAGCGGAAGCCTGTTCGCCCACGGTCAAATCCTGCATCAAAGCGCCGGATTCTAACAGATAAAACCCGCACGTTCCCCAGGCCAATAACCCCAAGGTTGTTACGCCCACTAACCAAGAAGTATTCCCCAATCGCATCCGCCCGTGCGGCACATTCACGCTGCCGGCGCGGGTCCGGTTCGTTATTCGCCAACGAAAGACGCGTCCCAAATCGGCCATCGCTGCAAAACCCAGGCCCCCCACGATGATCAATGCCGGAACCGCGGCCCAGATCTGCCAACGGGTTTGCATGCTGGAAAAACTATCCGGCATCAAGGCAAAGCCAGCATTACAAAAGGCGCTGACGGAATGAAACAGCGAGTGGAACGCCCGTTCATACCAAGGCAGTTCGGGCCAAAGTCCCCACAAGGAGGCCGCTCCAATCAATTCCGCTGTCGCGGTAAACAGCACAATGGAAGTCATCAACTTGCGCAGCGCGCCGGTGTTTTCCGTTTCCAGCATATCAGCCAAAAAAGCGGTTTCACGGACTTGCATGCGCCGCGCCGAAACCAGCGCGAACAGCGACCCGCAAGTCATGATCCCCAGCCCGCCGATTTGGAACAAACAGAGAATGATGGTTTGACCGGTCGCGCTCCAATAGGTGCCGGTGTCGACAAGAATTAAACCGGTCACGCAACTGGCGCTGGTCGCTGTGAACAACGCCACATGAAACGGCGCGCCCCCCTGTCCGACCTCAGCGCGAGCGCGGGGTAGCATCAATAGGATCGTCCCCACTGCCACGAGCACGAGAAACGAGGCGACCAAAATAAATGCGGGGTTACGTCCGCCTGAAGAGATCCAACGGACCAGGATCACAAAACCGACGCCCGTCCTCAGAAAAATTGCCGCTTCGCTGATATTGTTGATCGTGCCAAAGCGTCCCTCACTGCCACCACCGAAAACCAATGTGATGAGAACACCCAACAACCACAATCCAACGACGCCGAGTGACACGCGGTTTTCTGCAACGAAGGACTTATGGCTCACGGCCCAGTAGTACCGCAAACCCAAACCGACTGCAAAAACCGACATGATCACCAACGTCGCAATTCCCAGCGGAAGATCGGTCATCGATTCCCACTGGCGTGAACTGCGGTGCAATACGATGGAGACAACCCCCACAACCTGCATCACGCGTTCGGCAGCCAGCACGCGTGAGGAGCGACGGATGCGTTGACGAGCGACGGCCAGGGGGATGTTTGGAGGAGGGATTTCCGTAGACATTTCGTAGGGGGCATTCCTGGTTGGGAAATCAAGTAGGCGCGGTTGGAAGAGGAGGCCAACACCAACCCCCTTTTTTGTCAAAGCCTAGTCCGCGCGGCAAGGCGCGACTATGATACGGCCCGCCCAGTTTAACGGAGTTTGTACACCAGTGATACGCGATTTTACCAGCGAAAGCCTCTCCCACGACCCTCTGCACGGGTACATTCCCTTCATCGCCAAATCCGGTTTGCCGACCGGCGAAGTCGCCGAGCAAGAGATCATCGACCACCCGTGGGTGCAGCGGTTGCGACAGATTCATCAATTGCAGACCGCGCGTTGGGTGTTTCCCTCCGCCGAACACACCCGATTCCCGCACTCCTTGGGAGCCATGCACCTCGCATCGCAAACAATGGAGCGCTGGTATGTTTCGTTACTCGAATCTTGCCCGGAAACGCCTTCGGCCGGATATGTTCACAGTTTGGTCCGTATGGCGGCTCTGTTGCACGATGTGGGACATGGGCCGTTCGGGCATTTCTTCGACGACCATTTTCTGTCACAGTTTTCGCTGACCCACGAAGATTTGGGTGTGGCGGTGATTGAACAGGAATTCGCCGAATTGCTCAAAAAGATCCGCCGCAGCCCGTTCGGTGCATTGGGCGATGATGAACAACTCGATCCGGCGCACGTTGCCTGGCTCATTCGCCGCCCCCGCCCCGATCACCCGCAAGACACCGACCGCCCTTTGTGGTTGCGACATTTACGAAGTCTGTTCAGCGGCATTTACACGGTCGACAACATGGATTTTGTGCTCCGCGACAGTTACATGTCCGGCTACAACACGCGGGCCTTTGATATCTCGCGATTGATTCACTACAGCTTTTTCACTCCCGCCGGCCTGACCATCCATCCGCGGGGATTGCCGACGTTGATCAATTTTATCGAAGTCCGCGCGAATCTGTTTCGCACGATCTATTTTCATCGTGCAGTCCGCGGACTCGACGTCGCGCTGGAAGAGATCTTTACGGAAAGTATGCAGCAACTCTTCCCGGCCAATCCGCTGGATGATCTGGACCGCTACCGGCGGTTTACGGAGTTTTCACTGATGGTCGATGTCGAACGTTGGGGAGACGCCGCGGATGTGGACCTGCGGCGGTTGGGGGAAAGTTGGCGGCTGCTCTTCCGGCGAGATGTGGCTTGGAAGGTTGCAGCGGAACGAATTCGTTATTTTCACGCGGGGCTGTCGGAACGGATGACGATTTTTTCCGAACCGGAGGTGTTGTTGCGCCGTGTGCGTGAAAAAATGCCGCCCGAGTCGCGCGACGCCAACCTGAAAATCGACGTCGCTCGTCACTACCATCGGCCGAGCACTCGCTTGCCCACCGGTGGACAAAATTATCTCTTCAATCCCGCAACGGGCGAATCGCGTGCATTGGCCGACTCGCAATTATTTGCCGAAGTCCCGCTCAGTTCAGCGGTGTGCCGTATCTACGCCAATGATCGTCGGCACCACGCCGCTGTCGAGGCCGCTCTGAATACCGTACTCGGCGATGCCGGCGACGCGCTCACCAATATGTGACGCCACTCGGGGACTCGCGGCCGTGCTATCTCAAAACTGGCAGCCGGGTTCGATCGTGCCGGTTATATGGGGTGTGTCCATTCGTGTGATATCCACTGTCCGGCTGTCCGATATTTTGCGCATGATCAATTATGAGCTTAGTCAGTTGCAAGATAATCCCGAGTGGCTCGACGTGCTACGCGCCTACTCCGAATCGACACCGGACGAACAGGGCCGCTTGACCCGCGTCCACGACATCGAGGGGATTGCCGAAGAGCATTTGCCGCGAATTCATGGAAAACTGATCGCATTCGGATTTCTGGATTTCGAGCTCGCAGATCGCCACGAAGGCGTGTTTTACCAGTTGACCTCGCTGGGCCGTCAAGGCCTCATCCGCCTACGTGATACGGGGGCCGACACGGTCGATGAGACTACCGCTGACGAAATTGTCGCTGAGAATGACGCTGAAAGCGACGAGGCCGAAGCTGAAGCGACCACGACACTGCTCGAAGAACCGGTGACAACCGACGAGAGCGCACGTGAATCCGAAGCAGCCTGATCATCCCGGCGAAGAGGGCGTTTCCGCCCCCGGCTAGACGCCCGATCAGAAGAACGTATCCCGCTGCGCACCGCCCTTCGGATTGACAAAATCTCCGAATTCCCCTAAACGAACAGCCGCTTTTTGATCGGTTGGGCTCGTTGCCAAGGGTGTTCAGGATGAATGTCAAAAACCTCATCGTGCTGGCGTCATTGATTGTATTGCTGACCGGGTGTGTTCACTTCGGCCAACAACACCTCACGTGGACTGACGTGCAGGAAACGGCCATCGTGAAATTTCATGATGGAACCGTCGACAGGAATATCATTCGGATTCCGGTCACGGTCGAATGGTTATCCGGCGACTCATTGCAGGTCTTGGATTTTGACGCCACGTATAAGAATAAGGTCGTCGAGGTCACGGGAGAATTGCGACTGCCTGATGACCGCTATCCGGCGAAAAAAGAGCTCATTGTCTACACCGACGGTTCCCACCCCGATGTGATCACAGTCGTCTACAAGAACCCCAACGGTGAGACCGAGGTCATTCAAGATATTTCCCTCGAATGACCTGTTTGCTGTGATACGGCTATCGAAAAATGCCCGGTTTTGAGATAACGCGCGGTCCCGAATCCCGTCTTGCCGCAGTTGCCCGATTTTGAGAGAATCCGCCCCGTTTGCCGGACCGGGATCGGCGTCTAGAACGCTTAGACCCGTCGGAACATCACTGTTTTCAACGATTCGCTCATTGCATCAAACGGACATAAACTATGCGCCGATTAATCGCCGTAGTATTTGGAGCCATGCTCGGCGGAGGCTTGGTCTTTGCCGCTTTTGAATATCATCTCGTCCGCACCGATGAGACGTATCATTTGGTTCCCAAAAAGCAGGCGGGATTGACCGACGCCTATGTCGACATCCGCGATTGGCCGGCTTCCCAGTGGAACGAACATACGACTTTGGCTGAGAATATGATCGCCGCCGGTCATGGGGATTTGGTGGGTGGATCGATCGCCAGTGGACTGATCAACGACATCATTTCCCCATTTCAACAAGACGCATCCGAAGCGACTCAGCGTTGGTGGAATTCCAAACCAGAATAATCGTCCAGTTGCATACTCACTAAAAAACCGATTTCCCAACCTCATCCGTCCTCTCCCCATCCGCGCAAGAAAAACCGTCTCTTCGTGACCTCCCTAAAAACCTCCCTCAGATCTTCGCCCCGGCTCCGCATGTCCGCAGCGCCGCGCGAAACGACATTCGCGACTGTGCGATGCGGTGACACGCATTGGCAGATTCGTAGCGATCTGCAGCAGGAGTTGTTGGATGCCCACGGGTTGCGGCGGCGCGAATGGGAACAACAGCAGCGGGTGGAAGTGATCAAGACCGGCGCCCATCGCGAAGTGATTCGCCTCGACACCGCGGCGGGACGGTTTTACATCAAACATTACAAAGTCGCCGGCATCAAACCGTTTTTGCAAAACGTGATCCGCCCTGCCAAGGCGGTGTTGGAACAACGCATGGCGGCGCGGGTCCGTGCGCTTGGCATTCCAACGTTCGAGACGGTCGCTTGGGCGGAAACGCGCAGCGGCGGTTTTGTGTGGGACAATTACCTCGTCACGCGAGAAATCCCCGGCACGCAGCCGCTCGATGGGTTCCTACGCACGCAATTTGCCGCAATGCCAACAGCTGATGCGTCCTTGTTTCGCCGTAGACTGGCTGTCGAGCTGGGACGATTCACTGGAAAACTCCATGACGCGGGTATTGTCCACCGAGATTTTCACGCGGGAAATATTCTGATTCGCGATCAACCAGCAGCGCCGGTGCAACTGTGGCTCATCGACCTGCATTGCGCGCACATTCAAAAATCGTTGGGACTGGAAGCCGCGCAACAAAACCTGGCGATGCTGCACCAATTCTTCGCCACCCGCTCCACGCGCGCGGATCGATATCGGTTCTTTCGTGCTTATTGCGCACAGCGGGGACTTTCCGGTTCGGTGAATTCAATGGCACGTGACGTGCAAGCCTGTTGTTCGCGCCGTGCGCAGCGGCATTGGCGACGCAAGGATCGCAAATGGCGGCAAGGGACAAGGCATCTGGTCAAACTCCGCGTCGGTTCCCAGCGGGGGCGCGGTCTGACGGTCTTGGGACGCGACGTCGTGCGCGATATCTGCGCACAACCGGAGCACATTTTTGCCGCAGCCACTGCTTGGTACAAACAATCAACGAAGCGCCGCGTTGCCGCTGTTGCCGTTCCTACGATTCCTCAATACCCACGACTATTCTGGAAAAGCCTGAAGCTCCGCGGGATCCTGCCGCTGTTGTCGCAATGGCTCGGACGATCGAGTGTGCGCCGCGCATGGGAAAACGGACACGCGTTGTTGCGGCGCGATATTGCGACCCCCAAGCCACTGTTGTTTGTGGAGTCGGCGCAGGGTTTCGATGTGCGGCAATACCTGCTCACCGAATCGATTCCCGACTCCGCCACGCTGTTCGACTGGCATCACGATCACTTAGTGCGGCTTCCACAGCGGCAACGACGAGAGATCGTTCGCCGCCTGACTGTCGCATTGGCTGGCCAATTGCGATGGCTACACACATGCGGCTTTGAACATCGTGATCTCAAATCCAAAAACATTCTTGTCTCTCAAAACGACAACGATGATCGCACTTGGCTGCTCGATCTTGAGGCAATCCGCCGTTGGCCCCGCGTTCCACGGGACCGAATGCTGCAAAACCTGACACGGCTGAATGTTTCGTCGACGTTTTTGTCGGAAATTCAATTGAGTGACCGATTGAGATTCCTACGTAATTATCTTGGTTCGCGGTATTTCCTTGAATGGAAATCGACTTGGCAAAAGATTGAGGCTCGAACTGGACGAAAAATTGATAAGAACCGTACAAACGGAAGACCGTTAAGTTGATTCGGCGCGGATGCCGACGATGCGTTGTTTCTACACCTGGCAAGGATGCTCACTTGAGTTCACCGCAAGATCACCGGCCCGTATCCCCAATGCGGCCCACAACAACGACCTGCCGCTTCCAACACGGCCTGCGGCAATTGCCAATGGTCTGGTTGTGTGGTTTGACGTTGATTTTGCTCGCCGGTTGCCACTCGGCTGGCAGCGGCAACGGGATCTCTAAATTGATGGGAAAGCGGGAGAGCGATGGCGGACTGCCGCAACGTCATTCCGTCGCCGCTGAACAATTGGTCGTGATGAGCGATCTCAAATTGGGGGCCAAGCATCCGCTTGTGGAAGAATTGAAAGTACTCCGCGAGCAGGTTCACGAAAAACTGCAACTCCCCGAGGACGAAACGGGCGAAAAGGTCACCGTCTACTTGTTTTCCAACGAAATGGAATACCGCAAGTACATCGAAGAGACCTATCCCGGACTGCCGTTCCGTCGCGCCTATTTCATTGGGACACCGGACAAACTGGCCGTCTATACGTTTTGGGGCGACAAAATCCGCGAGGATTTACGGCATGAATTCACACATGGATTGTTGCATGCTTCGCTGCAGACCGTGCCGCTGTGGTTAGACGAAGGGCTTGCTGAATACTTTGAAGTTCCCGGAGTCGAACCGGGCACCGTGAACAACGAGTACGCCGTCCGTTTGGCGCGAGCCGTTCAGAGTGGTTGGCGCCCCGATATCCGCCGGCTGGAACGGCTGGAAAAAGTTGAACAAATGCATCGCGCCGACTACCGCGAATCGTGGGCTTGGGTGCACTTCATGTTGCACAGCACTCCCGACGGCAAACAAGTGTTGTTGGACTACCTCCAAAGTCTGCACGAGACCAGCCACCCCGACTTACTCAGCACGTCGCTGGTGGCCGCATTGCCCGAAGCCGATGCGCGATTCCTGAACTACGTGGCGACGCTCAACACCTATCGCGATTGGCTGTCGACTCCGTCGCAGGAGCAATTCACCGGCACCAAACGCCGCGAAACAGTCTCCCGCGCCAACGCCCCATAGCAGGCTGCCTCGCTCGATGAGATGCGTGGTCGACACGAATCCTGTAGGATTTCTTGCGGGATTCGTGTAAGGTAACGTGACTGCTTACAGTTGCGGTGCCACGCGTGGGCATCCTTTTAGTCATTGCCGCGGGGGAGGGAATCATCTCATGGCGCGAGAGTTCCTGATCATCGACGGCTATAACTTGATGCACGCGGCCGGCATGGCCCGCCCGAACTATGGCCCGGGCGATTTAGAGCGGTGCCGCAACCGGCTGTTGCGATTTCTCAAGTCCGCGCTCTCGGCCGAGGCCCGCCGTCGAACCACAATCGTCTTCGACGCCTGGGAACCGCCGCCCGGTCGACTCTCGGTCTACAGCGTCGCTGGCATGACCGTACAATTCGCTGATGCGCCGGGTGAAGCTGACGCCGCGATCGAACAATTGATCGCGGCACATTCCGCCCCCAAACAGGTCACTGTCATCTCGGGCGACCGCCGCTTGCAACAAGCCGCCTCGCGGCGCAAATCACGTTTCATTGACAGCGAAGCGTGGTACACCCGCTGGGAACACCGCCAGCCGCCAGAGGAGACGCCCCCCTCCCCTTCTCCCAAACAGAATCCCGATCTGAGCGATCAAGAAGTGGATTATTGGCTGGACATATTCGGCGACATCGAAGACGCAGCGACCACGGAGAATGGCCCCACAGAAAGTAGCCGCAAAGACCATGGACGCAGTGAAAGCGACCTCGAGGACGATGACCGCAGAGGCGACGACCTCAGCGATGACCCCATGGATGACCCACAGCAAGGTCTCCCCGATATCATCGACGAAGATTTCCTGGATTGAGAATGCTTCTCAGATTCCGCGCTTGGTGAGAACGCAATCCAATCTGTTGTGGAACGGCGTCTATGTCAGCGCATGCAAAAAGCCGCCCAAATTGTGAGGCGGCTTGATGCCGTTGTCTGTCTTGCTGCTATAGAGCTTTGCTGGGTTAGAGCAGTTTGCTCAATCGCGATTTCATCCGCGCGGCGGCGTTTTTGTGGATCAGGTTTTTGGCAGCGGCTTGATCCAACTTTTTGACAGCCAGGCGAAACTTCTCTTGCTTCTCCTCGGCATTGTCACCCACAGCAGCGGTGCGAAATCCCTTAATCACCGAACGGAGCGATGACCGGGCTATGCGGTTGCGTGAACGGCGCTTGTCGTCTTGTCGCAGTCGTTTCTTTTGGCTCTTCAGATTGGGCATAAGCTTACGTGTTTCCCTCGAAACAATACATCAGCAGTCATTGATATAACAGTCGCTCCCAGAGGGCGACTTTGAATTCAAGTGGGACAGTTTAGCGAAAATTCACACGCTTCACCAGCGTACGACCGGTCTCTCAACATGGAAAAATCAGCAATTTGGTGTGTGGTGAGCCGTTACGGGGCTGTTTCGGGGCCAAATCGACCCTCAGCAGCCGAGAACGGTCCTTCTCGACCGTGACTGCGGTCTTTGA